>JAJPWX010000099.1 GCA_021205755.1 Lachnospiraceae bacterium | reverse complement strand
TGCTGTTTATCGTGATCGTCACATCATCGCTTGACGTCACCTTTATCCTGTCCGTTGTCGTACTCGTGATCCCTGCGGCCGTGTTCATGGATATCGTGCAGCTTCCACCACCGGTTATCGTCAGCAGATGGTTCGTATATGTATAGCTGCACGTCGCGTCAGACGACACGACAAACGCCATCGCCCATTTCGCATAGTAGGTCTTGTTCCCGTAATCCGCCGTACCAATCTCAGTAACAGCACTGCCGCTGAAACTGCTGTCCTCATACCAGCCAACGAAAGTATAGCCGCCATTGGTAATATCCCTCGGAAGCGTCGCGCCTTTGCCGTAAGTATAGCTGGTCACATTTCCGCTGTTGATCGTTCCACCGTTTGTATTCAGCGTCACGGTATAGGTTAAAGCATTAACATAGTACGGATAAGTAGAATTGCCGCTACTAACAACAGAACAACCAGGTGTCGATACTCCATAAACCGTATTAGCAGATGTGTCACCTTCAGCAAAGTAACCGCCGGTAATAATGATCTCAGCTTGATTATCATTCCCAGCGCCAGCGCCGATGGCCGCCGGTGCGTATTGACCTCCTGTCGCCTTTATATATCCTCCTGTAATTGTAATAATGCAGCCATCAACTTTCACTCCATTGCCACTGCCATTGCCAATGCCAGCAGCCCAATATCCTCCAGTTGCTGTTACCGTTCCGCCATTAATCGTAATGGTTCCACCGGTGCCCCAGTTATTACCGCCGATTCCTGCGCCATATTCCCCAGCAGTTGCTGTTATCGTGCCACCATTGATTTCGATCGTGCCGTCACCACCGATTCCTCCACTATAATCTCCACCAGTCGCCGTCACAGTCCCGCTGTTGATTATAACAGTACCGCCTTTTCCGATTCCTGCTTTGTATTGATTTGTCCCATTTGCTACAAGGGTACCGGACGTAGCAGTCCCACCATATATAATCAAGGTACTGGATGAATCTACGTTTAATTCATTCAAAACAGTCAACGTACATCCGCTTGCAAGAATCAGGTATACTGTTCCATATACTTTAACCCCAGCCGAACATTCCAAAGTTCCACTTGCCACATACCAGGTCGTACTGCCGGATGTTCCCCATGTCACAGCTGATGAACTGGAAGTAACAGAAGAATAGCTGGAACATGTATGTGAACTTCCGTTTTCATCTACATAGGTCACAGAAGAACTTGCTGTCAGAGAAATCCCGCCGCTGAAATAATCCAGCACATCCCACAGATTGTCAATGTTCGATACCTGATCCTGCTCATCCTCAGTCAGCTCATCATAATAAATATCGCAGATGTCCGATGCCTGATAATAGACCTCATTCTGTTCGTCCGTGTCCATGGCTATCAGTTCTGCCAGAGTGGGCAGTGCATCGATCAGTGCCTCCACTTTGCAGACCTTACAGGTCTCCGCGTCGTTACCATGGTCGCAGAGCGCTTCCGTTTCTGTTTCAGTTTCAATTTCGCCCTCCGTTGACAACTCGGTTTCCGTTTCAGATTCTGCCACTTCCGTTTCCGTCTCTGTTTCGGTTTCCGTCTCCGGCTCCGTCACTACGGCATAAGGATATACTCCCTTTGTGTCTGCCTCCGTGTTTTCCGTCACGCAGTATCCGTCCGCGACGCTTAACCCATAGACTGTCCCTTCAACGCTGTCGCCCTCGCCGAAGCAGCCTCCGATAATCGTAACGCTCGCCGGATCCTGTCCGCTGCCGGAACCGATGGTGTCTGCACCACTCCCGGCTGTGGCCTTCACATAGCCGCCGCTGATCTGTATATTCCCGCCGTTGCTGTTATCCGTCCCGTCGTAGCTGCCGCCGATACCCGCAGCATACTGTCCGCCAACGGCTGTGATCGTACCGTCTTCAATTCGGATTGTCCCATTGCCATAGCCGCCGATGCCTGCGGAATACTTGCCGCCTTTCGCAGTCAGCTCGCCGGTACCGGTGATGGTCAGCTTCTGATCCTCCGGAACCCAGAGTCCGGGGCCGCAGTCCGTCGTCGCGCTTGCATCGAGGATATTTTCCGTATTATCCTGCAGCGTGATCGTGCTTTCCCCGGCAAGGCGCAGATCCAGCGGGCTTGCTGACGCCTCAGTGTTCCCTTCCCCGGAAGTCACGATATGTAATGTACCCCTGCAAGGACAAGATCCGCTTTCACATTTTCTTTTACAACGATACGGTCCGATGTCGCTGCATCCGTGGAAATGGTCAGCCTGGTACCTGTCAGGATCGTCAGGACGCCGTCCGCATACACGTAGTCCGTCCCGCAGGTACCCCCGGCCACCGTAAAATCGCCGGTACCCGCTTCGCTCTCGGACTCTGTTTCGGTCTCTTCAGAATTCTTTTCAGAGGATTCCGTGTCTTCTTCCGACTCTTCCTCACTGGCTTCCGTCTCTGTTTCCACGGATTCTTCCTGAATCGCTTCTGTTTCTGCATCTGTTTCGGTCTTTGTTTCGGTCTCCGCGTCGGATTCTGTTTCCTCGACAGTCTGGGCCGTTGTTTCTGACTCTGTCGGCACTGTTGTTTCTGACTGCGCTGTCGTTTCTGACTCTGCCGCCGCCGACGTTTCCGTCTGAGACGTTGTCTCGGATACTGCCACTGCTGACGTTTCCGTCTGGACAATCAGTTCCTCAACGGCTTCCGTCTCCGTGATTACCGCAGCCGCCGTTTCTGCCTCTGTTTCTTCATTAATAGTGGTCACGCTTTCCGCCCCTGTCAGGTCAGACGCGACAGCCGTGCCGGACAGATTCCCCGCCGCAAGGCTCAGGCTGAGCAGGACAGCCAATACTCGTTTTCTTTTCAACATGAACGCATCTCTCCTTCCCGTAAAAGCGTTCCTTCATGCAGCAAATCCCGCTGCCTTTCCTACTGTACAATCAATACTGTTTCCACATTCGCGCCGTTCATGGCGCTACCGTCTTCTAAGGACGCCGTCGTGATCTGGATCACCGCGTCATATTCCCCGGCTTCCAGCGCCCTCGACATCGTGATGCTGGTGATGGCCTGCCCCGGCGCAACCATTCCGGAGGTATACAGCACTTCGTCTGTATCTTTCAGCACCAGTGTGAACGTAAAATAACACGGGTTCCCTTCCGGGTTCAAAAGCGCTACGCTGACAGTCTCCTCGTCCGCCGGGATGGTAATGGATGGGTATCCCGGGATCTGGATACCCACGCTTTCTGTCTCGTCACCGGATACGTTCGTGAGGTCGCTGCCGTCCCAGTCACTAGCATCCGGGTCCAGCTCCGGCGTGAACGCCTCTGTTGTTTCAGCCCCGTCCCCGAACCACCGGTCCCAGTTCATGCCGAGGATCACGCCGCCTGCGACCAGCAGGACGATAATGATAAGTAAAATGGCCAGCGTCCGTTTCGATATGGTCACACCGCCTGACTTTTTTTCCATATGTTTACTCCTTTCCTGCCTGTTTTACACGGCAAAAAGGCGCACCCCATCCATGGAAAACCCACGGACGGGATACGCCTCGGTATATACGTTTATTTGGTTTACGGTTGCAGAAACAGACAGATTTACCTTATCTGTCTGTCTGTCTGTCTGTCTGTCTGTCTGTCTGTCTGTCTGTCAAATTATGGCTGAAATATGGCATTTGTCAACCTCTTTCTGCTGATTTTTCTCATATATTATAGAATCCGCGAATCTTGTGAAATGCCCCGCTGTTCCAAAGCACACAAATACTGCATCTTATTTCCATTATACTGCTTTTTCTCATGAACAGCACAACCATTCATGAAACAAAACCGACCATTCGTGTAACAGTCGGATGTTTGTATATAATTTCTATCCCGAATGTGCTGACGGACACGTTTGGAAAAGTATCCGCCCGGCAGCCAGTGATCTTCTACTCATTATACCATCCGATGTTACATTTTTCATTACTTTTTTTATTTTTTTGTCTGCGCACCTTTTACCAGATTACAGTCCAGTCTGGCTTATGCATATAAAAAGAATAATCCCAAAATCACGCACTTTTATAATAACGTCGGTTATTCGGGAGTGCCAATCTGGGCATTATTTGAGATTATAACTATGGGGGATTTGGGGTATTTGTTATCCTGTTTAACATACGATGTGAGGGATGACATTTCCAAAAGAATAGGATTGAATCTTGCTTGTGATACAGACAGGCAGTTGATATATAAGTACATCTATACTTTGAAGGATTTAAGAAATGCGATTGCACATAATGCGGTAATATTTGACACCAGATTCCGCAATATTGATCCTTCAAAGGCAATGAAGCAGTGTCTGGAAATTGAAATAGGTCTTCCGTACGTGAATTTCAAAACAATAGGGGATTATGTTCTCCTGATGTGCTATTATCTAAAGCTTTTGAAGGTGCCAAAGACAGAGATAAAGTCGTTTGTACGCTCCTTCGAGAAAATCACGGATGAATACAGAGCATCTGTTAATCCGGCGGTTGCCGCGATTGTTATTCACCCGGATTTGGCATCGCGAATGACGATTTTAAAGAATTTCATTTGATGCTTGCATATTCTGCCGAGTAGTGGTATAGTATACATATCAATTGGGGTGTGCGTTTGCGGACGTACACTTGAGGGAGTCGGTTCTGCTGGCTCCCTTTTGAATTTTAGAAATAAAAACCTCCCTTGCCGGTTTCTGGCAAGGAGGCTTTTTTGCACGAAATGTAGAGAGCATTGATTATACTCATTTTTTCTTCAACATGAACGCATCTCCCTTTCCTGTAAAAAGCGCTCCCATATCCTACTATACAATCTCTACTGTACGATCAATACTGTTTCCACATTCGCGCCGTTCATGGCGCTGCCGTCTTCCAGTGACGCCGTCGTAATCTGGATCACCGCGTCATATTCCCCGGCTTCCAGCGCCCTCGACATCGTGATGCTGGTGATGGCCTGCCCCGCCCTTTCTATAGAAAACAGTCCATATTACATAGCTAAATCAAACGGTTGTAAAACTGGACATTTTGGTATAAAATACGATTTAGATTGGACATTTATAAATGAAAAATACCATGAACCTTTTCGTTTAGCCCGCCGCGTGTTATACTGTCCGAAACATAATAAAATCGAACTGGGAGATGACATCTTTGAAAAAAGCAATGAGTTATGGTATTTTAGCTTCGTTCTTTTTTGCGTTTACGTTTCTGCTCAACCGAAGCATGAACCTGGCCGGAGGATACTGGCTCTGGAGCGCATGCCTGCGCTACCTCTTTATGCTGCCAATGCTGGCTCTGCTGCTCTTCATCAGAAAAGGCAGCCAGATCAGACCTGTCTGTGCTGCCATTCAAAAGACCCCCGCCCCCTGGCTTGCATGGAGTACGGTCGGCTTCGGCCTGTTCTATCTGCCTCTGACGCTGGCATCCGTCTATGGAGAATCCTGGCTCACAGCTGCTTCATGGCAGATCACAATTGTGGCAGGCGTCCTTTTGACACCTCTGTTTGGGAAAAAAATTCCCCTTAAAAATCTGGCGATGTCTGCGCTCATTCTCGTTGGCGTCGCCATTCTCCAACTGCCGCATATGTCAGGCCAGACGTTTCAGAACAACTGTGCCGCATTTGTGCCGATTCTGATCGCGGCCTTTAGCTATCCGCTCGGAAACCGCAAAATGATGCAGCTTTGCCCTCCAGAATTTGATACCCTCCAGCGAGTTTTTGGCATGACGCTTTGCAGTACGCCATTCTGGATTTTATCTGCCATAGCCGCGTTTGTGAAATCCGGTCCGCCCGCTGCCGGCCAAATCATCCAGTCGCTGGGAGTCGCCCTGTTTTCCGGAGTGATCGCGACGATTCTTTTCTTCCACGCGACGGATCTTGTAAAGGAAAATCAGAAAAAGCTGGCCGCTGTGGAAGCCACCCAATGCGGAGAGGTACTTTTTACACTGCTCGGAGGCATTCTCGTGCTCGGAGATCCCTTTCCCGGCCTGCTCAGCTTTCTCGGCATTATTCTGATTATCATCGGAATGATCGCTAACAGTCTGCTGGCAGGATAATCTTCTGTTGTAACTGTTCAGTACCTTCACAGTTACCTTTCTCTGTTCAAAATTAATTTATACATGATATATCACATAAGCAGCTACAATCACAAACAGTACCGCCAACAACACAACAAAAGCAATTTTTCCTGCGCGCTGTTTTCCTTTTGACTTTTGTTCACCGGCATCCCGTTTTCTTTCATGTTCCAATGCATTTGTTTCCAGAGCCATATTTTGCATGATATTGTCTCTTCTTATTGGATTCATCCCCATCTTTCAAGCACCTCCTGCTACACTGACTCAGAATTTTCAACTCCTTCCATCAAAACAATTATATGTTTTTTAATTCTTTTGTCAATGTTTTCTGAACAAAACGGCAATTTATGTTCTTTTTGGGGCAGCAGCTTTTAGCTTCGCAGATCTTGAGTTCTTTATTGGAAGGAACCGGAACGGGTTCCATTCCAACCTGAAACCCGGCATCCGTCAGACTTTTTTCCGCAGTTTCAGCATTACCCTTTCCTTTTATCTGCAGCCAGACCAAATGCACAGAGGCAGAACTTCCATGACCAGCGAGCCATGTGCGCATCTGAGCCGCATCCATATAGAGGCCGTCACCGGATACCAGACCGAGAAATTCCGCTGTATCCGCCGACGTATATCCGGAACCGTCCGAATTGCCCGCGGAACCTGAACTGCTGGCAAGATTGGAAGCTTCCAATACAATCTGTGCCGTCAGGCTTTCCATCGATTCTGTTAAAATCTTCGACTGCCGCGTGGTAATCGCCGTTCCGTTTGCATCCGTCATAGTGTTAAAAATTTCTTCCCCAGCCAGAAGAAGCGGCGCAGAACCAAGCTTCTTTTCTCCGGCAGAGCGAACCAGTGTAAATGGAAATGTCTCCAGATCGACTCCCATCAGGGTTGTGGATATCTGCCAGTCTCCTACTGTCAGAGTGACCTCAGATTCCATAACGGTCCACAGTTCTTCAAAGCCGGCAAAACGGCTCATGGATGTACACAGTTCTGTCGTGATCTCCTGTGAAGGCATGCGGGCAGAAAGAAGATACGTCTGCCGTTCCTGCCATTGTTCCAGTGCAAACTGTGCCAGGAGAAAAATCAGAGCAGCCGCTATGCCAGTCACGAAAACCACAGCGCTGACAAATGGCAGATATTTTCTTTTACCTGGTTTCCGTTTCGTCATGGTTTTCCCTGTTCCTTCTTTTTCACGATTTTATCTCCTATAAAAGGCGTCTATCGCAAAGTGATTCAAATTGGCAGCTCGCCATCGAGTGAAGTTCAATTCTAATCGGCAAGGTTCTCCATTCCTGCAAGCAAATCCTCCATCTGGCGGCTTTTTTTCGTGAGTTTCCAAATAAGCACCGCAATCAGAAGCAGGAAAAACAGAATCATGATTACTATCGTCACTGCCCACCACTGGTTTGAAGCACTCTCTTCCTCTGCTTCAACGGAAAGCTCCACCACCTGCGGTGCTGCGATTGTTGTGGTAAATTCCCGCGTATCGGTGTAAACTGTCCCGTAAGCATCCTCCCAGGTAAGAGTAAGCGTCCCTGTTGTGGAACCATATGCAGTCTCAGCATTAACAGCATTGGCAGTGTCGGTGGCTTCTGTTTCCTGCGACGATTCATCCTTATCGTTTAAATTACTGACATAAATCTTAATCGTCCCATCGTTAGAAGTCCCTGCTTCCATGTTTCCAGCATAAACCGTGTTCGTTGCGATCAGTCCGTCCGCTTCCAAAGATACCTGTACATTGTAAACCGGTCCGCGCCCGGTATTGCGGATCTCCAGTGTCGCCGTTACCGTTTCCAGCGAATACACGTAATCGGACAGGTTGAAATTTTCGATGGAAACCTGCGTTCCCTGGCTGATGTCAAAAAACAGTTCTTCCGAATCGCTTAAGGCCGTTCCGTCCGAAGTTTCATACACGAAAGTATAGCTTAAAGTCGTAACTTTTTGCACAGCCGCAGCTGATGCAGCAATCGTGTTTTCCAGCGTGATCACTTCCTGCGGGGCAATCTGATCATAATAATAAGAGGTGGATGAAAGCGCAACATTCTCATCTGCTGTATTTACCGTGATTTTCAGACTATACACGGTCTGGTCATCGCTCGTATTCTGAAAGCTTGTGATAAAATCCATCTGCTCTCCTGCCGGAAGCAAAGCTCCGCTAAGTGAGCATTCTTTCAGCAAAATATGCGGCTGGTGCTTCACCGCGCTGCTGCTGGCACTGCCACTGTAACTGCTCCCGGAAGAATAATACGTCGTTTCAGCTTCCAACTCCGTTTCGGATTCCGTTTCACTTTCCATTTCGGGTTCAGGTGCTAGCTTCCTTTCGGGTTCCGATTCTGACCCGGATTCTGTCTGAAACTCCGACTCTGGTTCCGTAACAATCAGCGCGTCCGTCTCTGATTCTGGTCCCCGGTTCATTTCACTCTCTGTTTCAGATCCCGATTGCGGATTGTGAACGCTTTCTGTATCAGTTTCTGAAAATGGCTCTGTTTCACTCTCTGTCTGTTGCCGGGAATCGGATTCCAGGGTCACTGTCATTCGGCAGGTCATCTCAGATTTCACACCGGAAGCAGAATAAGCAACCGCTTTCACTGTGACCGGATACTGCCCTGACTGGTAATCATCCGCAAGCGTAAATTCGACGTGAAACAAGTATGCGTCCACGTTTTCCAGAGTACCGTCCAGATGCGAAGCATTTTCCTCAATAGATGGCACAAAATAAGTCTCTAAAAATACTTCCTCCTCATACTCCGCCTTTTCAAGAGGGGAATCAGAAGGCACTTCCACCGTCACTGTCAGCCGGTTATTTTCAACCGGAGCATCTGCCACAAATGGAATTACAAGAGAAACCGTATTTTCTTTTATCGATGGAACATATCCCTCTTTATAAGATAATTCCATTCCTTCATACACATGATTTACATCAATAGAAAGAGAAATCTGTGAAGGTTCTGCCCCTGCATCCGAATTTCCAGTGTCTGCATTTCCCATATCCTCAGCTACAGAAGCAATCGTGCCTGTTTCGTTATTATGCATCGTGTTTTCCCGATTGGTTATCGATTCCAAAACAGAATCCGGAATGTCAGAGGACGGCACCTCTGCAATACTGTCGATTTGGAGAGCCTCGCCATCCTGAATCGAGCTCTGCTCGATGACGAGGCTTTCTGTTTCCTGCCCTTCCAGCACAACCGCTTCCTCAGCCAGAGCAATCGAACAGGAAGATACTACGGCTGAATCAAAAACAAGGACAGCCAAAAAAGCTGCAAGTATCCTGTATCGTATGGTATTTTTCTCGCTACTCATATACCGCATCCTCTTTCTTTCCTTTCAGCACTTTCCACGGGTACGTTCCTCTGTCTGATTTTCTATCCTTTCTGTAATCTCTCTCATTACATGTCCATGATTTGCGAAGCAAATCATGGACGAAGGCCGAGCCATCGAGCGAAGCTCGATTTATAATGGCGAGGCTCTCCGCATCACGCCGCCATCCATCTCAAACACCCGGTCGCAAAGGATACGAATATCCTCGCTGTTATGACTCGCAAGCAGGATTGTTTTTCCCTTTTGCTTCTGGGCAAGCAGCAGTCTGCGAATCTCCGCAACGCCATGGCGGTCAAGACCGTTAAACGGTTCATCGAGGATCAGAAGCTCCGGCTCTTCCATAATCGCCTGCGCAATGCCCAGCCGCTGCCGCATCCCCAGTGAATATTTTGCGACCGGCTTTTTCAATTCCGGATCAAGGCCGACACGCATAAGAACGGACGTGATTTCCTTTCTTCCGATCTGTCCACGCAAATCCGCCAGAATTTCCAGGTTTCTCCGCCCGCTTAGATTAGAAAGAAATCCCGGTGTCTCGATGATCACACCAAGGCTTTCCGGAAAATCCACATCATAACCGATCCGTTTCCCGCCAACTGTGATCTGCCCTTCCGTCACCGGCAGAAAACCGCAGATGCATTTCATGAGAACCGTTTTTCCGGAGCCATTGTTCCCACAGATACCGTAAGTCCTGCCCCGTTCCACTGCAAAATCCAGAGGTTTTAACACTTCCTCCGCGCCAAAACATTTTCGCACATGGCGCAGCTGAATATAATCGTCCGGAACATCATCCAGATGTACCGTTTTTCTTTCAGCAGGCATTTCTGTCATAATTTTTTCACTCCCTCCCGTTGCTTCCCTGCGTCTTTTACGAAAATTTTTCTCATATCCATTTCGGTCTGTTTGTCTCGTTTTCCTGCGATTAATCATTTCTTTCACAGTTACACTTTCTCTTTTATATCTCTCTCAGCTTCCATTCCAGCACCATCCAGTGCAGCACGGCACAGAATAACGCGAGTAAAAGCAGAAACATCCAGAGCCCCATCTGGTTGCTTCCCCAGTCATTTTCTGCCATAATCCATTCCGTTGGGTCAATGCAGTAAAGCGCTTCAAAATAACGCTCCCGCAGGATGATGCAGGCATACCATAAAAGGAACGGAACGCCAAACGCCAGATACACGCTTCCGCCGAACGCACCGGCGACTGCAGAAAGACTGGCAAGCGATGAAGCCGAAAGCAGGATGCGTCCCAGCGTGGCAAACAAAGCGAAAATCGTACTCATCGGCCAGTTCCACTGTGCTTCGCGGCTGAAAAAAAGCAAAAAAAGAAAAGCCCCGCGAAAAATGCCCCCAAAAACCAGACAATCGCTCCGGAAAGCGTGGTCGTCACCACCTTGTCCAAGCAGTAAACCACTTTGCTCCGACGAATAATCAGGAAGCGCAGGAAATGGGAATCCCTTTCCCGCAGGTACTCCTCTCCGCAGGGCAGGACGGCAGCGAGCGGCAGAACAAAAAGCACGGTCTGCGACTGCAAGGAGCTGTTCAGCAGCTCCAGAAAGGTACCGCTGGCCAGAGGCGAATCTTTTTTCGTCTCCGGCCAGGTAGTTCCAGCTATGATAGCTGCCACGGAGAGCAGAACCGCCAGATAAAATTTTTTCTCATGCAGCATTCTGTTAAAATCCATCTTAGCGCCTCATTTTTCCTTAGCCATTCCTTACCCGCTATCCTGCCCATTTGTCACTCAAATCGTAGAATACTAATACCCCAGACTGCGGTCGATGATCGTGCCGTCCGCCGCATTAATCGTCAGGAAGCTATTGCCCGGATAATCAATATAGCTCGTATATTCTACTCCATCGTATGTACTGTGTGTTTCCTCGCTTCCGAAGAAATCCCACACCGGCACAAGCGTTCCGCTGCGGCTGTCCGCGCCCGGATCATAGATGCGCATATATCCAAGAGTGACTTCTGTAATTTCCAGACTTGCAGAATCCTCGTAGCTGTCTGTATTCTGAATCACAATCATCTGCTCAAATATTTCCGCTATCTCGGAAAAAGAAAGCAAATCCACGTTCTCGTACTTCTTTTCCCCGACCTCATACAGGTTCTGAATCTCTGCTTCCTGCAGGCCATCTGCATTCACAATAAAGGTCACTAATTCATAGCACCACGGTTCCGTCGTGCTTTCCATGGATTCCAGTCCGCCGCCCTCTTTCATCTCGTAGGTAACGGGGATCCCGTCGAGTGTCCGTGTGTAAACAATGTACCAGCCTCCGTCGATGTAGCTTGCCGTGTACGTATATGATGTAAAGAGATCACTCTCCAGGCTCCGCCACGCATGCGTCGTGAAGCCCACAGAGAATTCGTCAGACAGCCCCAGCTGCTCCATATACGTGTCTGTAACTGCGATTGCCTCCTCCACCGTGATTCCCGCCAGTTCCTCACACTTCTCCTGCGTTGGTCGATAAGCATTGGAAGCATAAGCTTCTGAATCGTAGCAGGTTTCTTTCCAGCTGACATTCTCTGCCAGCTCTTCCTTATCAGCATAGCGGGAAATTTTAATCGACATCGGTGTAGGGGATGAACTCTTCAAAATATAGGAAAAAAGGCCGTCCTCCGTTTCCACGAATCCGTTAAAATAACCTTCATAGTACACCGTGTTTCCATTCTCATCCTCGTAAGAGGTTACGCCAAAACCGGGCGTGACTTCCGTCTTTTCCACCGTTTCCGGAGCTTCCGCATAAACCTGCTCCCACTCATCAATCTCTTCCTGAAGGTTGAAGATATCATCCTCCGTGACAGACCCCTCCTCAAATGCGCCGCTTTCTCTTGCAGCTTCGATATAACCGTATGGGTCTGTATTGCCCTCCGCCTGATACTCCTTCAACTCATTTAGTTTCTCCAATGCCTCTGTCTTTGTCGTCTGATAGTAATAAGCATAATCGTAAACCGGGCTCTCTCCGAAAAAAGCTTCTGTTACCAGGTCAATAAATTCCTGAGTGAATTCCATCTGAGAAACCGAGTAAACCGGCACCTGTGAGACATCCGGCACCTCAACCATAGCGTTGTTACTGGTCATAGTGAAGCTTCCGTCGGATGTGGAGGCTGTCGCGGTGTAGGTGTCCGGCACGCCAAGGCGGGTGGCGAGGACATTTTCAGCATTACCGCTAACGGTATCTTCCTGGTCAATGCTTCCTGTGTCCGGTTCATCCTCTAACGATACTTCAACTCCAGAAACATTCTGCGTCTCACCCGTCTCTTCAGATGAACCGTCATCCGCCTCACGGTAATTATCCTGACTCTGGCTTCCCTTCTGCCGCACAATGCTGCTATCCGGTGTGGCAGCGCAGCCCGATAACAACATTGCGCTAAGCAACAGGGCAAGGTAACGTCTTCTATTTTTCATAATGCTCCCCTTTCAATGCAGCAGTAACTGCCTTACGTTTTCTTCTTACGATCACAGTATATCAGGAAAGATGTTGCCAAGTCCTTGCCAAGTTGTAACCAAATTGTAAACGTTATAGGCGAATCAAATTTCACTTTCACGTCCCCAGGAACGTAAAATTATATTTTTTCACCGCCCTCCAGGAAATGATAATTCCAGCTGCCAGTATTCCTCCAAAGATCAACAGAGACTGCGCGATGGACGGCAGGTTGTCATATCCGAAATCATGCATCCCATAGACCGCATTGTTCAGCGGACTGATCCAGCCGACAATGCTGCGGACACGATAGAGCTCCCAGGTCTCAAACCCCAGTATTTTCCCTAATACATCCGGGTCGAGCAGAAATCCATACAGGCTGTAAAGCAGAGCAAAAAACATCCCTGCCTTTTTCCCGAACAGCAGATTACCCGGCAGAATCAGAAATCCAAGCGTCAGGCTGTAAGCAAACATCAGCAACGCAACCTGCGCCATACAGCCGATGGGGGTAATGCTCTCCATTACCTTGACGGTAGATGGAACATTCAGCTGATCGCCTAAAGTGGAATAACCAAGGATGGCCGCCGTCTCACTCCACAGATCTCCTGTGTAGGAATATTTCATGCAGAGCACGACTGTGACAATCAGAATAAAGAGAATGTACAACGCTGTGCAGAGCATGATATAGAGCAGCTGCGAAATCAGCCAGCGGCTTTTCGTTGTCCGCATCAGGTGAAACGGCGTAAATGGCGTCAACTTCGGCAGATCAGAAAACAAAAAGATCAGAAGCATAGAAATCAGCAGAATTGCAGTAGAATCACCGAATGTCCAGATAAATGGCTCCGCTGCCTGCATGGTTGTCCCGTAATATTCAGCCACCTCTGTGACACGGCTGCTCAGCAAAAAACAGAGCACTACGCCGAAAAGGAAGAGGATGATTGTCCTCGGGTTTCGGAAAAAACCGAGGAAGCAGCAGCGTGTGGCAGAAAGTATCTGGTGAGCCTTCCCTCTAAAGTTTAACCCCTTCCTCTCATTTTGTTTGAAAAACATTCCACCTCACCCCAATCCGGCTGCCTTCTCCCGGCACGCTTTGCACTTCCATCCTGCCGCCATGCAGTCTGGCAATCTGCGCACACAAAGCCAGTCCCAGTCCGGCACCGCCTTCCCGGCGTGTTCTGGCTTTATCCGCCATGTAAAATGGTTCCAGAATCTTTTCCTGTTCCTCCGATGCGACGCCGCAGCCCTCATCCTGAACAAACAACCCTTCCGGGGAAGCAATCAATGTAATGGTGCTGCCCTGCGGGCTGGCTTTTCTTGCATTGTCAATCAGATTGGTCAAGAAAGAGAGCAGCAAATCCTCATCTCCGGTGACAATCAGGGAAGAATCCTTTTGCAGCGGTTGACTTCCCGATCGCTCCAACTGCTCCGCATCGTTTTGATTTGGCGCGTCCTGAATCATAAATCGCAGCAAAATCTCTTTTTCCTCCAGTCGTTTCTGAACGATGTCTTTCGCTTTCGAGAAAAGCGTTTCAACGGAAATATCCTTCGATTCAATATCGGACTCATCCGACAGGTCAATCAATTGAAGCATTTTTACGGACAGGCGTGAAAGCCGCCGGCTTTCCTGCTCGATATAGTTCAGCGCAGACACCTGACGTTCCGGGGAAAGCGAAACGCGCTGCAGCAGCTCCGCATATCCCTGAATGCTGGTCATCGGTGTCTTCAGTTCATGGGAAAGCGCGCCGAGCAGCATTCGCTGTTTCTCATTCATTTGGGCTAATGTCCGGATATGTTCGTCCACATTCTCTGCCATGCGATTGAAGGCCAGTGCGATTTCCGTGACTTCATCTTCCTTTTTTCCTGTGTTCCTCTTCAACAGAACACGTCCTTCGTACTGTCCATCCGCAATGACATTGGCCGCGTCCTTCAACTGATAAAGCGGCGCAAAAAGTCTGCGTATAATCAGAGTCAGTGCGCATCCCAAAATCACCGCAAGAACCAGCGAAACAAGGATTCCGCGCACAAAAAGAAGCCTGCTTTCCCGGAAAACAGTTGTGACATCGCGATAATGCAAAAGGGCAAATCCATTTTCTGAACGATACGAAGCTTCCTCTATGTAAGTAACCACAAGAATACTCCCGTTTACCCTGGCAAGATAGGCGGCAGTGTCATTGAAATGGTACGCACTGGAGAGCGCATATTTCTCGTACTTTTCATCAAGAGGCGTCCCCGCTTCCAGGTCAAACTCATAGGGTGTGCTGTTCACAAGTATCTCGCCATCATAATAAAGTACAGCATCCGTACTGTAGGAGCTCAGGAAAACAGACCGCGCCGCGGCCGGTATCCAGCGGTCGTCCGTGATGCCAAGCTTTGAAAGCTGCTTCGAAAAAGCGCTCATATCAGAAGAAAGTGCCGTCTGTTCATCTCCAAGCACAACACCAATCATCCGCATCTGCGTCTCATACAGGTTCCAGATGGAAAAAATCTGTGATAAAACCAGAAGCAGCAGGGCTGACACCAAAGATATTTTTGTTCGTAAGAGCCACCCTGGGCGAACAGACCTGGGATGAACAGCATTTCCTGCCTCTGGATGAAGCGGATCTGTATTTTCGCGTCTCATGTATCAGCCTCCTCACTCATTGGGAATTTAGTCGGTAGCCGATGCGGGGCACAGTCTGAATCACATCCTGGAAATCCAGTTTTTTCCGCAGTCTCGCAATATGCACATCAATCGTGCGCGTCTCGCCGTCAAAATCCACACCCCACAGCGCATTGATCAGCTGTTCACGACTGAGAGCGATGTTTTTATATTTCACAAGCTGCAGCAGGCAGTCAAATTCCATTGGTTTCAGAGAAATCTCCCTTCCTGCTTTCGTTACCCGCCGCTCCTCCGGAAAAATCTCGACATCCCGCACCACGAAGATTTCCGCTTCCTTTCGGTACCGCGCCAGCACTTTTTCCACACGCACAAGCAGCTCCAGCATTTCAAACGGCTTAACGATATAGTCCTCTGCCCCGTCCTTTAAGCCATGAATCTTGCTGTTCAGGTCGCCCTTTGCCGTCAGAAAAATCACCGGGATTTCCAATGCTCGCAGCTGGGGTAACAGCGCGAAACCGTCTTTACCCGGAAGCATGACATCCAGAAGTGCCAGATCGATCCACTGACGCTTTTCGTCATGAAGCCACGTACTCACCGCATCGCCGTCCCAGAATGGCAGCGGCTCATACCCTGCCGTCTCCAGATTGATACAAATCAGTTCATTGATCGCCGCTGAATCCTCAATGACCAGTATTCTTTCTTTCATATACACACACGCTTCCCCAATAAATAAATTTTGGCAGGAACGCAGCTGTTCGTTTTTCACAATTTCAAACAAACTGCTTTCCTGCCATTTACTATAATACGGGCTGGCTTGTTTTTCAATGGATGGGATGTAACCAAATTGTAAACGTTTTTTATCACACCAGTCTGATCTTTATACTCTTTTTTCCCTGGCTGCTTATATAATAAGGCCGAACATCAATCTATAAAGTAAGCACAAAGAAGTTCCATAGTTGTCAGTTGGAAACTCCCCGCATTGGCTCCCGGAAGATCCTTCCCAGCAAAATCACAGCCGCAATCGCCAGCACAAGCTCTGCACAGGGCTGGGCGTAGGCAAGCCCGTACAGCGGCCAGAGCCAGTTCAGCAAAAACAATGCCGGTATCTCCAGCACGACCTTCCTCAAAATAGCAAATACCAGCGACTTTCTCCCCATGCCGCAGGCCTGAAAGACTCCGACTGCCAGGAAATCGACATTCAAAAATACCAGTTCCAGACACATTCCCTGAAGAAAACGGCTGCCATAGGCGACCACCTCTTCATTTTTCATAAACAGGCGAATCAGACCCTCGGAGCCCGCAAAATATACTACAGTCATCAGCAGCATAAATGTCACGCTGATTTTCGCGGTAAAGGCAATCGCCTTTTTCATACGCTCCCGGTTCCCGCTGGCATAGTTGTAGCCGACCAGCGGCATAATGCCCTGTGAAACACCCATCGCGATATACATGGGAATCATATTGATTTTCTGGGTGATCCCCATCGCGGCAACCGCATTGGCGCCGTAGGAAGAGGTAAAGTTATTCAGCACCGTCATGCTGGTCACGTTCAGCAGATTCTGAATCGCGGCAGGCACGCTGACCGCGCAGATTCCTTTGAGAATCGCGGAGTCAAAAGAAAACATGCGCGGGTTCACACACACCAGCGTCTTCCTGCGGCGCACCCACAGCAGGACAAAAAAGTAAATACAGGCCACACAGTTGGAAAGAAAGGTAGCCAGTCCCGCACCGGCTGCCCCCATACCAAACCCCATGGGCAGGATAAAGATCGGATCCAGCACAATATTCAGCAGACAGCCGCTCATGGTTCCGATGCTGGCATGAAGGGAGGCTCCCTCCGAGCGCACCAGATTGGCCAGCACGACATTCAGGATCGCCGGAACCGCGCCGCACAGAGTCGTCCAGCGAAGGTACTGCCAGGTAGCCGCCTCGGTATCACTGGTGGTTCCCAGAATTCCCAGCAGCTGTGCGTGGAAAATGCCGGCCATCAGTGAAAATAAAACAGAAAAAGCGAGAGCACAATAAAAGCTGATCGCAGAGCTTTTTCGCACCGATTCGTACTCTTTTTTCCCAAGATAGCGGCTCATCAGGCTGGAACCGCCGACTCCAAACAGATTAATGATAGCGTTAAACGCCAGCAGCACCGGCGCGGCCAACGTGACCGCAGCATTTTCAATGGGATCGTTCAGCATACCCACAAAATACGTATCCGCCAGGTTATAAATCACCATGACAAGAGAACTGAGCACTGTAGGAACCGCCATCCTCATAACTGCCCGCGGAATCGGAATCCGCTCAAACAATTCGACCTTCTGTTCTTCTATTGACTGCTCTTTTTTGTCAGGCATAGTACTCCTCTCTAAAACACACTCTGCTTCTCCCACTATTATTTATAGTAAACGCGTAAGTCATTTTACTTTTCTAAATACATCCTTGCGTTTACCACCGCTCAAAATGCACCTGGCTCTCTTCATAATCCGGGTGCTCACGATCCTTATTCTCCGCCGGATAACCAAACGCGATGATCGAGTGCGGCACTACCGTCTCCGGCAGGGAAAACAGCTCTCTCTGCTTCTTCACCCGATCCATCTGCGGCCAGGTACCAAGCCACACAGAGCCAATGCCGAGTCCTTCAGCCGCAAGGATCATGTTCTGTCCCGCAATTGCGCCGTCAATCACCCAGTACTCCTTCGCCGGCGGAAATGCCCGCTCCAGATCTCCCAAAATCAGAATTCCCACATCGCAATGACAAAGAGGCTGAGCATATCTTCCATTGGCTTCCGCCATCTTACGCAATGTCTCTTTATCCCGTACCACAAGAAAGCTCCAGTCGCGGGTGTTTGCGCAGCTTGGCCCAGTCATACCCGCCCGAAGTATCGTGTGAAGTTCCTCGTCTGTTATCTTCTGCTCCGTAAAAGAACGGATGCTTCTTCTTTTTAATACGCCTTCTGTCAATTCCATAATTGTAATTTCCTCCTATCCTGACTACCTATCTGCATTTAACGCTCTGTAAAACTCCTCGTTTTGCGGAACCGGAATGCCATATTTATGCCCCATAGCGCATACCGTTCCGGCAAACAGCTCCACTTCCGTCTGCCGCCCTGCCAGAACATCCTGCCGCATCGAAGGCTGACCGTTCGGAGAGAGACCATCAATGACGTCCATCCAGCCCCACAGCTCTTCTTCTGTCAGCAGGATTCCTTCCGCGGCGGCCGCACTTCTGGCCTCTTCCATCGCAGCCACCATAATATTCCGAAGCTTTCCAGGCTTCTGCACGCCCTCATAATCCACATCAAAGACCGCACAGGTCTGATTTACTCCCACATTCAGCATCCACTTGCTGTAAATCTGATGGCGAATATCCTCCGGCACCTGATAAGCCAGACCGGTCCGTCCAAAAAACTCCTCCGCCTCACAAACTGCTTCGCTTCGGTAGGAATCCATTTCGCCAAAGGCGATATAGCCTGTTTTGCTGTATGTGACCTGGTGATCTATTCTGGTCGCGTCCATCCCCTGTACGCAGGAGTACAAAAGCCGTTTTGGTTTCAGAATCTCTTCCAGCATCTGCTCCGAGGACACTCCATTTAAAAACGACATCACAATCGTCTGCTCCCCACAAAAGGGCCGCGCCATCCTGGCTGCTTCCGCCAGAGCCATATACTTCGTAGTAAAAATCAGTAAATCCAGCGGTCGGCCTTCTTCCGGCCTCGCATAGCGGAACTCGCATTTTTTCCCATTCGCGTACACCCCTTCCGCCTGATACCGGCGGATGCGGTCTTCATCCGCAATGATCAGAATGTCTTCCCGATCCATTTTCTCCAGAAGCAGGCTCCCATAAAGTACGCCCAGGGCTCCCAGCCCTACGATTCCAACTGTTTTGATCATAATAACTTCTCTCCCGATCTTCTACCATTTTTTCAATAAAAGCCTGACTCTTTCCTTTACACCATCGCTGAAATCATCCAGATCTTCTATCGTAATTGCACCTTCCCGTATCAGTGAAAGAATATTATCAAACATCTCCGAGCGGCTCATATCCAGAATCACTCCCTTACGATGCCTGTCTTCTTTGATGCGCTTTTCCAAAGCCCAGAACTTATCTGAAGCCGCCCCATCACCGGAAAGCAATGCTATGTACTCTTTTACAAGCTTCTCCATATAAGCTTCCTGCCATTCGGGAACCTTCTCCCTGAAAAGTGCCCAATCTCTTTTCGTAAATCCATCCTGTGCCATCTTGCGTTCTCCTCTTTCTCAAAAATCTGTCTGAGTACCTGTTTATTTTTTCTCAGCCACCGTCTCCGCCAGATCATAACTGACTGTATAGGTTCCCGGCTCCAGATAGCAAATACCATCTTTCACGCAGGAAAACAACGGATTTTCTTTATCCTCATAAGTTTCCGGCTTCGCCAACGGCAGCTGCAGGGTTGCACTACAGCCAAACGGCACACTGACGGACAGCGTCACATGGGTCGGATCGGTCATCTCCCAGCTGCTTTTGTACAGTCCGGCCGGGGAGTCATAGGACGCGGACACTTTCCGCAAAGTCCAGTTCAGGAGCGGCATAAAGGCCACTTTTCGGAGACCAGGCGCCTCATCTGCGGTGTTGATGCCCGCCACATGACGGAACATCCACTCCAGAACAGAGCCATATGCGTAGTGGTTCATGCTGTTCATACTGATGCCGGAGATCGTTCCGTCATCGAGCAGGCTGTTCCAGCGCTCCCAGACGGTCGTCGCGCCAAGCTTCACTTCATGGAGCCAGCCCGGATAGTCCTCGTTCAGCAGCAGCTCATAAGCCAGCTCCTCAAATCCGTTCTCGGTCAACACATTATTTAATAGCGGCGTGCCGACAAACCCGGTCCGCAGCTTGCCACCACTCAGTTCAAACAGCTTCTTCAGCTGCTTTTTAGTCAGCTCCACATTCTCGGACAAGTGATATTTCAGCGTCAGAATCAGCGCGGTCTGTGTCTTGATACAGCATCTGCCGGTCGCGCTGTAGTATTCGTTCTTTACCACCGCGAACTGCTCGTCAGAAAGCGCACGATACTCAGCCTCCTCCGCTTCTTTTCCGAGCACATGCGCGGCATTGGCCACCAGTCCAGCGCTGACCGCATAATACAGGTTCGCGATGAATTCCTCATCCGTACCTCCCATCACCTGCTCCGCGCCGCCAGCTGGATGATCCAGTGCCAGCCAGTCCCCATAGTGAAACACATACCGCCACCCATGAGGAGCCGCTTCATCGCGAAGCGATTCCATTTGCGGCTCCGACCTGCCGCCGAGCGAAAGCGAGGGGGCGCTTCCATCAGGAGCCGCTCCATCGACTCTGCGAATATAGTCCACCCAGCTTTTCATGCTCTCAAACTGGTCTTCCAGGATACTCTTATCTCCATAAAACAGGTACAGATTCCATGGAATAATGCAGGACGCGTCTCCCCAGACGCAGGCTGTGCTTTCTACCCCACAGGAAGGAATCACATCCGGCACCTTCCCATCCAGTGCGCCCTGCTCTTTCGCCATATCATAAAGGTATTTTGCGTAAAAAGCATACGTATCCGAAAGATAGGTGGCCGTCGGAGAAAACACCTGCGCGTCCCCAGTCCAGCCCATTCGCTCGTCACGCTGTGGACAATCAGTGGGCACATCCACAAAATTGCTTTTCTGCCCCCACTGGACATTTTTGATAAAACGGTTGACCAGTACATGTCCGGTCTCCATCTGACCGGTAAATTCCAGGTCGCTGTACAGCGCAAGACCTTTGAAATCTTCCTTTCTCAGGTTTGTCACGCCTTCCACTTTTACATAGCGGTAGCCGAAAAAAGTAAAATGCGGGACAATCGTTTTCTCCGTTCCATCCGAAACGTAATAATATTCTGACTTTGCAGAACGCAGGTTTGCATTGTAGAAATTTCCATCGGCATGTCCGGCGCAGGGAGCCTCAAAGGCGTCCATCTGATCCGGTTCTGACATCGCCGACCGGGTTGTTTCTGTCTGCGCAGGCCCTCTCTGCAGGATTTCTCCTGTCTGAATATGAATCACCGTTCCGGCCGGCTCATGCACACGCAGGGCAAAAAGCCCCGTAAACTCCTGTCCCATATCAAAAACAGTTTCACCCGCAGGTGTGTGAATCAGTTCCACCGGCTCAAATTCCTCATGAATGGTGACAGGCAGACTCATCCGCTCCGTCAAAGCCCCCTTCGGCGCCTCACAAAACTGTGCCTGTTCCATTGGAAGCTCCGGCAATGTATCGTCCACATGTTCCCCATCATACAGATTCGAAAACGTAATATTACTGCGGCGCACCGTCCAGCTATCATCTGTACCAATTGTTTCAATGCTGCCATCCTCATAGGTCAGGCGCAGCTCCGCGATCAGCTTCCACTCATTGCCGTAAAAACCGATGTCCTCCTTTGCGGCGAACCCGAATCTGGCCTTGTACCAGCCATTTCCAAGCCAGATGGAGAGCTTCGGCTTATCAGCGGCATTTTTGATCTGCTCCGTCACGTCGAACGTCTGATACTGTATCCATTCTTTGTAATCATTGCTATACGGCGTGAGATATTCGTCTCCGATACGCGCCCCGTCAAAATAAGCCTCATACAGCCCCAGACCACAGATATAGAGCCGCCCCTGTCTGACCGGCTTTGCCGGGCAAATCTCTTTTTCAAAAATCGGATGGCGTTTCTTTTCATTATTACAGGTAATCCATTTTCCAGTCCACGGATCAGCACGCTTCGCCGTCTCAAACCACTGCGTCTCGCCAACTGCTTCTTCTTCAGCGTCCGTCCGCACCGTCACTGTCCAATAGTAGCGCGTGCAGGGTTCCAGCTCAAAATCTGCGTGATAGCCAAGACTGTCTGCTTCTTTCTCAAATCCAGAGTCAAAAACCATCTCGCGCATCTGCGCATCCGTAGCTACCTGTATTCTGGCCTCTGTCTGATTTTTCCCAGTTGCCTCAGCTACCTTCCACGAAAAAACCGTGCGCGTCATGCGAAACCCAAGTGGATTCGTCAAATGATTGATTTTCATGTCATAAATCTTCATACTTACATCTCCTTATCATTATCCATAACCGATAGAAAAGCCTTCTCTGCCTTACTCACATCCGTTCTATGATACAGCTGTGTTTCTTTGCGGCAGGACCTTTCGCATCTCTGTCATAGTTAATCCCTACAAGCAGCAAATGCTTTTACGACCATAGATTAACACAAACCAACATGCTTCGCAAGACGTGAATCAATAGCGACGGCAATCCTTTACAAGTCAAACCGGCTCATGTTAGGCATAGACAATCTTCGTCTCCGGTATTCGTTCCCATCGCGAAGCGATTTTATATGGCGAGGCTCTCCGTATAATGTCTGTGATTTGCACAGCAAATCATAGACGCAGGCCTCGCCCATCGCAAAGCGATTTTATATGGCGAGGCTCTCCGTATAATACTGTGCCTGCGCATGCCAGAGCTCATAATATTTGCCGGATTCCTCCGCCAGCAGTTCCTCGTGCGTCCCCTGCTGGACAATGGCGCCTTCGTGGAAGACGGCGATTTCGTCGCAGAATTTGCAGGAGGAGAGCCGGTGGCTGATATAGATTGCCGTCTTGTCGCCGGAGATATCGTTGAATTTCGAATAAATCTCCGCTTCGGCGATGGGGTCAAGGGCGGCGGTCGGCTCATCAAGAATGATGAAGGGCGCATCCTTATAGAGTGCCCGCGCGATGGCGATTTTCTGCGCTTCACCGCCGGAAACCTCGATTCCGTCCTCGGTAAAATCCTTGTAGAGCTGGGTCTTCAGCCCGTCCGGCAGGGTTTTCAGCCGGTCGTCGAAACCCGCATCGGTCAAGGCTTTTCGTACCTTTGCCTCATCATAGGTCATGCTGCCCGCGACATTGCTTCCCAGAGGCTGGGAGAGCAGCTGAAAGTCCTGGAACACGACGGAGAAGATATCCATGTAGTCCCGGTAGTTGTATTTGCGGATGTCGATGCCGTTTAAGAGAATCTGCCCCTCCTGCGGGTCATAAAGGCGGCAGAGCAGCTTGATAAAGGTAGATTTTCCACTGCCATTCTCCCCCACGATGGCCAGCCTTTTGCCGATCTGAAACTTTATGGAAACATGCCGCAGCGCCCAGTTTTCGCTCGCCGGGTATTTGAAAGAGACATCGCGGAATTCGACCTCATACTGCCGGTCTGAGCGCTTTTCCGTGGTCAGGCTGCCCTGGTACATGGCATTGGGAAGGTCCAGGTAGGTAAAGATTCGCTCCATGTACCCGGTATTGGTTTTCATTTCACCGTACACCTGCAAAAGCGCGTAAATGTTGCCGCCCATGGCGGTCGCCGCGCCCACGTATTGCGTAACGCTGCCCACATCAAACGCGCCGCCCCAGGCCTTGAGACAGGTAAAGGCGTACACAAAGCCGATAATCAGCACCGAGATACCCGCGCCAAGCCCGGCGTAGACGCCCATCGGGCCTTTGGCCAGCTTTCCAAACGAGCCGTTTGCGCCAAAGGGGCTTTCCTTCTTCCAGTAGGCGCGGATGATTTTCTGCTGGTCGTAGATCCGGATGTCAGCACTCCGCTCCTTTTTAAATCCGAGATAGCCAAAGTAAGAAAACAAACGGTTTCCAAAGGTGGCCTCCTCGGAAAGGCCATTCAGATAGTTCTCCGATTTCACATAAAATTTCCCCGCCAGAAAACTGATGCCGATCAATACGGCGGCGAACAAAAACAAAAACAAAGGATTGTTCAGGATAGTCAGTGCGCCTGCGTTCTCCGATACAGGGGACGTAAAGAGATTTACCGTCAGCACAATACCGCCGAGAATACCTGCAATGCTACTGATGGTTTTCTCAAAGGCGTAAGGGATGCGACCGAAGCCCCAACTGGCCCAGTTTTCGATCTGGGAAATCTGCGCCCGCAGATCGTGGATTTCCTGGCGGTCAATGTCCGCGTAATCCATGGAGAACATCTTTCGGCAGTAAAGGATTTCCTTGCGCCCCCACACGTCGTCAATCAGAGTTTCCTGACGCTGCTTCAGGAATGCATTTGCAAGTGAGAAAAGCCCGGTGACGGCCACGCCGCCCACCACCCATTGCCAGAGAACATCTGCCTGGCGGGCGCCGGCGAGCTCCGAGAGAATTCTCGCCGAAAAGAATACCGACACGTATGGAAACAGCGCGGAAACAATCGCTCCCAGAGCAATGACCGGAAACAGTCTGTGACTGACCGTGTATAATTCTTTTACACCGCGCTCATGGACGGCGATGGTATGCCTGAAATCTCCCTTCATCAGAACTCCCTCCCCTCTTGATAATATCGACTCTGAACTTCAAAAAGCTTTGCGTATTCCCCGCCAAGCGCCAGCAGGCTTTCATGGGTGCCTTCTTCCGCGATCCGCCCGTCCGCCAGGAAAAGAATCCGGTCGCAGAAGCGGGTGGAGGCCAGGCGGTGTGAGATAAACACCGAAGTCTTCTCTCTGGTCATATCGTTGTATTTCTGGTAAATATCATTTTCCGCGATGGGGTCGAGGGCGGCAGTCGGCTCATCAAGCATCAGCAGTGGCGCATCCTTATAGAGCGCTCTCGCAAGCATCAGCCGCTGCGTCTGGCCGCCGGAGAACAGCACGCCGTCCAGAAAGACGTCTCTGCCGGTGTGCGTATCCAGCCCTTGGGGCAATTCCTGAATTGTTTTTTTCAGCCCCGCTTTTTCCAGGGAATCCCAGACCCGGTCAAGATCGATGTTTTCCGTCGTCATCGCGACGTTTTCCGCAACGGTGACATCCAGAAGTGAATATTCCTGGAAAACCGCGCTGATCTGCGCATAGTAATCGCTGCGGTTAAAAGTGCGGATATCCGTTCCGTTCAGCAGTACCCGGCCTTCGGTCGGATCAAAAAGGCCGCACAGCAACCGTACCAGTGTGGTTTTGCCTGCGCCGTTCAAGCCGACGATCGCCAGCTTTTCACCGGGATGAATCACAAGACTGATATCATGCAGCGTGTCTTTTTCCGCGCCCGGATAGCGGTAGAAAACATGCTCCAGCTTCAGCTCCCAGGCATCCGCGCATGGAAACGCCCCCTCGCTCTGCCCGAGGGCAGGTCGCGCCGCATTTGAAATACGCTTCGCGTTTGGGCGGCGCTGTGGCACCGGTTCGCCCTCATCAAAACAAAACGGCTCCGGATATTCAAGAAACTCCCGCACAGAGCTGATGTCGAGGCTGTCCTTATGCATCCGTGCCATATCATTTAAAATGCCCATCACCCAGGAGGAAAACATGGTCACTGCTCCAAAGTACAGGACAAAGGAAGAGACGGATATTCCCTCCCGCAAAGCCAGATGGATCAGATACAGGTAAGCGATACCGTTTCGCGCTACGGTCATCGCGGCTTCCGTCATACTCGCCACCAGCCGTTTCTTCTCCACTCCCAGGCGCCAGTCCAGGTAAGCGTTGTGCACCTCATCCAGCAGGTCATTCAGCCAGTCCTGCAGGCCAAAGATGCGGATATCCTTTGCGAGAATTACGGACTGAGATTTGTCGCGGATATAGCGTTTCTTTGCGTAGTACGCGGACTCTTCCTTCCGGTGTTCGAATTCCCAGTCACTCGCGTAACGGGATGCCAGAAAGCCAATCAGACAGGTGGCGAGCACCACAGCCGTCAGCGCGGGGTGCAGACCGGACAGAATCGACAGACAGACCAGAAAACCGCCGATATGCTGCAGAAGATTCGTCAGCCCCTGCCAGATGTACTCCGTTGCTTCCAGATTGCTATCTGTAGCACTGGATGCCTTTTCCCGCAGCCGGACAAAATCGGCATCCAGTGTATTGGAAAACGAAGTGGTGTTACACTTATCAGCCAGCATGCCTATGATTTCGGTGCGAACGTCGATGCGGGGATACATGGCGTAGGTATCCAGATAGCCTTTTACGCCCTGCGTCACAAACAGCGCCGCCGTAAAAAACAAAATGGTGGTAAGAAGGCTTCCCAATGAAGCGTGTGTCTCCACAGCTTTCAGAATTTCCGGCGCAATGTAGAGCTGTGCCACGTTATACAGGATCTCCATCAGAGTCGTGAGGACGCAGATCAGAAGAACGCGCCGCCGCACCCTCCAGGCGATCCCTATCATCCATCCGACATTCTGTGCAATGCCATATTTGGGTTTTGTTTTTGCTTCCATACTCCATCCATCTCCTTACGCGATACGTTTTTATGACCTAAAGCGTTCCATTCCTGACCTTTTGTCCCTTGTATCATAACACAAAAAATCACCCCCGGCACAGTTCGGGGATGAATCGTTAAATTTGGGGGATGAATCGTTATTATCCGCAGTTTTTGCAGTATGGAAAAGCATATTTTTCGTACTTCGTTTACAGTATAGTCACTGATAAGTCTTACGCCTGCGGAATCAGGATTTCCGTGGTAAAAGCCCCGTCCTCGCTGTTGCGGCTCAGATAGCCGTCCAGACGTTCTACGATGTTATCGATGCGAACCAGCCCAAATCCATGGCCGTCCCCTTTATTCGTCCGAAACCTTCCGTTGATCTTTTCCAACTTTTTCCCCGCCGTAAAATTCGTAAAGGAAATGTAGAACTGCGTTCCTTTCATGTCCATATAAACCCGGATGAGCCGTTCCTCCTCCGGCAAAGCCATGCTTGCCTCGATCGCGTTATCAAAGAGATTACCAATGATGCAGCACAGATCAATCTCTGACATGCGCAGTTTGACCGGAATGTGCGCGTCGCAATGAACCGTAATCGCACGGGATCTGGCCAGTGAAATTTTGCTATTTAAGATGGCATCAGCCATGGAATTTCCTGTCTTCACCACTGTATCCACAGTATTTAAATCCGTGTCCAGTTCATCCAGATAGGCTTTGATCCCCTCCATATCCCCATTAGACGCCAGCACCTTCATCGTCTGAATGTGGTTCCGGTAATCGTGCCGCCATCCGCGCATCTGGCGATACATATTGTCAACTTCCCGGTAATGAGTCTCTATCAGCTCCCGCTGATAAGCCGCAATCCGCTTATCGATCTGTTTTGATAAAAAAGACATGACAGCTCCTTCCATTCCTATTCTATGTAAACTGAATGATCGCGCGGTTGAGTGGCTCATATGCGCCCCTTGGCAGGGGGAGAACCGTTCCGTCCGACAGGGTCACTTCTTTTCTGGTGACACGCCGGATACATTCCAGATTCAGAATCAGGCTCCGTCCTGCCCGCACAAACCGCTGATCGAGCTCCTTTTCAAATTCCCCCAGCGGCCGCTTCACGGCATATTCCTCCTTCGCATGGATGGTCACGTAATTCAGCCGCACGTTCAGATAGCGAATCTCATAAAACGGGATACGCACCATTTCCCCTCCCATCTCCAGGTTGAGACATCTTTCATTCTGTTTCCGTTTTTCCAGCGCCCGATCCAGCACAGAAAACAGTTTCTCGACCTTCACAGGCTTTATCAGATAATGAAGCGCCGCAACCTCGTAGCCCTCAGCAATGTAGTCTGAATAGCCCGTAACAAAAATAATCTGCAGCGCCTCATTCTCTTTGCGGATGGTCCTGGCCATCGTCACTCCGTCCATCTGGCCCATCTCAATATCCAGAATCAGAATATCCCACCTTTTGTCTTCCGCATATTGAAACAAAAAGCTTTCCGCCGACGAAAAAACCTGCGTATATATCCCAACCGGCCGCGCCGCAGCCCAGGCTTTCACCTGATTTTCGACAAATGCAGCGTCTGCGCTGCTGTCATCGCAGATTGCAATTCGAACCATTGCTCTTTCCCTTTCCATACAATGCTTTCCATTCTTTCCTATGCGCCTTCACTCGTACTGACCTTACGGCTGTTTCAGGAATAGTTCCGGTTGCGGCAGTTCCACGCAAATGGCCTCCCCTTTTTTCAAAAACAGCGGCAGCACCAGAGAGCCGAACGACAACCGCTTCAAATAGAGCACTTCATTTCCAACGGCATGAAACATCCGCTTGACCTGATGGTAGCGCCCTTCCTGAATCGTCAAAAGAACCACGCGCCCTGTATCCGCGCATACCCGGTATTCCTCCGGCAAATAGTCCAGCTCCGGACTCTTATCATCACAAATCACAAGTCTGGCCGGATGTGTCGGTGTATCATCACCGATGTCCACCCCCGCAGAAAAAAGAGCGATATATGCTTTTTCGGCAGGTTGGTCGAGCACGGCCAGATACGTTTTATCCACGTGCCTGCGCGGGGAAAGCATGCGGTGCGCCATCCCGCCGTCATTGGTAATCAGAAGCAGCCCTTCCGTGTCCTTGTCCAGTCTGCCCACAGGAAACAGATCCCTGTTTTGCGGCACAAGCTCCATCACCGTTGGAAAGCGGTCATCCGTTACCGCGCAGACGTAGCCGGCCGGCTTATGCAGCATATAAGTTACGAAACCGCGCGCCGCCACAATGGTTCCATTTACGGCGATCTCATCTTCATCCGGAATAATCTTGATCTCCGGTTTTGCGGCACAGGCTCCGTTGACAGTAACCGCTTTCCTTTTTATGAGATTTTTTACTTCGCTCCTCGTCCCGATTCCGGCATCCGCCAGAAACTTATCCAATCGTATCTGCATAGGTCTCCCTCGTTTTCCAAAAAAGCCATCCGTTTCGCATGGCTTTATATGTCCAGGCGTTCTTCTACCTTCAGCCCATACTTTTCTACCATCCTCATAGCCCTGTCATACACCCCCTGCTCGCAAATCTGCGCTGGATGGTGCGCGTCAACGCCCAGAACGACCCGGTTTCCTGTTCGGCCCACAATCCTCCAAAAACGTTCCGCTGGGTAATGACGGTGCTGCAAAAGGCCCTGGAGATTGATTTCCAGAGGAATCCGAAGGTCGTACAGCGCCTCGCAGAGACGTGTCATTTCCTGCTCGTACACGGTCTCCTCTCCCTCATAATTGATCAGATCCGGATGGGCGAGGTAGAGAAACGCCCCTGTCTCCATGCCGGCAATAACGGTGTCGACATACCCTTTCAGGAACTCATCACTCTTCGTAGCCGCGCCGGTGTAGGTTCCGTCCGGCTCATGTCCCAGAAAATGCTGGCCCATAATCAGGTAATCGCCTTTCACGCGGCGCATCAACTCCGTCTGTGCATCGAAATATTCTGGAGTGTATTCCGCTTCAAAACCCACGAGCAGACGGATTTTCCCTTCATATTCATGTGCCAGAGAACGGATTGTGCTCACATATTCGTCGGCCTGTTCCATATCCATACGGATGTTCGAGACATAACCGTCTGTGAACGGACAGGGAATGTGATCCGCGAAACCAAGTACCTCCAGCCCCATGGAAATTGCAGCTTCAATATAATCGCGTTCAGCACCCTCCGCGTGCTTGCAGCGGGTGGTATGTGTGTGATAATTTGCTTTCATATAGTGGTTCATTTTTATCCTCTTTCTGTATTCCAATGAAAGCCCCGGATATACTGTTCCGGGGCTCTCTGTCTCCTTTTTATCGTGGTGGTTTCTCCACGAGGCGATTACCAACTTCCTATCGTCGGCCAACCATTTGGTTTACCACGCAAATTTTTCCTCAAAATACGCTTTCAGATCTTCGATCTTCACGCGCTCCTGTTCCATGCTGTCACGATCGCGCACAGTCACGGCGCCGTCCGTTTCAGAGTCAAAGTCGTAGGTCACGCAGAACGGAGTACCGATCTCGTCCTGTCTGCGGTAGCGCTTGCCGATGTTGCCGCGGTCGTCAAACTCACAATTGTAATATTTGGAAAGCTCCGTGTATACCTTTTCCGCACCCTCGTTGAGCTTCTTGGAGAGCGGCAGTACGCCGATCTTGACCGGAGCGATGGCCGGATGGAAATGAAGCACGGTACGCATATCCCCGCCCTCAAGTTCTTCCTCGTCATAGGCGCTGCAAAGGAACGCCAGCACGACACGATCCGCGCCGAGGGACGGCTCGATGACGTACGGAATGTATTTTTCCTTCTTTTCTTCGTCAAAGTAGGTCATATCCTGACCGGATGTATTCTGATGCTGCGTCAGGTCATAATCGGTGCGATCCGCAATGCCCCAGAGCTCGCCCCAGCCAAACGGGAACAGGAACTCAATGTCGGTCGTGCCCTTGCTGTAGAAACAAAGCTCTTCCGGATCATGGTCGCGCAGGCGAAGCTCGCTTTCCTTCATGCCCAGCTTCTTCAGCCATTCGAAACAGAAGCTTCTCCAATACTGGAACCAGTCGAGATCCGTGCCCGGTACGCAGAAGAACTCCAGCTCCATCTGTTCGAACTCGCGGGTGCGGAAAGTAAAGTTGCCCGGCGTAATCTCATTGCGGAAAGATTTTCCGATCTGCGCAATGCCGAACGGAAGCTTCTTGCGGGAGGTACGCTGTACATTTTTAAAGTTTACAAAAATACCCTGTGCAGTCTCTGGGCGCAGATAAACAGTATTCTTCGCGTCTTCTGTCACGCCCTGAAAGGTCTTGAACATCAGGTTGAACTGGCGGATATCCGTAAAATTATGCTTGCCGCAGGACGGGCAGGGAATCTTGTGATCCTCAATGTAATCCCGCATCTCTTCCTGTGAAAAAGCATCGATCGGCTTGTCCAGCGTCAGCCCCTGCTCTGCGCAGTAGTCTTCAATGACCTTATCCGCGCGGAAACGCTCGTGACATTCCTTGCAGTCCATCAGCGGATCCGCAAAGCCGCCCAAATGGCCGCTCGCCACCCAGGTCTGCGGATTCATCAGAATTGCGCAGTCTACGCCGACGTTATACGGATTTTCCCGCACAAACTTCTGCCACCAGGCCTGCTTCACATTGTTCTTGAGCTCCACGCCAAGGTTTCCATAATCCCAGGTATTCGCCAGGCCGCCGTAAATCTCAGAGCCTGGATATACAAACCCTCTCCCTTTCGCGAGCGCCACAATTTTGTCCATTGTCTTCTCCATAATGTTCTCCTCTCCATTTTCCTTTCTTGCTTCTACGCAAAAATAATTTCTGCATTACTGATTCCATCCTGGCGAAACTGCACCGAACCGTTTCCTTACTCACAGATAATATACACGCGGTTCGCCTCTTTCTGTTCCGCGTATGTCGTCTCCTCACCCTCATATACCTTGCTGGACGGGAGTACCAGAGCTTCTGTCTCTTCCTGTTCCCCGCTTGCATCTACGGTATCAGCAGAGAGCATCCCGGCGTTCGTGCTGATAAATGTCACGTCACTGTCTTCAAAATGCACTTCCATCGGTGCCTGAACAATCACAACCGTCGCAGACATATCCTCAAACACCTTTGTATAGCTCACTGCACTGCCGGACGTTTCCCCTTCCGTCACCCGGTAAAAGGACACATCAAACAGATAGCCTTCCAGCTGCGCATTGATAATGGAACCACAATAAAACTCTACATTATTGAACTCCGCATAATCCTCGGCTGACGAAAACCATAGCTTTAACGTCACTGTGCTGCCCTCATTGCTAAAGTCCTCTACTTTGATAGAATCCGCACCATATTCAGAATTGTATTCCGCCACTTCCGTGTTGATCATCGACTCCAGTTCCGTCACATCATAATAAGACTGATCCAGCGTCTCCTGCACAATTTCGGTGATACTTCCATCCGCCGCAATCGAAATTGCGTCAGAGGACTCCGGCGTCCATTCTGTCTGATTCACAATATCGCAGCCGCCGAGCAGCATCACAGCCGCCGCAAACATCGCCGCTACAGCTTTTTTCCTCGCCCTCACTGAACTATTTCCTCCTGGTTCCTGTCAATATCAATAATGCATTATATCGTTAAATGGCCGCTGTTTCAACCATTTTTTCCACCAGTTCAGAACATCTGTGGCCTGCTGCTCTAAACTGATGCTATTTGCTATCCTGCAATCTGCCGCAGTATTTCCAGCGATTTAAATTTACGATCGATTGAAATACTGTTATAGTGATCCTGCACCTGACGGAATTCCTCAAAGACCTCCGGCTGCAGTGTAAACCGATACAGCTTCTGTACCGGCGCATGTATCACATAGGAAATCGCATAACGCGTGGATTCCTGCAAAGACGGATCCGAGGCTGTCTCATAAGGGTATTCCCCATTTTGCACCATCGCCCTCATCTCAAAGACGCAGCGGATGAGTTCATTGTCCGGCTCCGGTTTCGGCAGCGCACGCAGCGAAGCGTACAGCAGGTTCAGCATTTGTGAAGCTTCCAGATTTTCCCTCGTGTAATAATCCGCCAGCTCCATAAAATAGCAGGCGTAGCAGGATGCGACCATGTCTTCCCGCACCTCGCGGAAATAATCAGAAATCTCTGCCTGCACCAGTGTATAGGCACTTTTTCCCTCATAAACAGTAAAAGATCCAAGCGCGAATGGGGTCGCTGCTGCCAGCAAAGGACTGTTCGGTTTGCGTGCTCCCCGTGCAAACGCGGTGATCTTGCCCCGTTCTTTGGTCAGAAGGACGGTTCGCTTATCGTAATCCCCTGCAGGTACGGCCGAAAGCACCATGCCTGTCACCTTCAAAGGGTCGCTCATTGCAGCCGCCATCCTTTCCTGTCACAATTAATCATACCAGATCCGTCTTATCGTAACCAAAATTTTTGATCATATAATCGCTGTCACGCCAGTCCTTCTTTACCTTCACCCAGAGCTGCAAATTGACCGGTTCTTCGAGCATCTGCTCAATTTCATAGCGCGCCTGTGAGCCGATTTTGCGCAGCATCGCGCCCTGTTTGCCGATCACCATGCCTTTGTGAGACTCTTTTTCGCAGATAATCGTTGCCTCAATATCCATGATCCAGTCTGAAGTCTCACGCACATCCACTTCCGCCTGTTCACGGCGGCTGAGCGTATCATCCGCATTCGTCCGGGTTTCCGTCAGCGTCCTTCCATTCTTTTTACCCTGGAAGTCCTTCCTCTCCTCATTCGGCAGCAAGCCAGGCTGCCCATTCTGCTCCACTTCTCGTGAGACAGCCTTTTTCGCATGTTCATGGCGATGTTTCTTCCGCACGGCCTCGGCCCGTTTCTCCCTGTGCTTCTGGCTGCCCGCAGGCCGCTCCTTCATCACTTCGATTGAGACCGCGATCCCATGTGGAATCTCCTCCTCCATGCAGCGCAGCGTCTTCTCCCGGATCAGCTCCGCTACGATCTGTTTCTGCGGCTGGTCGGTCACGGTATCGTCATCATAATATTTCGGTCCGTATGGCAGACAGCGGAATATTGCGCTGATCACCTCGTCCATATGCAGGCCCCGCAGAGCACAGACCGGTATCACAGCGTCAAAATCCAAAAGCTCCCGGTAAACATCCAGATACCGCGGAATCTCACTTTTCGCCACGGTATCCATTTTATTCAGAATCAGAATCACCGGAATCTTCAGGCTGCGGAGCATCTGCGCAATATGCTGATCCCCTCCGCCGACCGAGTCCGTCGGCTCAACCAGCCATAATACCACATCCACTTCCCGCAGCGTCGACTCCGCCGCCGTCACCATATACTCGCCCAGTTTATTCTTTGCTTTATGAATACCTGGCGTGTCCAGGAAAATAATCTGCCCCTGTTCGGAGGTATAGACCGTCTGAATCCGGTTTCGCGTCGTCTGCGGTTTGTTAGACGTAATCGCGATCTTCTGGCCGATCAGATGATTCATCAACGTGGACTTTCCAACGTTCGGCCGCCCGATCAGAGTTACAAAACCGGATTTAAAATTTGCGTTTTCCATGATCGTTCCTCTACCTGTTTTCTTACGCGATGTCCGCCCCCGCAAGTGGCCGGATAGAACCAAAGAGCTCCGCCGCTTCCTTTATCTTCTCCTCGTTTCCAACCACACAGATCGCCTCTGCGTCGAGAACGCTCTGCACCAGCGGCGCAAGCGCGCGAATCTGCTCTGGAGTCGCAGACAGGACCTCATCCCGCTCCCGCTGTACATCCCCTTCCGTAATCTGTGAAAAATACGCGTTCAGAGAACGGGAGCCCTTCATCGCCGGCGTCAGCGGCGTATCCAGATCACTGATGGCTCCGATCACGTATTTTGTCATCTCACGCTCGTCCGCGTCAAACTCGCGCAGATAAGCCGGAACATTCTCAAAAACTTCATTTGTTCCGCCAAGATGCGGATCCCGGTATGAAACGAAATAGGCGTCGCCTCTTCGGGAGAAAGAGCTCATGCATCCATACGCGCCGCCTTTTACACGGATATTTACCCAGAGATATTCATAACTCATCAGCACCTTCAGAATCTGAAGTGCGCCTGTGTATGTGAATCCTGCGTCTTTAAAGTTCCCCACACGGGCCACATACTGTATCTGACCCGGTGTTGTAAATCCCTCGTTCCTCTTTTCCAGATGAAATCTCCTGCAGGAGGAACCGCCATCTTCCTGACAAGTGGACTCTGATCTCACTTCACACACATTGTCTTTACTTCCTGCCTCCGCAATCGCTGCAGGCAGGCTCTGAGCAAATGCCAGCAGCGGATTCCGCAGCAGCTCCAGCCCTTCCTGGTCAGAGGTCACGCTGACAAACAGGTTCTCTCTCGTAAACAGCACCTCACAGAGTGCGCGAAGCTTTTCTTTCAGCGCTTCTTTTTTCTCCTCAAAGTGCTTCTCCAGATCCGCAACCAGATCATAGAAAGCAATCCCGGTCACGGCGTCATTAAATGCGCTGAACTCTGACAGATAGGAAAGCGCCCGTCCGACTGCTGCCTGATGACCTGCGGAAGCCAGCTGCATGGAAAGACGCGATTCCAGCTTCGCAATGATCTCATAAAGCCGCTTGTCATCGTCAAACCTCGAAGTAAGAATTTCCTTCGACATTTCCAGCGCATATGGCAGTTTCTCATAGAGCACCCTTGAGCGGATCCCCATAAAGGCTTTGACTGTTGTATTCTTCTTCCCTGCTGGAACGGGGAATACACTGATGCCCGCAGAAATACCGCCAGTGTTCATATTAATGTCATTATTCAGGTCACTGTATGTGAAGTGCTCTGTGTCAACCATACCGAGCACCGCTTTGAGTATGCCCAGATAGCCCAGATCCTCCGTGGAAACCGCATCCGCGTCAAAAAGCAGATCCAGGTAAGAAATCCCATTTGTAAACACGTCGTGATGCAGAACCTTCATTCCATCCCAGTCAAGCTCCGTATTTTCAAAAGGCGCAGCCTTTTTCCCGATATCCGCACGGGTCAGCATCGGCAGCTTTTTCAATTCCTCCGGTGTGGACGGAGTCTCCTGGAACTCGCGCAGCCGACCGGTCGCTGCGATCATCTCTTCCAGCTGTGCCTCACTCAAGGTTGCTTTGTATGTCTGCAATTTTTCTCGCAGGGCAGCATCAGTCTTCGCCGTCAGGCCGCGCTCCGGGGCAAGCGTTACCAGCGAGGCATGCGTATTATCCAGCAGATACTTCTGAATCAGATCCTCAAAATAAGAAGTTTCTACGCGCTCTCGCAAATCTGCATACACATCCAGCTGCTTCAGATAAGAAAATGCCGCGTCATCGTCGTACAGCCAGCTGTCAAACGTATCCAGCCCATAGATCAGACCTTTCGGCGCGGAGCCATAATCCGCCTCGCGGAATTTAAATTCCATTGAATTGATGCCCGCGTACAGCGCCTTTTTATCGATGCCTTCTTTTACAATTTCCTCAAGTGTCTCACGGATGACTGTAAGAAAGCGCTCCGCATCCGCCTCGTTCGCGTTTTTGGCTATGATGCCCATGTAAGGCTGATAAAGTCCGCTCTCATAATCGCCCATGATGTCATTGCCAATTCCGGCATCCAGCAGAGCCTGCTTTAACTTCGCGCCCGGCGCGGACAAAAGAGCATATTCCAGCACTGCAAACGCATTGGAGAGCTCCACCTCCGGTCCCGTGCCAATGACAGCATTCCAGGAAAGATACGTATTGTTTTCCAGTTCATCGTCCTCAGAGATCGGGTAGCTGCGGCGCACCCGGCGCAGCTCCTCAAAAGGCGCCTGAAGCGCAATCGTCGGCACTTCGCCTTCCGCACCAGAAGGCTGGTCAAACGCACTCAGATACTCCCGATCCAGCCAGAGCAGCCGTTCCTCAATATCCATATTCCCATAAAAATAAATATAACTGTTCGACGGATGATAATATTTCTTATGGAAAGCCAGGTAGTCCTCATACGTCAAATCCGGGATATTCTGCGGATTTCCGCCCGAATCTACGCCGTACACCGTATCCGGAAACAGGCTGTTCATAATCTCGCGCTCCAGCACATCCTCCGGAGAAGAATACGCGCCCTTCATTTCATTGTAAACAACTCCATTAATCTCAATCTCGTCCGCTGCGTCCTCGAGCTGATAGCTCCAGCCCTCCTGACGGAAAATCTGTTCATTCTGATAAATATTCGGATAAAATACTGCATCCAGATAAACATCCATCAGGTTACAGAAATCCTTGTCATTGCAGCTCGCGATCGGATAAACGGTCTTATCCGGATAGGTCATCGCATTCAAAAAAGTATTCAGGGATCCCTTCACCAATTCCACAAACGGATCCTTCATCGGGAATTTCCGGCTGCCGCAAAGCACGCTGTGCTCCATAATATGCGGCACACCTGTATTGTTTGTCGGCAAAGTTTTAAACGCAATGTCGAAGACCTTATTCTCATCATCGTTCTGAAGCACCAGAACGCGCGCTCCGCTTTTTTTATGGCGGAGCAGATAACCATCCGAGTGAACATCTCCAATCCACTCATGCTGCAGCAATTCGTACTGCGGAAGCAACTCCATATTCATATGCTTTTTCCTTTCTACAATATAGAAAACGGCATTCGTCGTTTCCTTTTGCGCCATGCGCGAGGCTGCAAAGCAGTCCTTCCCTGCGCGTCTGCGTGCATTGTTTATAGTTTCTTATCCGGTTTCCGGCGCAGCCGCCCATACAGCACCCCTGTCAGTATTCCACTCAGGAACAAAAATAACAGGATCGCCGCGGCGCAATGCGCAAAAAATTCATCTGGTAAAATCAGGATCACCGGATCTGTAACCGGGTCAAACAGCCAATAATCGTTGTTAAAAAAAAGTTCATGGAAGCGCACAAAAAAGGAATCCCAATTTGCAGCCGCCAGAATTCCCAGAACAATCGGAATCGCAAAAGTAAAAACAGACAATAGCTTCAGGGCTCCCGCATTCGCCGCAAGCCTGGACTGCCGCTGAAGCCGGCTTTTCTTTTCCGGCGGCATTTCTTTCCGTAATCTCTTACGCCGGATGGCTATCCCTGCACCAAATACCGCCAATGCCGCACCAGTCACAAGCAGCATCACCTGCAGCGCCACAAAAATCCTCTTTACTTCTCTGAAATGTGTCGCCGCATTTTCCGACATCGGAAAATCCGGAAACTCCAACTCGTCCCCGCCTTTGAACAACAGATTATAATCAATCAGCGCGTCATAATTTGCTCGGATCACCTCTTCTGAATAACCAGTCTCGTTCTCCAGATCCAGGTATCCGATATCAAAATAATAAATGCAGCGAAGATTCAGCACCAAAGTCACAGAAAGGCTAACCAAAAACAGAAAGCCAATCAGTGCCAGCACAAAATTGCCTAACGTCAGAGTTCTTTTTCTCATGCAGCACTTCCTTTCCCGCTCTGTCTCCAGCTATAGTATCACAAAAAGATTCTCTTGTAAAACAGAAATCGGACAGAATGCACTTTCACATTCTGTCCGATTTCGAAACCATTCGGAATGGTTATCTATTTTCTGTTATCTCTCGCTTCTTCTTCTACGGATAAACACGACCAGCAGAATCACGAAGATCAGGCAGGCCACGATTGCCACTGCCGCTACTGCAAAGAGCGGAGTAGAATCGCCGGTCTCTACAGATTCAAGAGAAGTCACGATGTTGAATGTAACTGAGGTCGTAGAGGTCGTTCCATCCGCCACCCAGGAGCTGCCGTCATAAACCTGTCTCGCAAAGGTCACATTCAGCGTATACTCGCCGGTCGACTTGATTGACATTGAAGTCTCATACGGGGATGAAGACCAGGTATTGGAAACATTGCCAATCGAATATCCTGTCGGCACATAGCGGATGTCGCCCGGATTCGGGTTGGTATTTGACATACCTGCGCCCACTGGCGTAAAGGTCAGCTTTTCATTCGCCACATAGGAGCCGCCGGAGGTAATGCCGCTGATATAGTTATCCGCTGCGGTCGGGCCATCCTCATAGGTTGCTGAAACAGTTACATCACTTGCCGGCATTGTGAAAGTCGTCGTTGCTCTGGAAGCGTCCGCAAACGTCACATTGCCGCTCGTCGCTGTCCATGCGCTGAATTCTTTGCCGCTCGCCGGATAGTTTGAGGAAATGGTCACCGTGTCGCCATAATAATAATAGGTCTGGCTGGTGCTGCCATTTTCTACCGTTACTGTGTACTGCACCTGCTTATAAACTGCTGTCAATGTCACATCTGCAGACGGCATCGTGAAAGTCGTCGTAGAAGCAGACGCATCCGTAAGAGTCACATTCTGTGTATCCACAGTCCAATAATCAAAGGCATAACCCGCTGCCGGTTCCGCAGCTGTAATCGTAATCACTGTGCCCGCGACACTCTCGGTATAATCCGCGGTGCCATTTGTCAGGCTGACACTGTAAGTAACGCCTTCATAATTTGCCACAAAGGTCATATCCTCTGTCACCGTCACCGTAACAGTGGAAGAAGTCGCGTCATCACCAAGATCATACGCGCCGTCATTAACCGTCCAGCCAGAGAATTCCTCACCGCTCGCGCTCGCATTTGCCGTCACGGTCACCTGCGTGCCTTCCTCATAAGAATGCTCGGTATAAGAGCCATCCAGAAGGCCGTTGGAAACCTTGACTGTATATGTGTTCGGCAGGCTTACATAAACCGCTGTAACCTCTACGTCGCCATCCGGCATGGTAAAAGTTGTTGTCGCTGAAGTCTCATTCGCAAATGTAACCTCCACAGAACCTGTGCTTGACCAGTGGTCAAACTCCATTCCATCCGGAGCTTCTTCCGCGGCAATGCTCACGGTACTGCCATATTCAAACGTACCCGTGGTCGCGCCTGAGCCGGTCGTTCCGCTTACCACTGTTACCGTATGGGTAGCCACATCGAAGATCGCAGAAAGAGTAACCTCGCCCTCCGGCATCGTGAAAGTCCATGTACCATCACCAGCCGCAGTCAGGGTAATCGCCGCGTCATTCGTAATCATCCAGCTGGAAAATACCGTTCCGGTGGAAGCCGCCGGCTGCGCTACCGTCACCGTATCGCCGACCGCATAATTGCCAACGAGTGTACCGTCCACCGTCACTGCATATGTCGCTGCCGCAGTCTCAGACTCTGTTGCTGCCGTTTCTGACTCCGTCGCAGCCGTCTCAGAAGCAGTCGCTTCATCTGTCAGATCAATCACCACAATACCATCTGTTTCATCGGTCGTATCCGCTGCAGCCGCTGTGGCTGTTGAATCCGTTGTGGCTGTTGTTGTAGTCGTGTCTGCCGAAGCCGATGTATCTGTTACTGTAATCGTGTCTGCCGCATAGCTGGCCACAATGGTCACATCTGCTGACGGCATCGTAAAGATAACCGTCTGCTGGGACAGGTCATCCAGCGCCACATTCAGGGAAGCCACATACCAGGAAGAGAATGTATAACCATCCAAATCCTCCGCCGTCAGGGTAACTGTATCTCCTTCCGCATACACAAGATTCTCGGTCTTTGCGTAACCATCTGTGCCCGTATCATAATTAACCGTCAGATTCATATAAGTAATATCCGCTGTCGAAGCAGCCGCATCACCAACCACAACCACATCCGTGGAAGTATCTGAACTGCCTGTATCACTTACATCTGCCGTCGTATTGGACTGAGTATCAACGGTTGCTGCAGAGCTGTCAGATACTGTTTCATTTACAGTATTGTCAGCGCCTGTTTCCGCACTCCCATCAACCGCATTCACATCTGCACTGCCGTCTGCTGCTGCATCCGTGCTTTCCTCTGTCTCCTCAGCAGCTGTCGAAGCGGTCTCCTGATAAGTAGCGGTAACCGTAAGCTTTGTGCCAGGCATAGTAATCGTCGTCTCAGCACTGGACGGATCCGTGATCACCACATCATCCTCTGCATCAATCACCCACTCAGCGAACTCATAACCTTCATCCGGATCCGCCGCTGTGATCGTCACTGTCTCGCCGCTCTGATAATACGCGATATCTTTATCCGGATCCTCTTCTGTCATAGCAGCTTTTTCTTCATCTGTAAATGTGTAATGGTTCTCGGTCGTCGCACCCTGATCCGATGCCCATGCAGACACGGACGTACCATCCACTACAGTCAGAACATAGCCAGCCGGTGTCAGCTGGATCGAAGCCGGAGTGACTGTACCATCATCCGCGGTCACAGCATCTGTATAAGTCACCTGATAGACTGTGTCCTTATCTGAGGAATTCGTCCAGGTTCCGTTCTCCGCGCTAAGCGTTCCTTCCTCATTCGTAATTGTAATCACCGTGCCATCCGCAACCCCTGTCAGGCTGTCGCCCGGAAAGAGCACGGTCTTCTGCTCGCTCACGCTTACTGCGGAAGCATCGTAAGAAGTCGCCGCCATCACCTGCGCTGCCGGAACACACCCCATCACGCAGCAAAGCAGCAGGCTTAAAATCTTTCTCTGCATTTTCTTCATAGTATACCCCTACCTTTCGTCTCATTTCATGCAAATTGGTTTGGCATCTGAGATACTGCGATTATAGCATAGCGTTCTGGAAAACAAATGATGGTTTTTCTGTGATTTTCTTAAGAAATGGTTAAAATGTAAGCGGGACGATAAGCCGGGTTCTGTCGTGGGTGATCATCTATCCAGGCCTGCCGTTGCCGACAGGCTCGAGCGACCTACCTGAGGCTGACGGGCCGTCTGTTCCCTGCCCCGGATCATCCGGGGCAGGATTTTCGCCTCGATGCGGTCTTGCTTCGGATGGGGTTTACATATGCCGTCTCTGTTGCCAGAGACGCGGTAGTCTCTTACACTGCCCTTCCACCCTTACCGGTCCGAAGGCCGGCGGTTCATTTCTGTTGCACTGTCCCTGGAGTCGCCTCCGCCGGACGTTATCCGGCATCCCTGCCCTGTGAAGCCCGGACTTTCCTCGTCTGGCGTCTTTCGACTTCTGCCAGCCGCGATCACCTGTCCCACTTACGTGGCGTATTCTATCACATTCGATTTTTTTTGTAAATCAAAACTTCCTCTGTCCTTATTTTTCAAAGCACCCGCCCCCGATAAATTCACGAATCAAAGAATTGTTCGGAATTGCGTCGCTCGGAATCGGCAGAAAATAATCCAAAAATTTCAGCAAACGCTTGGCCTCTTCGTACTCTGGCTCTTCCGGCCGGATAGAAAAAAGGAGGGGCTCCGCATACTGCTTCAGCACTGCCAGCTCATAAATCAGCGTGGAGTTAAAGATATAATCCGCGGATTCCTGGAATGGGAAAATGTAGCTGGATTCGCCCCGGCGCACGGACGGCCACATGGCAATGGTTCCCCGCGCATCCGTACCTCGCATGCGGGCGTCACGCACCATCCGGCGAAGAAGCCGACCATCTGTCGTCGGTATCCGGTTGTGTTCGTCTATGTTCAGCTGCGTGAGGGCGCTAATGTAGATTTTCACCTTATGATCCGCATCCAAACGCCAGGTCAGCTGATCGTTCAGACAATGGATGCCCTCGATGATCAGGATGTCCTGGGCTCCCAGCTTGGTGGTATTCCCTTTGTACTCGCGCCGTCCGGTCTTGAAGTTAAACGTCGGGAGTTCCACACACTCTCCTTTCAGGAGCGCGAGCATGTCCTCATTCAGTTTTTCCACATCGATTGCTTCCAGACATTCATAGTTCGGTTTTCCGTCCGCGTCGATGGGCGTACGTTCCCGGTCCACAAAATAATTGTCCGCCTCGATCGGGTGCGGCTTCAGGCCGTGTACGGAAAGCTGCGTAGAAAGCCGGTGGGAAAAGGTTGTTTTTCCGGAAGAGGATGGCCCCGCGATCAGGATCACACGCTTTTCGGGCGACGCCGCAATCTGAGCTGCCATCTCGGCAATTTTTTTCTCGTGATACGCCTCCTGAATCATAATCAGATCTTTCACGCGATGATTTACGATATATGTATTCAGGGCACCGACCGTCGGGATGCCAAGGCGCGCCCCCCATTCGATTGCATCCTTTTGTGTCCGCCAGATCTTATGGTGTGAGATATACGCGGCCCGCGCTCCCTCCGGAACGTCTGCCAGGCACGCAGCATTTCTTAAATCGCGGGCGCAATCTGCCCTCGCTGGGTGGCATCCTCGCCCTTCGGGCAGGATATCCGTCGAAGCACGGGGAGATGGCTCGTCTGTTTCCATTTGCGGCAGATTATCTGAAAGTCTGTCCGGCTCCATCTGCGACGGGAAGCACAACAGAAAACCATCCTCGAACAGGCGAAGATCAAAGCAGGTCAGATAAGAGGCATCCGGAAGCATATATCCGTAATAATAATCCTCAAAATTTTCAAGATTGTAGATATTTACCTTTGAGGAACGACGGTAGCGGAACAATTCTTCTTTGTCATACATCCGGTACTCATGGAATTTTTCACACGCTTCCCAGGTTGCGATGGTTTTCTTGCGGATAGGAGCCGCCTCACGCACCAGCTTTTCCATATATCCTCTGACTGCACTTAAGAATTCTTCCGTCAACGCGGCCCGTCCCTGCATCGTACAGTAGTAACTGTCCCCGACGGAAAAGTGCACACTGACGCAGTCAATATTCCGATTGTCTCCGACTACATAATACATACTTTTTAACATCAAAAGCACCAGGGAACGCCGATAGGTCTCACACCCGGCTTTATCCTGTAACGTCACAAAGCGCACCTGGCCGCCATTTCTCGGAGATTTCGCCAGCTCACGCAGTCTTCCGTTCTCGTTTACCAGCACAATGGAATATGGAAAATCCTTCTGATGCGCGGCCGCAATCTCCCGAAACGTAACGCCCGCCGGATAGCTTTCCGGTATCCCTTCTACGTATATAGTAATCCGTTTTTCTTTCGCTTCTTCCATCTGCCATACCCCCGTTCTCTTTTCTTGGCCCTAATTGGTCATAATAAGTCCTTTCATACAAAATCATATATGGAAACGCCCCTTCGCAAAGCTCGGCGGCAGGTCGCCCAACCCATATAAAACGCTTCTCGTAAGGGCTATGGTACACCCGACTATTCATATAATCGCAGCGCCTCATTTATCCGCCCGATGTTGGCTCGAACCTCGCTTTCCCGCTCTCGGGCTGCTTCGCTTTTTCCCTGCTCCAGAGACCTTAAAACACTCTCCTGCGTCGCACGTTCATGCAACAGAAACTGCCGCAGTACGGGATGACGCGTTTCCAGAAGCCTGGGGCCAAACTGTAATTCTATCCCGCTCATCACAGATGACACAGAAAAGGAATTTGTTTTTTCTTCTGTAAAGAACTCAAATCCTCCCTCTGGCTGCAGAAACATAGAGCATGCAGGACGCCGTTTTGCTTTCATCATCGGATAATATTTTCCGTCTTCAAAGACCATATTTTCCCGCACAATCTCCCAGCCGTTTTGCTCCAGCCAGGAACGCACCAGCGCGATTTCTGACTGAGGCTGTAAAATCAGCTCCATCTGTGTTCCCCACGCCTGTCCATCCGGTTTCTGGTACTCTGGCACATCCGCTTCGTAACACTCCTGCCCATCCTGCATTCGGCACTCTTGTTCATCTGGTTTTCGGCACTCCTGCATAAAAGCAGCGTCCTTCTTCCAGCCGTTCTCCAGGATTCGAATCGTCAGGGCTCCGCCCATCCCGGCAATTACGATACTCTGCGCTTCCCCCGGCGAAAATTCCGCCAGGCCATCAGAAAGCCGGGTCTCGATTTCGTTCTCCAGCGCATGTTCCCGGATGTGTGCGCTGGCGCGCGCAAGCGGGCCGCGGTTGACATCCGCTGCAATTGCGCGCGGAATTCTCTGCCGCTCCACCAGATAAATCGGTATGTACGCATGGTCCGTCCCGATGTCCGCAAGGACAAGCCCGGGCGTCACCATGTCCGCGACTGCCGCCAGTCGTTTTGATAACTGCATAAACTCCTCCATCAGTCCAGATAATCTCTCAGTTTCCGGCTCCGGCTCGGATGCCGCAGCTTGCGCAGCGCTTTGGCCTCAATCTGGCGAATGCGCTCACGCGTCACGCAAAATTCTCTGCCAACCTCCTCAAGTGTCCGCGCCCGGCCGTCGTCCAGGCCAAACCTCAGGCGCAGCACCCGCTGCTCCCGCTCGGTCAGTGTTGAGAGAACCTCCACCAGTTGCTCCTGCATCACAGTAAAAGTCGCCGCTTCCGCCGGCACCAGGGCACTGTCATCGCTGATAAAGTCACCGAGATGCGTATCCTCCTCGTCCCCAATCGGTGTTTCCAGTGACACAGGCTCCTGCGCAAGCTTTAAAATCTCGGCGACACGCTCCGGCTCCATCGCGATGGCCGCGGCAATCTCCTCCGCCGTCGGCTCCCGCCCAAGATCCAAAAGCAGCTGCCGGGACGCCCGGGTCACACGGTTCATAGTCTCTACCATATGCACCGGGATCCGGATGGTTCGCGCCTGATCCGCGATTGCGCGCGTGATTGCCTGGCGTATCCACCACGTTGCGTAGGTGCTGAACTTATATCCTTTGCGGTAGTCAAACTTGTCCACCGCTTTCATCAGCCCCAGGTTTCCCTCCTGTACCAGATCCAGCAGCTGCATCCCACGTCCGCTGTAACGCTTCGCGATACTGACCACCAGCCTGAGGTTTGCTTCCGCCAGGCGGGCTTTCGCGATCTCATCGCCCTCACTCATCCGCTTTGCCAAAAACATTTCCTCTCCAGCACTCAAAAGCCGGATACGGCCAATTTCTTTCAGATACATCCTCACCGGATCGTCCAGCGCAATTCCATCCAGATTGTCCGATACAGAAACCGTATCCAGATTATCCGCATCATCGAATACTTCCAGACAATCTGCATCGGTAAGCACTTCCAGATCATCCGCGCCGTCAACGGTTTCCTCGGTTTCTTTCTTCCACAGCACGTCATCTCCCGCTTCTGCCCACGACCAATCCTTCTCCCGCCGCAAACTATCTTCCCGTATCTCTCCATCCGTCCGCTTTCGTAACCCGCCCGTTTCGATTCCGGGAATTGTTTTCCGCGTATCCATCCGACTCCTGCCTTTATATTATATGTTTATAACGATTCGTTCTATATCATTCTTTCCTCTCCGGAAGAGAAATATGCAGACGCGACAGCCCTTCCAGACGTTTTTTCGCTGCAAGCAATGACTGGAGTCCCTGCAAATCGCCCGGGGCAAGCGCAGCATTTTTCTGCTCCACCGCCCCTGTCATTACCTTGCGGACGGTGTCCGCGACTGCTTTCTCCTCCTCTTCTCTGGATGTAATCGGCACCTCCGTATTAAAAATCTGAGCAACCATTCTTTGTTGTTCCGGGTCCATAAAATGATTGACAATCCGCGCCGGATTCCGTTCATTTTTCGAAAGCTGATCAAACAGCATAGAGGCCACCTCCCGGTACAGCGGCTCCGTAAAGTCCTCCGGGCTGATATACGATGACACCGCCGGATAAAGCTGCGGATATTCGACCAGCCAGGTCAGAAGCAGACGCTGGGATTTCAAAAGTCCGTCATCCTTTTCTGTGCGGCGTTCCCGCTCCAGAGAACGCGGCGCGGTGCGCACCGGAGCACCCTGCATGAGAACATTCAGCACCATTTTGCGCATTCCCTCATAGGATGTCTGATAACGTTCCACCACTGCCTCAATATAATTTTCCCGCTCAATCTCAAGCTCCAGTCCGGCGATTTTTGCCGCCACCGCCTGGAAAAAACGGGTCTTTCCATCCGGATCCTTCATATCATATGACTTTTCCATCACAGACAATTCAAACAGAAAACTGTTTTCCGCCTGCGCAATCCGTTCCCGAAAGGCATCTGTCCCCAACGCCTTAATAAACTCATCGGGATCCTTATAGGGAGCCATGTGAAGCACACGCGTAGACACGCCCGCTTCCTTTAAAAGCGGAATTGCCCGCAGCGCGGCCTTGATGCCCGCCTCATCGCTGTCATATGTCAGAATCACCTCGTCCGTATAGCGTTTCAAAATGGAAGCATGCCGGCTGGTCAGCGCCGTGCCAAGCGAAGCTACCGCATTCGTAAATCCTGCCTGATGCATGGAAATGACATCCATATATCCCTCGCACACCAGCAGGTTCTTCTCCTTCGACGTCCGCGCAAAATTCAGTCCGTAAAGATTCCGGCTCTTATCAAAAACAACCGTCTCCGGAGAGTTCAGATATTTGGGCTTACCGTCTCCCATCACGCGCCCGCCAAAGCCGATGACCTTATTATTCACATCCATGATGGGAAAAATCACCCGGTTCCAGAACTTGTCATACATACCCTGCCGTTCATTCACCTGCATCAGCCCGGAATCCTTTAAAAGTGCGTCCGAATAGCCCTGCTTTTTCAGATAGCGGTACAGCATACTGCCGTCCGGGCCGGCGTATCCCAGGCCAAAGTGCTTCATTGTCTCATCAGAGAGCGCCCGGTTCTTCAGATACTCCATGCCGCGCTGCCCCTGCGGAGAACGCAGCTGGAAATAATAAAACTTCGCCGCAATCTTATTCAGCTCCAGTACACTGCTCCGTTTATCACGCTCCCGTCTGGCTTCTTCCGAATACTCCTCCTCCGGAAGCGAAATGCCCGCGCGGTCCGCCAGAAAGCGCACCGCCTCCGGAAACGTATAATTTTCATACTCCATAATAAAATTGAAGACACCGCCGCCCGCCCCGCAGCCAAAGCAGTAATACATCTGCTTGCCCGGGCTGACGGAAAAGGAAGGAGATTTTTCATTGTGAAACGGGCAGAGACCAAAATAGTTACTCCCCCGCCGCTGCAGCTTCACATAACCAGAGACAACACTCACAATGTCGCTGCGCAGGCGCACTTCTTCAATCACATCATCTGAATAATACATCGTCTCATTCTCCTCGCCAAAGTCCGCTTTGTCTGGCTTGTCCCCTTACAGTCACATCTTTTTCCACGCATTTTGAAAATCAGAAAAACAACTGCATCACGTCTGCCAGGACTGCGGCACAAAAAGCTCCGTGTACTTTCGGATCGAGTAAAGATCCGTCATCCCCGCAATGTAATCGCAGACTACTTTTTCCCTCGGTTCCCCGCGTTTTTCCATCAAATCCTGATACTCCTGCGGCATCTGCTCCGGCTTTTCATTATAATAACGATAAAGCTCCTGAATCATCCGGATCGCTTTTCCTTCCTCACTCTTTGCCTCTGGATTCAGGTAAACGCTCTGAAACATAAAGGCGCGCAGGTCACGCATCGCTGTCTCCATTGTCTCCGACATCGCGATGTGATCCTGCCCCTCACTGTTATTTACCACATCATGGATCAGCGTATTCAAACGCTTCCTTGTCGTATCGCCAATGATCCGGCGGCTCTCTTCCGGAATATCTGACTCTTTCAGTATCCCTGCCCGCTCCGCATCGTCAATGTCATGATTTATGTACGCGATCTTATCGCAATAACGCACTACCTGACCCTCCAGCGTATGCGGATGTCCTGCTGTACGGTGATTCAAAATGCCATCCCGCACCTCCCAGGTCAGGTTCAAACCCTCGCCTGTTTTTTCCAGTAGCTCTACAACGCGCACACTCTGCTGATAGTGCGCGAATCCAAACGGGCACACCTCATTCAGTGCCTTTTCACCGGCATGTCCAAACGGCGTATGCCCCAAATCATGACCAAGCGCAATTGCGTCCGTCAAATCCTCATTCAGCCGAAGCGCTTTCGCAATCGTACGGGCCAGCTGGGAGACTTCCAGCGTGTGCGTCATACGCGTCCGGTAATGGTCGCCCTCCGGAATCAGAAAAACCTGTGTTTTCTGTTTCAGCCGCCGGAACGACTTGCTGTGAATGATCCGATCCCGGTCTCTCTGGTATACCGTACGGATATCACACTGCGGCTCCTCCCGCTCACGCCCCCTGCTCTCCCGGCTGTAGGAAGCATAAGGACTAAATATCTGGTATTCCAATTCTTCTGTTTGCTCGCGAATCGTCATGCGCACACCTTCTTTCTCTTATGCAGTGATTATTCGCAATATGTCCCTTGTATCATTATATGCAAAAATCGGCGCAAAATACCACACTGTGGCAGTCTGCACCGTCTGCTCTTCTACTCCCTGGTCTCTTTCAGTTTCCGAATCATTTCCATGTCTTCCGCGCTCACACGGATATTGCTGCGAAGAACCTTTCCTTCGGAAGTCGTCATCTCAACCGCAATGACCGAGCCCTCATCTACTGCAGCAGCCGCTGCCTCTAAAAATGGAAAAAGCTTCGGGTGGCTGTTTACGAGCTGATCCTCCATACCCTTTAGCTGCATAAGCTTCATTGGGTTCATTTTCATTTTTTCTGTCACTCCTCTTTCTGTGTAAGTCTCATATTCGCTAGTTTGAACGATGACTTCACATCATGCTTACTATCCCGACACACACAATGAAAAACCATCCCACGATAGCCACCGTGCTCAAAATCATACCGGCTTTACCTGGCAGATTCGATTTACAGTCATCACGAAAGCTGACAAATCCGTAGCGCAGTCCCAGCAATGCCATCACAATCCCTGTCACACCACAGGCACCAATCCATGTGCCGGCACTGCCTTTCAGCCAATAAGAAATCAGCAATAACATCAGAAATAAAACAATGCTGATCGCACTCAATACCAGCGACGCAATGCCATTCGAAGAATACTTTTTTTCTACAAAGGAATAAACTCTTTTATCCGCCATCTTTGTCCTCTTATTGTAACTGTTCCATACTGACAGAGTATCCTCTTATTATCGCTCCTCGTCAGCCCTTGTCCCGACATTTTTTAGCCCTTTGGCTCCCAACCGGAAGCGCCGCGCCGGATTTGCGCGTCTCAAACGACAGATACCAGCGGCTCATCACCCGAAACGCCAGATATCCAAGCAGGCCGCCAAGCGTATTCAGGATCATATCATCCACGTCAAAACAGCCCACATGAAAAATCAGCTGTGACACCTCCACAAGCGCGCTGACCTCCAGACTCAGAAGAGTGATACGCCAGGCGCGCCTGGCTCCCCGAGCCATCAGCGGAACCAGGGCTCCAAACGGCATAAAGCCAATCACATTTCCTAACAGATTGATCAGCACCGCCCGCGTTCCGAGCAGCTCCCGATAACGAATGTAGCGGATAATCTCACGAAATGGATAAATATTGTAATCATATTCTCCCACACCGCCATGTCCGTAATCTTCAGACAGAAACAGAAAATAAATCAGCCCGGCCATATACAGCAGAAACAGGCACGCCCCCAACGCTTTAATCACTTTTCTTGGCAAAGCATTTCCTTTCATTTAAAGTCCCAGCCCGGTTCCTGCCTTCCACAGTCTCACCGCATTCAAAATCATCAGTACACCGGTCGCTACGCCCGTCACCAGTACAACGATGCCAAGCACCAGATTCCATACGCCTGCTTTCTCTGTCGCTCGTACTATCCGTTCATTCATGTCCAGATCCTCCTTGTCATCCCATTCGTCATATTCGGTTCCCATCATCCATCCATCTCTTTTCATACATTTTCGGTAACAGTTCAGAACCGAAGCGAAGCGTAGACCTGTGGCCTGCTGTTCTGAATAGTTACCATTATCGATATAACATATGCTGCGCTTACCGGGCGCCATATGTTTCATAATATGCGTCAATCGCAGCCTTTATCTCATCATCGATGACAACCCTGCCCTTGTACTTCTTTCCATACAGGTGTTCCACAACCTCAGCCATCGTAACAATAGCGGTGGTCTGTATTCCATAAGTCTCTTCAATCTGCCGCAGCGCACTCTTTTCTCCCGTGCCGCGCTCCATACGGTCCACGGAAACAACCAGGCCAAGCACCTCTACCTCTCCCTGTGCCTGGATAATCGGAAGCGTTTCCTGAATCGAAGTCCCCGCCGTCGTCACATCCTCGATAATCACCACGCGGTCGCCATTACAGATCGGGCTGCCGAGCAAAATCCCCTTGTCCCCGTGATCCTTAACTTCCTTGCGGTTCGAGCAATAACGGATATCTGCCTTATATTTGTCGCTGATCGCCATAGTCGTTGCAACCGAAAGCGGAATCCCCTTATAGGCCGGTCCAAACAGCACATCAAAATCCAGGCCAAACTTTTCTTTGATCGCCTGCGCATAATATTCACCCAGCCTGCAAAGCTGCGCTCCTGTCCGGTAAAACCCGGTATTAATAAAAAACGGCGTCTTTCTCCCGCTCTTCGTCACAAAATCGCCGAAGCGAAGTACGTCGCAGTCTACCATAAACTCGATAAAGTCCTTTTTATAGGCTTCCATAGTCATAAATCTCCTTATTTTACTGGGTTTTCCGAGATTCAGATTTCTTAATTATCACCCTACTACACCATTTTTACACCATTTTATGTTCAAGGAAGGGATGATTCCATTTTTTTCATCTCGGAAAACAGCGTATCATCTGTCACATGGCAATACCGATCCATTGTCATCTGTAATGTTTTATGACCCAAAATCTTTGACAACGTTTTCGGCTGCATCCCGTTTTCAATCGCTCTGGTGGCAAAACTATGTCTGAATGTATGCGGCGTAAATCTCTCAAATTCCGGATGGTTGATCTGAATATTCTTAATAATCAATTCCATGCATTCCTGTACGATAAATTGTTGAGTCGGCTTATTGTTCTTTGTCACAAATACCAAGTCACAATACTCAGATTCAGCGGTTTTACCCTTAGAAACAATTTTCTGCTTCTGTAATTTTTGAGAATTCAAAACTTTGACTGCTTTCTGTGTCAAAGGAATTGTGCGAACCCCACTCTTTGTCTTTGTATCATGCATTTCAAACACATATTTCCCGTTCTTGCTAAAATAGCACAGATTGTGTTTAACATACAAGACATTCTTTGAAAAGTCAATGTCGCTCCACATTAAACCGCACAATTCACCGATTCTCATTCCTGTCTCTAAAGCCAACACATACATATTATAGTAAAATGTTCCATCGGCCTGTTTCAGAAATAATTCCGTTTCTGGAATTGTCAAAACCCGCCTCTCTTTTGGTTCTTCTTTTGAGACAACTGTATTCACCTGCTTTGCAACATTCTTTATTAGCAAGTCTGAATCCACAGCTTTGTCAAGCATGTCAACCAGTACTCTTTTCGAGTCTTTTCTTGCTGCATCAGTAGACAATTTATTAAATGCATTCTGAATGGTAATTAGGTTCAACGTAGATAATTTTCGCCATCCTAAGTCTGCCTTTATACGGTTATAATATGTTTCGTATGTTCTCTTCGTGGAATCCCGGCAATTGCATTTACAAGTTGTCATCCATGTAGTATACCACTCATCCAATGTGATTTTTGTGTCAACTACATTGATTTCTTTTTCATCCCTGTATTGTTCTTCGCGCAGTTTCTTCCTAACTTCATTCAGCTTTGGGGCATATATTGTCTGCCTAACTCCAAAGCGGTTTACAAATCTTGCCTGGTATAATCCATCTTTTCGTTGTGATAGACCTTTTCCTAGTTCTTTACCATTAAGCGATTTGCCCATTTATGTCTCCTTCCTGCGTAAAAATCAGGAAAGAACCATCAAATACGCATTTGATTTTACCACAGTTACAACATATATTCAAACACAACTTTTCTTTTCTCATAAAATTTGTGATAACAGCCATTCGTCTAACCTTTCTTTATGTGCATACAATCTATAACCAATTCGTACCGTAAATCCATTCTTTGTATCACTCAACAATTCTCTGGCTTTCGTTTTCCCAATGCCTAAATATTCACAAAATTCATTCACATTTAGCAAAGCCTTTTCGTTTTTCATATCATTCATTTTTGATCATTCCTTATATATTTAAATAAGACGGCAAGCAATGCGCTCACCGCCTTACGTTTTTTTAATATCCAGCTTTCTTTAAATCGTTCCGGATTTGTTTCGATGTATATGTATAGGATTCTTTTAAAATTGTTTGTAAGTCTGGCAATGCATCTTTTGTAACATTTCCTTGTACCGTAAAAGGATTGTCATAATAAAAATTAACCTCGCTGTGAGCGGGTTTCAAATCTATCTGTGATAAATCAATCATTGGTACTGTACTCACCATATCTGCCGGATTAAAATTCGACCAGTCTTGCAGATTGCCGGTTTGATCCGCATTAAAGATCGTCGAACCATTTGGCAATTCAGATAAAATTGTACCGTCCGGAAGAACAATTGCTTCGGAGCCTTCCTCCTGGGTAAGCGTCAATTGATCGCCTTGCAAGCTCTTTGTTCCTGATGCATACTGAGTAGCATTAAGAACGCCTGTTGAGACTGAATCAATCCCATAAAATGCCAAAAGCTCGTTCAACGTGCTAACGATGCTCTCAGTTGAGGATTCTGTAAGCGAATTTGCGGCAGACATAAGACTTGTAATCTCTGTGAGGTTACTGCTTATATCCGACCAATACGTCTCAAAAGAATCTTGGAGACTTTCTTTCAATGCATCCAAAGCATCAGTCGATAGCTCGATTTCATGCTCAAAAACTAATTCGTCAAGTTCCTCCTGTTGCTCCTGAAGTTCAGCAGTAAGAGAGGCTAGCTTTGCTTTTGAGGCAGCGTCCTCAACGCCAGTCAAAGCTGAAATTTCCTGTTCGAGGGCTTGTATAGACTTCGTTTTGTCCTTAATCGACTTGTCATAAGAATAGTAATCCGCCTTGGCATTCAGCGCATCCTCGTAGCTATCAATCAAATCTGTTAATGCATCAAGTTCTTCCTGAGATTGCTCTTGAAAAATATCAATTACGCTATTAATGGCCGACTGGGCGTCTCCAGCCGCTTCTAACATTTCTGTTTGTAGCTCGTTCAGCTTTTCGGTATACTCTTCTTCGGTGTACCAGCCTTCTTCATAGAGATCATTCAGGTTGTCGATGTCGTCCGAGTAATTCTGTACCTGTACCCGCGCTTCATCGTATTGCTTAGATAGGTTTGAAAGCTGTGCAATACCATATTTTGTCATATTCCCGTCGGAATCAAAATACATATCATCCGTAATAAGGTCACTGATACCAGATAATACAGAAAGTAATCGCTCACTGGCTTCGTGCGCCCGCTCGAAGGTGCGCCAGAAAACATCGTCGCGCAATGCATCTTTCAAATCCTCAATATCAACATTAAGATCGTTAATAGTGGTAAGGTATTCTTCGGCCTTTTGCAGCCACTCGTCAGTAGATAATCCACCATAGTAACCGCCACTTGCATCCGCCAAGTTAGCATCGCTAATCGCCTGTGAATATGCAGCTTCATACTGCTCGATCTGGTCTTTGATATCATCGATTTGTGTCATATAATCGTCAACCGATAGATCTTCGCCAAGTGTAGTTTTCAGATTTGATACTGACTCATGATAGTCCGCCGTGGTTTCCAGAAGATCAATGATAGCCTCAATCTCGTCATACGGTAACTGTGCAATCGTGTTATACAGTTCTTCGACTTGCTGCTGGAGATCGGTAAGAGATGTACTATACTCATAATACTCAGTAAGCCATTCATCGGATGATTTGCCGCCATATACACCGCCATTAGCTAGTGCTTTCTCATAATCCAGCTGCGCTTGAACCTGTTCTGCGCTAAGTTGCGCAATTTGATCGTTCAGGTCGCTGATTTGTTTCAGATAATCACTTGCATCAAGATTCTCGCCGATAGTTTCTTTTAAGTCAGCCAGTGCCACATTATAATCAGCCACAGCCTCTAATAATTCAAGAGTTTGTTCAATTGTGTCATATGGCATTTGTGCAATGGCGTTATTGATTTCTTCGACTTGTTCCTCTAAATCAGTAAGTTCTTCGGTGAACTCGTAATACATTGTCAGCCATTCGTTCGCCGTCTTTCCGCCGTAATAATTGCCATTAGCAACAGCGGTTTGATAGTCGCTCCACGCCTGTTGCTGCTTTACTGCAATTTCTGTTATCTGCTGACTGATGCTATCAAGTTCCAGAGAATAATCAGAAAGGCCAAGATCATAACCTTTCGTTTCTTTAAGACTGTTAATGGCAGTTACAAGGCCATCGTATGCTTCGATTGCATCCAAAATATCATCAACAGTATTATATGGGACTTGAACCATACTGTTCGTCGCCTCTTGCGCTTCATCCAAAAAGCTTTCATAATCTGCCATTGCGTCATAGTATGCTTCTTGCCAATATGCAGCGGTCTGCCCGGCATATGTCCCATCTTTTGCCCATGCTTCTTGCAAATAGTTATTGTAAGTTTGGGCTAAAGCCAATGCTTCCCCAGCTTGCACGGTTGCCGCATTCCATGATTCCCAGTAATCGCCAGCGGTCAGAAGTCTACCAGTTGACTCCTGGTAACCCAAGAGGGCTTTATAATAGCTCGAAACCGAAGATAAAACGTCAAGTACTTCATTCAGCGTATCAATTGGGAGATTGAGCAATGCATTGTTGTACTCGATTTGCTCTGCTTGGCATTCAGCTATGCTCGCAGCCAATTCGTTAGCTTTAACCGCCGCCGTTTTATAAACGTCACTGCTTGAATCGAGTCCTTCCATATATGATATAATAGCATCATACTCTTGTTGCATAATCGCTTCTTCTTTTTGACTTGCGTTCACAAGATCTGCATAGTCAGAAGAATCCAGAGAAGCACCCGAAGCGGTTTTCTTCGATTGTTCGGCTTTTATTACAGAAGTCTTACTTTGAGCAACAGATAAATCATTCTCGTATTCGTCTTCAATATTTTGAAGTTTCTCAAGAGCATATGCTTCTTCCATTTCGGCCAGAGTTGCTTCATCAACTATTTTGTTCGCTTCTGCCGATTCTTTATAAGAAAGCGCATTATTCCAGTCTACACATGCTTCCCAGAATCCGCTAACAACATATCCTTCTTTCTGGTACTTCAATACATCAGCTAAAAGGTCTGAATCAATTTCTTTCTCCGCTTTTACAGCCGAACGTATTTCTTTGAGCAGTGCTTTTATTTTCTTGCGAACCTCAGCGGATGCACTGCTATAATTTGCTCCTGCTGCACCAGATGTGATAGTATTTTGAGCAGTTGTCATTTTAGCTTTATAAGTATCTATTTCGGCTTGATCATTGCTAACAATCTTCTGGTATTGAGCCAATGCCTTATCTAAATAGCTATTAGCTTTTTCAGCAGAATCGGCAAGACTCGACTGGCTTTCATACTGGCTGATTTTATTCTCTGAATTTTCATCCTTATTTTCGTACTTCTGAGCAATATTGGAATATATTTCTGACGTTGAAGTTGCATAAAATACAGCTTCTTCATTTCTCGCAGTTTCTAAGTTTTTTACTTGTGCATTCCAAGCTGAAAGTTCTGCATAAACAGAGGCAGAATATTCTTTGATTGTTTTTAGATCTGAATCGCTAACTTGTTCTTCTGCGTTAATGGCCTTTTTGGCATTCTTTAATGCGGTATTATATTTTTCGTTATTCTTCGCATCATCTGTTTTTAACGCGCTTTTTACAGCATCAGTTGCAGTGGAAGCTCTTTCTGTAGTAAGCTTTTCCTGATTGGCAGTCGCAGTAGCATAAGCCTTTTGCTCTTTCTTTAGTGAAGTATTAGTATAACTAAGTTGATCATTTTTCTCGGAAACAGTGTATGCATTGCTGGCAGTTACAGCTTCAAGCGTTGTCTCTATAGAATCAATTTTCGCGTCTCGCTGCGCGTCACTTACTTCTTTCAAAGCGTCGACATAAGACAAAAGATCGCTCGTAATATTCTCGATAGCTTCTTGAGCTTCTTCGGATTTACTATTCCATTCTTGATAAGAGGATATTACGTCCTGTATCTCTTCCGAATATTCATCAATAACCATCGTGCCTTGTGACACTTTAGATTTAATCTCGGATATCTCAGAAGCAGTGACTACACCCATACTCTGGGCTTTTTCAAGGACTTTTTCGGCCTCCGTGGAATATTTACTTGCAGCTTCGGACTCATTGTCGATCTGCTTTGAAGTAGACTTTATTGCCTTTTTGTAATTACGTGTAGACGCACTATATTTACCAGCTTCCAGCGCATTCTCAGCTTTGGAGACATATTTGTTAATTTTGTTCGTCATATATTCCAGCTTGATCTCAATCCAATCGAAGAGGGATGAAAACCAATCCTGGAATTTTTCGAGAGCGGTTTCTTCATCAGAGCTTGAACTGCTCGATTTACTGGACGAACTGCTACCGGAAGAGGATGTAGTTGTTGCTGTAGTAGTCGTTGTACTTGTGGAACCGCTTTGATTGGTCACAGTTGTTACTTTGATGCCACCGCCGCTAACTGTACTCGACCCGGCAAATGCAGTCCCGCCAGCAAGGGCTAACCCGCGAGAAGCAACATAGCCATCTGACAACAATGACTCTGACTGTAAATGGTCGAATACAATGGAGCCTTTCGGAATATCTACAAATTCCGCACCATTATCACCAACCGTATACCATCGGCCTGTATAAGGATTAACTACAATTTCCCGGCCAAGCTCTCCGACAAGCGTTCTACCGGATTTCTTCGTACCCCAATCGCCGCTTGCTTTCGCCGTACCGGATGCATATGCTGTCCCCGTAACGGACTCCGCACCACCGCTCGTAGTAGTAACATGGTTAGTAGTGATTGTCACAGATTTACTTCTTACACGGCTGAGTAAATTGATTATGCTCTGAATGACCGAAGAAGCCTGGTCATCCGCCGTGATTGTCGTGGTCTTATCCTCGATCTCCGTCTCATTGACTTCTGCCATTCCGCTATCAGCATCACTTGTATCTGCCGTTACATCAACATTGCTATCAGTACTATTTAAAGCATCAATCTGCGCCTGACAATACTCGATGATTGTATTGGCATTTTCAATCTGCGAAGCATCAATTTCAGGCTGTGCCTTTAAGTCCTCCATCTGTTGTATGGTTGCTTCAAGTGTACTGATTTTCGTCTCAGTATCTTCGATGTCAGAAACATCCATTGTTATACTAAAATCATCATAGCCCTCAAGCTGTTGTAAAGCGGTTGCTGCTTCGCCCGCTGAGACTGCCATGTCCTCTAATGATTCCGTGCCATCACTCCAGACAAACTCACTGCCTTCTGGCAGATATTCCTCCAATTCGCCAAAAATCGCCTGTACAGTCTCTAAGGATAATCCCATCCCATCAGCAAAAGCTTGCATGGTCTGTTCCCCGGCAATTTTATAGGAATTATCTGTCTCGTCCAGATACATCAGGCCTTGGTCGACTGCATCTGTGATAAACTGACTCAGGTTCAAGCCCTCATAATCGCCGCTATCATCAAATGTCATATACTTTTCGATCTCTTGCAGATAATTGTAAACCGCATCCTGATCAGCCTTGTCTATTGTATCCGGTACAACAAAATCCACAGCCGCCTGATATTTTTGAGTCCCGACTTTGCCGTAGTCCTCAGACTCCACATCATTCACATCTTTAATGGCTTGAAGCATATCCTTCATGTCATCAAACATATCGCCAGATTCGGAAGCGTTGAGTGAATCCTGCCACTTCTGGTATTTGCTAATGGATTCGTCCAGGGAAGCATTCAGAAGGTCAAGCTGTGTTATTTCAGAAGAGATCGCACTATTATCAGACTGCAATTTCTGAATTTGTGCGAGTGTATCCGCATATTCATCTGACGTTTCGTCACACTCAGAAAGACTTTTGGTAAGATCTTGTATTTCTTTCGCATTGGCTGCGTAATCAGCCTGTTTTTGCGCTTTTGTAGCCTCATTCGTGGCCTTTGCTTCCGCGACTTTCGCCTCTGTGATTTCCTCAACCTTCGCCCGGTTTAACTGCAACGAACCGTTCACATATTCGAGCGCAGACTGATAATCCTTTAATTCGTCAGAAGAAAAGGCATCATAGTCTACAGAGACCCCGGTTGTCTGTGCGTTTAATGCATCTGTAACAGCATCTATGCTTGCAATGGCATTGTCATAGCTCAGAGTTAATGCAGCCTTGTTCCATTCGATTTGTGACTCTTTTGCCGAATTGATTGCAATTGTGTTTTCGTCAATCTGACTCTCTACGTCAGAATAGTCTTCCCCGGCTTCTCTAAGTAGCTTTTTCTGCGTTCCCAGTTCCGCATTTTGCTCCTCTAAGTTAGCAATTTGCTCCTCACTGTTTTTGATGAGAGCCTTGTAATCATCCGCTGTGAGACTTTCACCCATTGCTTGTTTAAGGGATTGCTCACTTTCAAGAAGATCGGCTTCACTTTCAAGCGCATCCAGAGCAGAAGACAACTTTTCAACATTCTCTGTACTGGCTGAAAGCTGAATACTGACTTCCTGATCTTCGATATTGGCAACCCATTCTTCATAAGTCCAATTTGCCGAATCAGGATTGAGAGTAAGTTTCAGGATTGCTTCAAGCCCTTCCGATGTACCGCCAAATTCCTCGAAAAGTTGGTCTGTCAAAGCTTTCGCGTGTCCACTATCCATGTGACCGCTCATAAGCTGCGTATACAGCGAATCATACACGCCTGAAAAATCGTAATCGGAAAAATCGAGGCTTTTAATCAGCTCATTAAAGTATTGACTCGCAGCTTCAAGCTCATCGCCCTCAAGATCGGCGGTCGCGGTCTTCCATGTTTCTGCAAACTCTTCCAGTTTTGCAGCGCTGAGATTTGTCAACGCCTCTTCCAAATTATCAGCCTGACCCGCAAGCTCTGGGAACTCCTGTACAAGATCTGCAAAATCTATATCTTCGCCGCTGTGCAGAGAATCAAGCGTCTCGCTAATGGACTCAATATCCGTCTGAAAGTCATCAATAGATTCAGAAAATTCAGTTGCTTCGCCCTCATCATCAGTGAAAAGAGACGCAAAAGTTATAGATGCTGCTTCGGTTGCTTCCGCAGTTTCAGTACTTACTTCGCCCGCTACAATGCCTAGGTCTACTAACATCGTTGTCAATTCATCGACAGATAATCCTGCTTCTTCTGCATAAGTGACTATCTTTGTGAAAATACTGTCAGCGTCTCCTTCGTTTTCAGCAACCTTTATTTTAAAGTCAATGTCTGTAAGATTCTGGTCTTTTATCACCTGCGCAAATTGGCTAATTGCTAATTCAGAATTATCTTCTATATCTATTCCCTGTAAGGCATCTTCAAAATTGTTCGCCGCAATCGTGGCAGTATCAAGCTCTGCGCTAATATCGCTTACATCATCGGCATAATCACTCATACCTGTATTCTCTACAAGGTAATCCATTGCTTCGTCCAATGACTCATAAGCGGTTTTTGCAGCTTCAATCTCTTCGGAATCGCCTGTAGCTAACGCTTCGTTATAAGCTTCGACCGCTGCTGCATAATCCTTCATCCATTTTGCCGCTGTCTGTTCAGTACCGCCAAATTCATATTTTCCGGTATCGGCAATGATCTGCGCTTCCTGTGCTTCATCGTAGATTGTCTGCCATTTATCCAATACATTAGAAGCGCTTTCAATGGCTGAATTTGCATTGCTATAAAAGCCATTCAGAAATGAGTCATCACCTGTAGATTCCTGTAAATCAAGAATTTGCAGTTTGAAATCGCTTAACACGGATTCTGCATCTTCCGCATTCGCATCAAAATACAGTTCAATACCGCCGTCCCAGGTATACCTTTTATCAAAATAATCCGAATACTGGGAAATGATACCCTCTATCGCATCCCCATTTTCTGTACCGGAATAGTACGTGCCAAGGGAGTACTCAAATCCCTCTATCTTTTTAGTGGCTTTTTCGATCTGGTCAGCGTTGTCTTTTAGATAAGTCTTTGCATCCGCAACAGATAAATCGTCAATAAGGTCAAGCTGTTCCTGCAACGCACCATTAACAAGGCTAATTCCATCGGCCTGATCACCATAAGATTCTGAAAGAGATTGTTGGATGGAAAGCAGTTCTGATTTCGCCTCATATGCGTCCTCTTCTGATAATGTGTCGCTATCCAAGGATGTACGCAGTTCTTCAATTCGTTCCCTATAAGATGCAAGTGAATCATTTGACTCGCCCCATGCCTCAGCCGCCTCTTGTGAATCTTCTCGTGCCTGTTTTACTGATTTACTATAAGCTGAATATGCGGTCACAACTGCCGTTACTCCCGCCGCTACTAAAACAAGCGGGTTTGCTAAGAGTGTTGCCCACAGTCCCTTTAAAGCGCTGCTAAAAGATGTTGTGGTAGCAGTCGCAGTTCCCTCGGCTGTAGCAAGTCCCATTGCAGATAATGTCGCCTGTGCCTCAGCCTGGCTCATCCCCTGATTCATCAAAATCGCGACCCGCTGTGCATCAGATAACGATGTACTGGACAAAATCAAATTCGTCTGCGATTGTGACAAGCCGCTTGTCATCTGGAGAAGTGCTTCAAACGAGTTAGTAACATCGCCAGTCTTCAAAAGGCTGATTGCATTGGACAAGTTTGAAAACTCTGTAACTGCTTCGCCCGCACCACTTGCGATTTTCTGGAAAAGCGCGATTGTACCGGATGTCCCTATGCCGATGAGCGCAGCCTTTAAAATTTGTGTTTCATTGGCAAAATCTACCACCGCTGTAGCGCAGTCAATCAGTTGTCCGTACAATTCTGTCGGGATTGTGTCGTTTGCAAGGCTCTGTAAAGAAGCAGAAAGTGCATCAATACGGGCTTGCAAGCTTTGCATATACGTTTCATTCGCGGCTGTTGCGGTCCCGGCTGAATTCATGGCGTCCGTATAAGCCCCGGCTGCATCACTAAAGTTATTTAGCAGGCTTGAAATGACGCTATATTGTCTATTTCCGCCAAGTATCTCGGCCACACGCGATTGTGAGGTGTCTGACAAGTCATCCCATACTTTTGAAATACCCTCAAAGATATCATAAATGCTTTTATATGTGTCGGTTGTGCCTTCCTCGAGAATTGAAAAGCCAGTAAGACTTTGTAGCTCCTCGGCATATTTAGAAAACCCCTCACTAAGATCTGAGACATCTTCGCCTAAGGTCTCAAGTTCTTCCTGCCCTTCGGTTGTCGCGCTTCGGATACGTGCGCTCACCGTGGCTAACGCAGTCCCCACACGGGATGCATTTTGTGTAGCACTATTAGCCGCCGCGATTAACCCGGCACTTTGCTCAAAACTGGTGCCACTGGCGCTTAATGCCGCACCCGCTTTTTCATAAGCCTCTATCAACTCAGAAGCGCTCACGGCATACCCGTTACCGACAGAAATTAATGAATCCGCGACGTGTTCAGCCTGCTCAACCGATAAAGAATACCCAGCGATTATACTGGTCAATCCTGTAGTGGCCTCATCTGTTGTCACTGCCGCCGTATTGCTCAAAATTGAAGCATAGGATGCAAGGTTTGATGCGTCCTCCAATTCATAACCCAAGCGGCTGAAATCCGTGATAGAGTCAACTACATCTGTAACACTCTGTCCAAGCTCTTTTGCAAGTGAGATGGAAGTGTCAAGAAACGACTCCAATTCAGAGCTTGTTGCGCCCGTGACGATCTCTAGCTGTGTCATTGACGTATCAATTTCAACAACGGTTTCAATCGCTTCCTTGCCAACATTGATTAACTCCCGAATCGCGTCTGTCAGAAGATTTGCCACTGTATAGGTAGAGAAAGCGCTGTTTAGCGAATCTCCGAAAGACTGGAAAATCGACTTGCCGCGCTTGCCCGATACATTAATATTATCAATATTTTGTACCAGAGCGTCCGCATTTACGAAATCAAGCTCGAAATCATCCAAGTAATTATCAACTGTATTGGAAATATCTACCAGATCGCCAGTATCAACGTGAAGGTCTATTGAGATATCAGTGATAGAGGCAAGTGCCGCCCGAATCTCAGATTCCAACTGCGCGGCATCTATATTGAAGCTAATGGGTAAATCCATGCCAGTAAGAGCAGCATTCAGATCATCTTGTAAGCTCTGTTTATTCACTTGCACGGTGATTTCTACAGGATCATCCCCGGTTATCACACGGTCAATCGCATTCCGAACCGCCGTTACAATTTCATCTTCATTAATATTAAGCTGAATATCAAGGGCATCGCCCAAAGAGGAAGAAGCTGTTTTAAAGGCATTTTGGATATCTGAAATAATCTTAGCAGTATCAATATTGACATTCAGATCGAAGGTTGTTTTCGCGGACTCACTTGCTGTTTGAATGCTCGTTTGGAGCAGGTTTCCAATATTTTGAATCGTTTCGTAAACTTTGGAATAAGAATCTTCCGAAAGTCCCACTAAATCCTCGGCGCTCAAATCAGAAGCGGAAACTGACTTTGTAACGTCTTCCCGCGCTTTCTTCAATAAAGCAAAAGCCTGAGTAATTTGATCGACTTCGTTTATAACGTCCTTGGAAAAGTACTCAGGGAATAAGTCAGTCATTTCTCCCCAAATGGAATCTATGCTAATACCCTTAGTAGCGTCGCGGACAATCGAGCCAATGTTATTCTGTAAAAGCTCCTTATATTCATCCACATTAAAGGCATTCTTCAATTCATCCGAAATATAGATCTTTTTATTTTTGAAATAATTGAAGAACTCATCATAGATACCCATTTTAGATTGAATCACATTCGCATTTTGGGTAATCGTATCAGCCAATTGACTAAATGCAGAATCCAACCAGTCGGCGCTACTCAAATCCAATTTCGCGCCATCCCATGTGTTAGCGAGATTTGTCATAATCGAATTAAGCTGTGATTGTATTTGCTTGATGACAGATTTGTCTGTGATATTGAAGGCAGATGCCAATTGTTTAGACAGGTCAAGGGATTCTAATTTTACACTCTTTAAACCTTTATTGATAGAATCGTTTAATTGTTGCGCAGCATTCTTGCTGCTCTTTACTTCTATATCAAGTTCTATTTTTCTGTTTTGTATTTCTTTTAATTGCGCTTCCAGTTCATCCGTTTGTAGTTTAGCCTGTATAAGCGCAGTATAATCTTCGGCCATTGCATCACTTCCTTTGTAATGGCATTAAAAAAAGAGACAATCGTCTCCGTGGTTATCAGTTACTATTAAATTGGATAGTCGGGCAGATCAGCCCATTAAGAATTTAAAAGATAATCTTCCAGTTTTTCAGCAAGATGCGGATACAAGTCAAACTTTCTATTACGAAACTTTGATAAAGTACTTGTGCTTATCCCGGTAGCCTCTGCAATATATTTTTGTTTTTCGCGCTTAAGCCGGGCAGTATATGCATCCCGTAACTCATCTGGTGTCATTGCCATAATAATTCCTCCTTTTATTGATATTACTCAAATTATTGCTATTTTTAGGGCGCTATTCACAAATAGTATGGATTGCAAATAGCGCCACAAGGATTTATTATAATATGTCTTTCAAAATAAGAAAGTCATAGGAAAACCTACTAAGCTTACGATCCGTTCAGTCCTCTCTTATCCCTAGGCAAATATTGACCCAACTCCGCAAATTCAATGAGTAAAAGGATTTACGAGTTTCGATTTTCAATTTTTTGTCAAAATTTTACGATTTTTTGAAACATTTTAAAAAGCTCTCCGGATCCTTATCATATAAGACTACAAGCAAATCTTTCCGCATAGATTTGATTCTCTTATCTGTCAGAGCATCCTTTATGAGTGACTTCATCGTATTTTGATTAACAGACAGTTTTCGCAAATCGCTCATACAATCATCAAACAGGCGTTTCCGATCATCGCTATAAGACTCTGAATCTCCGTCAAGTTTTTTGTAATTTTTCTGGTACTCCAAAATCTTGCTCTTAATCTTTTGCGCTTGAGTGCGGTTATTACCTTTAATCCTACCCGTACTGTCAAAAATGCTCTCTGTCGAAATAGTCTCTGTATTCAATTCTTTATGCTCGCGCTTGTCCAATAATTCGTCATCAAATATCTTATAGATTATATCCATCGGACAATCATATTTCCGAGCATCTTTATCTTTATCAATCTTCTTCCGGTCTCTCTTCTTCTTATGACGGTTTTTATCTATCTGGACATCCGCATAGAATTTAGGATACTTGGGCTTTTGCTTCATACACGGCATTTTGTTAATTCTGTCAATCTCACCTTGGATATCTACGTCAAAACAGCGCTTCGCGGAATCAATTGCCAACTGTGCCAATACGGACAGAATGATAAATGCATCTTCCAACTCTTTTAATGTTCTTCCGCCATCATGCCAGTAAGACATAGCCAGTTGAGCGCTATTACTCGCTTTGCCAATCAATATTTGCGCACCAGCAATACCAATATCCATCTGCGCGTAAGACCTCATATCTTTTTTGTACTGGCTGTTACTTGTTGGCGGAATGGCATTTACAATCGTTGGAAACTCCATGTATGCCCGTCTCGCAATCACAACTACATCAGGCTGATTTGTAGTATACACGCAATCCGTATCATAATCCGCACCGTTCAGTCTGGCCTGTACATCCGTGCCAATGCCATTTATTACAATTACGTGCTTGCCCAATTTTGGAAAATAACGCCGCAATTCCTCCGGGTAAACATTTTGCAAATGGATTATGTTATTAGGCGAGTTGTGCGGATTTCGGAATCCGGCTAAACGCTCGCCCGCCTGAAATCGCTCGGTATAACACTGAACGCCGTCCTCTATAGGCTCAAAACAATTTTCAGATTTGAAATCCTGCCCTGTAACAGCCATGAGCAGCGCAATGACATTGCTACATATAGTTAGATTATCGCCTTCCAGTAGAAGTTTGCCCTGTTTGAATCTCTTATCTTTCAGTTCATTCATAATCGCACTCTTGCTTGTTTTATAAAGTTCAGTAAAACGAAAATCTTTATTGTACCTATAAAGAGCAACCATCACTGCCTTGAAATTATAATGATCCGGTTCGGTTTTCTCCAAAAAGTCAATGAACTTATCATCGTCTACTTGCATTTGATTGAACAGGGTAATGCTTGGTTGTGCTATCCTACGCAGCACTTCCTCGTCCGTTGTCAATAAAGAATTTACCATCTGGTAAGACATCCTTTGGGAATCATCATATTTACTCTTATGTCCGGTCTTAACGATTGCAAACTGTTCATCGTATTTACGCATGATATCCCGAAAGTATCTCCACCCGGTTTTCATGTCCTGATTGTCTTTCCCAATAAGAGGAAGAAATTTCTCCCACTTGAGGCTCTTCTCGGTTACGATGACTTTTATATCCGAAACATTAAGGTTTCGCCCGGTATAATCCTTAAGCTTCGTGTTACTATAGTCTTCTCCATAATAGTCCATGAAATACTGTTGGATATTGCCTCGAAACAGGCAGCTTTTAAAGAAATGACTCCTACAATATATAAATCCGTCCTTGTCCTCTGGAAATATAGACTCGTCAATAACGCCCATGCCGTCCCACATGACGTTTTCAATTTTAACAGAATCCTCACGGTCAACCGCACAGCCGCCGTTCTCGCCTTTACGCACAACGCAAGCTTTTTTCTCGGCAGAGACAGTTTCATCCTTTAAAACGAAAATGTTCTTCAATGGAATTTTGATGTAGTCAATCGCTGTCCCCATGATTAGCGGCGCATAAGCGGACAATTCCACAATCTTAGCGTTTTCCTCTATAGGAATCTTTTCCCATAAGCCCATAGTCAAATAGTCCAACATTTTTTTATGAAATCCATCACGGACATTCGCAAAAATGCACTCACCTGTCTTTGCTTTACCGGGACTCCGCACAAGCATCCGGTATGTAATGACTTCCTCACTGCCTGGAATCGGTTCGCCCGTCTCTTTGCTATATATAGGCCATGCAATAGTCGCATCATTCTCGTATAAGTATCTACGCACATCCTCTTTTGAAACATTAGGCTTAATATTATCCGGATCCCTGTTATCTTCATGCACGTCATACTCAAATTCCATGATAATGAAGTCTTTGCTCTTATCGTGCTTGTCCACATTCGCGTATTTTCTGGCATATTGGGTGAACAGGCATTCGTTAATCGTAGCATCCCCAGTTGATAAATGCGCTGGCTGATAATCTCTGCTCTTGTAATTATAAAAATCGTATCCTTTCTCGAGCATATAAACGCTTGATGCTTCTACGCTCTTTATCTTAATGGCCGATGATTTATTATCTTTCTTACTAATTTTCGATGTCCTCCGATTTTATAACCTTGGTCTCTCCGTCCATGTATGTAAGCGTAACCGTTACGCCTTTAAAAGAAAGAGTATTCAATATTTATACGCCATATAATTCCTTTAGTTGATTTATTAACATGGTCATCTTATTGCATTCTTCAATTCGATCATTATACTCTCTTAATTCTTCTTCACTAAATTTATTAACGGCTTCTTGTGGCTTGACATTATTGTCTATATGATAGACTTTCAAAGCTGCATTGAATATCTTTTTCCAGTAAAGTTTAAAATCTTCTTGAACAATTAACTTTTGAGGGTTTTTAAAATTATTATTAAGTTCTTCGGATAACCTCTCTGTCTCTTCTCTTTCTCTTCTTTTCTTTTCTTCATACTCCCTATATGCTTGATTCCAGACCATTCTAAAATCATTTTGATACTCTTCCGGAACATTACGAATCTCGTAGCTACTTGGAAATTCTCGGTCTAACAACCAACCATCATACAAGATATTTTCGCGTCCATCAAAATCTATATAAATTTTCACCATCACTTTCGCATCGTCCCATCGATATTTTACAGGGCATTTCTTATTAAGAGTATGAAAGACCGTCCTACGCTCCGACATTAGCCTATCATTTTCTCTTTGAAGTATTTCTATTTTCTGTCTATTCTCTCTTGCGAGATTATCAATAACATCTATTCTTTTTTTATGTTCTTGGATTTTTTCAAAAGAAATGTTATTGTTCGTTTCTTCTCCTAAAGGCATTTTTGCGTCTACCATTTTTGAATTATTATATTTTTTAGTCTTGCTTCTCAGTTCTCTGGTAGACATCTTTTTAACATCGTTTTCTTCTATAAAAACATCACGATTCTCTTTCGGTATATCGAGAAGTATCTGCAATTTTGTGTTTCCAAAATCCGCAAGCGATTGCGAATTTGAATCAAACTCTTTAGCAATCCGCATATAGTTATTTGCGGATCGTGTCGAAAATCCTACTTTATTCTCTAACCAATCTCCCCATTCTCCATGTGGCATTAGCTTCTTAGCGTCGTTCAAATAATTCCCAATATCTATAATGTTCTGTGCTGTCTTCTGTTTAAGATTCAGAATCGTATCTTCTATCTTTCTCAGCTTGTATTGTTGAATATCGTTCAATAATAGTCCCCCATAATAGTTGTTTGTATTGGCGCACTACCTTTCAGCAATGCGCCGTGTCCTTTAATCCCGTCTATCCGTAAATGTAACTGGTGCCTTACCCAGTGCAAATATTCTGTTATACTTATTTCTTCTCTTTTGAAAATCTATGCTACATATTTTTCGAGCAATAGCTTCGCCTGTGTAAAACTAATCTGTGTTTTTCGCGTTTGCTCTGAACTGATAAGATTATTGATCGTAGACTCTAGCAACTCATCCTTGTTAACCTCATAAGACTCACACGGCACATGAAACGTGAATCCACTCAGAGAGTATAATTTTAAATAGTTGACATACCCGTCTTCAAACTCTTGTTTATTGATACCAATATAATCCATGCGCCCCTCATCTATCAACTTCTTCATTGTCCGATCTTTTAACGCATATAATTTTAACATCCTTGTCTTAGAGGCATGACAAGTACTATGGTCTCCGTCTTCGTATTTGCAGTTTTTGGTATCTCTGGATTTCTTCGCCGATTTATTAATAACGTATAGGGCTTGCGCTATATTTTCATCTGTAGCTTCAATGAGTTGAACAAATTGCACGGCTTTATAGGCTACTTCTTTTTTATGTATCATTTTCCCGGCTTTATATAAGCTCACAAGATCGGGAATGTATGCGATATGAACAGTTGTTTTATAGTCAGAGAATTTCACCCATTTATCCACGCATCTGACTTCGCCACTTTTTACTATTTTATTAGCTTTATACTCTGATACGCCAAAGACTTCCGCTATATCCTTTATCAGAAAACCAAATTCCGGTAAGCCGCTAATATAATCATCTAATGTGTCAGGTGTTAGATGACTCCTAGCGGTTTCACGTACTTTATCAGGTAACATCCCCTTTGTTTTTATTCGATATTTGTTCCCCAAGAATATTTTCAGCTTATCTAAATCTATCAGAATATCTCTATGATTAGTAAGCCAACTTTCAACAATCTTTTCTTTTAGTTCATCATCTGTCATCCAGTTCTCCTCCCCGGTCCCTGTTAGCTCACCCAGTCAATCCGCCGCGAACTATAAACAATCTCTTCGCCGTGATCTTCTACCATCTTGAACAGTGAATATCTCACGATTTCGGCATCTGGTCGGTTTTCACCATCATAGTGTACTGGCTCAAAAGCCCAGGTACGAATGTCATACTCAGCACCGTCTACCGTCAGCCAGATACGCTCGGCATCAATGTCTTCAATAACAGCCTCAGCACATTCGACTTTGCCACTCTCCAAAACGCCCCGAACAAAATTCTCGACCCACTGCTCATAACTCTCACACTTTACTTTGTTAATAATCTCCATACACATTTACTCCTTTGTCGTTATACTTCTTTCTTCTCCACCGGACACGCAACAATCTCGCGTTCTTCTGGCGAAATCCAATCATCCGGATAACCGCGATACTTTTCGACCTCTGTAGGCTTAATACTGATAGTCGGCATCCCGTTATTAAATTTGATGTTGCAAAACTTTGTATCCTCGTAGTAGTCGACTGGCTCCATTTCTTCGCTACTTTTCAAGCGAATCCCCGCGCAGCCATTAGTAAAACAATTCCCGGCATCTATCATCAATTGAACAACACTATGCTCATAATGTATCCTAGCATTTGAAAACAGCATATAACTACCATCTTCGCAATCGACTGAAACGTCAACCCTTGTATCTGCGTAGATTTCCCCTACATTTTCAAGCCATATTTTCTTTGGCATCGGTACACTCCTTCTCTGCCCTCGTTATTTTTTCCAGTAATTTCTGGTAATAATCGGAACTTCTGATTGTTACCGGAGGTACATACTCGTTAAACTCAATCCATACCTCCTGTGTTTCATCATCATAAGTAATGCATTCTATTGTTTCATCGTTATCATCATCCTTGAATGTAACCTCAAAGCCTTCTCCCGTAAAGGTAAGCTCATGATAATCTTCTTCATAGCTGAGTTTGGCTTTGTAAAGCTCAATCGCCACACCATAAGTATCCTCTTTTGTCATATCTACAGGAATACCTTCGTAAAGTTTCACCAGTTCCTTCGCTGTAAGTTCTCTAGTCATAATCATTCATCCTCCTCATTTGATGTACAGATAAAAATACTGCGTTCTGGCTCTATTTGAAATGGCTCCATATCCATAATCTGTTTATAGATTTTTCCAAAGTTATACATCCAATCACTTATATTCCTGGAAACCTCTTTATTCTGGTATGGATACGCCCGGCTTCCAGTCCAGATGCTTTTACTATTTAGCCAAGCTGTCTCCGTCCTCATTTTCTGGTAAAAATCGGATGTAAGATTTTTCAGGCATTTAAGATGTTTCTCCACACTTTCCGGAGTATCCGCAACAACAGGAACAGGTTTATTTTCAACGCAGCTTTCCGGTATATGAATCTCCCTACCACTGTTTTTCAGTCTTTGCAGTTCGTGCGCCGAGGCGTCATTGTTCTTCTGCCTTTTTAATTCTTTATAAGCGCCAGTAACCGTTTTAGTGCCATTACGCATATCTTCTTTTAACTTTTCATTATCAGAATTCAAGACTGCTTCGCCCATACGGAACTTTTCTCTTTTCATCCCCGCCATTTCAGCAAGTTGGGATGTAACTTCATTCTTGTGCTTATCGCTTGCCCCATTCTGTGGGGGAATCGCTTCTGTGTCACCGCTTGCCCCATTTTGTGGGGGAACTGTTTGCTTTTTCTTATCGCCGCCAGCTTTTCTCTGTCTTTCTTTTGCTTCTTGCTCTAATTTTGGGCGTAACATTCTGGCGTAATGAATCATTTCCCCATCTGGAAGATTACGTCTTCCTAACTGCGTGTAGATTATCCACTGGATCACCTGTTCTTTATTCTCAAAAGATAACTCTTCTATTACAGGCTCATATCCAAACTTCTCACATAGTTCGTAGCGGTTGTGGCCGTCGATAATAACGCCTTGTTCTTTCCAGATGAAAATTGGTGCGCCCTTATATCCATATAACTTGAAACTTTCCTCCAACTTCTCCTGCTCTTTCTTGCTAAGCTTCGGCATAAAGGCTTCAAGTTCTTTGTCTATCTTATAATTACCATTTTTCACGCCACTGTCCTCCATTCTCGAATCATCTTCTCAATAATCGCCGTTCTAGCATCAATGCTTTCTTTTTTATAGGAAAGCTTTCTGCTCAACTGCGCGTACTCACAATCTGGTGTATAGCTATCAAAGAAACTTTTGATGCATTCACCATATTCACTCATGCTTAGCCCCACTTCATCCGCAATCTGTACCAAGTAAGCAAAAATCGGAATATTAATCTTCTTCATCAGCTTATAGGGCTTGCCTGTCTCCGGTAACGCCTCATCCAGTTTGTCGAACAAATCCGCCACATACTCCAAGTCACTCTGCTTATGGTTTGCGCGGAACCATTCAGCAAACTCCAACAGGCTCTTATTTGTTGTATCTTTATAATTGTAATCGTCCAATACCATCATCAACGTTTGAAGGATGCACGACTGAACCGCCCCCTGTTTTCTCTGCGTTCCTGTAAAAGATGCTTTCTTTGTAAAGAAATCCTTTTCCTCCTGCTCGTCTAAGAACCTCGCCAATTCATCACCAAGCACCACGCGCGTCTTCTGATCCTTTGTCAACGCCGTTCCGTTATTCAGCCTATAGAACTGAGTCTCTACATCCTCATCCGAATAATCACACAAAAGGACAATCTCGAAATTGTAATCCATGAAAATCTCTTTTAACACTCCATCCAGTTCGGAATATTTTAGACCTGAGATATCATATTCTGTATTTGTAAATTTCGGGATTCGTTCACCGTTCTCATTCGTGACTGTCTCCAATCTACTCAGTGTGATTGTCGGCAAATTCTGAATCAATTTGAATCCATCATTCACATAATCGCAGATGGTTGTGAATCGTTGTTTGCCATCCAGTACGGAAAACGACTCGTCATAATACTCATGCAATTCCAATGCATATACCTGTGGAATAGAATAGCCGCTTAGAATGCTGTGTATCAGTAGGCTTTGCTGTTCCTTATCCCACTGCCCCGGCTTGCGCTGCATCGGATGGTCATATACAATGTTGCCATTCTCTGTGTTTCTTACAATGCTCTTGATTGAAATATCTCTTCTTCTTGCTTGCATAATCTGTCTCCTTTTCTTCCTAATTAATGTGATCAGTTTTGTGCATCGATGAACCGTAATCCATTCGGTGTTATGTAGTACGTAGCCGCCGCCCCGTCATCCAGTCCTGGCTTTACATAGCCCAAGCGTGACATTTCGAGCAGGTGCCTGTAAACCGTCCGGTATGATTTCCGGTTGTCCTTCGGTATCCGGTTAATCATCTGTGGTATAGTCATGGATTTAGCGGGAACCTCCGCTTTGTTATCCTTAAGCACCGAAAGAATTGTTACACTGTATTTTGTAATCATAATAATCTTCTCCTTTTCTTTGGACATTTAAAGGCAAAAAATATATGCTCTCGCCGCTCAATATTCAATTGTCAATGTACATCATTCAAAATAGGGAAAACTGACAGATCACCAGAACAAATGTTCCGGATTGCCACGAAATGAAAATCAGAGTACAATAATCGTACCAAGAAGATTGTACAGTCATTCGTATCTGTGCAGTTTTGCGGAATCGGTTTGCCGACCGTTTCCGGTTCAGAAGTCTTGATGTTTGCCGACATCAGGCTTCTTTTTTTGTTCCTCCCTGTTTCAACTGTCATCATTGTACTTCAGTCTGTTTTAAATGTCAAGTACTTTTTAGTATTTTTTTTACTTATTTTCCTCATTGCCCATTTATTGTCCTTGTGTTATACTTAAGCCAAGTTTGGAGGTGCATATCCTTGAATATAGAAAAAGTTACTATTACAGACAAATTGAGACTTAATATTACAGAACGCAGGAAAGACAAAGGGTTGTCTTCATATGCCTTATCTGAGATTACCGGGCATTCTAAGTTTTGGCTTCAAAACATCGAGAGCGGTAAAACAAAAATGATTAAAAAAGCTGATTTAATCAGCATCTATAAGAACCTAATGGATGATTGCTGCTATGACGATTTGATCGATTATATTGAAAGCTTATTAAACCAACAGGTAGGCTCTCACCCAAAACAGTGGTATGAATTAATTAATATTTCCGATGATTTCTCGGAAGAATACAATCACACGATGCTTATAAGCAAATTGCATGATTATCTTTGTAAAGATATCTATGATTTGCTCGCACAAAAAATATACGATATGCCTGTAAATCAAGCACAAGCAGCTTTGACATCTATCCAGTCATTCTACAATTCCGTATATACGAATCCGGAACTTACGCTTGCTCTAATCAATATTCCTATATACGGCGTAAATCCATTAAGCGTTGAAGAAAACGAGCTTGCAATGAATGACATACTGGCAATGGGCGCAAAATACAATGACCTTGTTGTCAAAAACAATAGCATTGAGATGATTAAGAACTGGCATGAGCGCGATAAGCAACAGGTAATTCAAAATAAGAAGGCCATTCAAGAAGTATGTAAAACCTTTAATAATTTACTTAGTCTGATCGCTAGTATGTCCAATGCACCAGAACCGCCTGTAAGAAGTATTTTAGATACTTTCTATACTTCGGTTGTCTTTCCTATTAATAATATCTGCCCTGGCGCACTCAGCAATGAATTTCTTTCTGAAGGTTATATTGATACTGGCTCAGACTTTGTTAACCTAATTTCTGCTTGTAACGATTGGTTTTATGATCACGAAGAAGAATACGACTTACAATTCGTCAATAAAAGAATTAACAGTGAAACATACTCAGCAGCATTAAGATTTCTGAAAACAGTCCAAAAGGTCCCGGAACGAATACAGACGGCGGAAAATGATCTGCAATGAGATTCACACAATAAAATAGAGTCTCTAAAATCAAGAGGCTCTATTGTGTTGACTTTATCCTATCCGCACAGAATCAAAATATTTGTCATTTTTCAATGATACAACTCAAATCTTCCACAGCGAACCGTCTCAGACAAGGAAGTCTTCGCCTTAGCCCTGTGCAGTCAGAAAATAAAGATGTATCTTAACCATGCTATCAAATACTCAACGCAGAAAAATCAATCTGTAAATCCCCATCGTAGATGCTAACCGGAATCACATCCGACATAGTATAGCTCCCACCGCTCTCGCCTTTAAAATCATATACTGTTATCGAGTCCTTTTCCGGATCAACTATCCAGTATTCACGTACCCCCGCCGCGCTATATCTGAACATCTTTATAATATAATCCATAGACCTACTGGACGGAGACACAATCTCGATGATCCAGTCGGGCGCACCGTGACACCCCTTATCGTCCAACTTGGATGGGTCGCACACTACCGTTATATCTGGTTCAAAATAGTTGTAATCATCCTGATTCAAATACACAGCGAATGGAGCCGGGTTAATCTCGCATGAGCCTCCTTTTTCGACAATGTAATTTCCTATGATGCGGTCAAGATGATGCACAAGCCTCTGGTGTGTCCTGGTCGGTGTTGCCATGTCATAAATCACGCCATCTACTAATTCCGCTCTTTGTCCTTCTGGTAAGGCTTCAATATCATCTATTGTATACATTTTCTCTTGTGGTTGTGCCGACATATCCTTCTCCTCCTGTTCTCTAAGATTTTCTTTTATCAGTATACCATAGAAAAGCGGCCACTGCCATACCTTTTTTGAGATATGGAGCCGCCGCCTTGCTTTATGCGCACCTTGCTTCTTCCACGCTTTCTTTGAAATACTCGTCCATCAAGCCAGTAAGAAGATCAAGCTTTGAAATGACTATTTTCTTGTCCTTTGTGTTCCGGAAGGCATTAATCTCATCGTAGGTTGTTCCGCCGATCTCTTTGCTATGCAATGACTCTTGAAACGCTGTCAAGAACTCAGCAAACTGCGAATCATCTAAACCCATCTTGTCAAATTCTGCGAACAGGGCAAACCAGATGAAGCTATCCCGCGAGTTAAACAATTCGGAGAGGCTTTCTGTAATGATCTCCTCTAGGCGGTCAATGATGTCCGCGAACCGCTCAAAATCCGCTTCGCTTGCGTTTTCCTTTAAAAATGCGCACATCACATCATTCTTTCCCCAGTTTTCGCGGTAACTGCTCGCCATAATCCCCTCAATCACGGTTTTGTCAATTGTTCCGTTGCGGTATTCCGACATCCGGTAATCACCGCAATCTTTGAAAAACGGCATATCCGCAATTCGCTTGACAATCGCTGAATACTTTGTACCAAGGGAACCCATGCCTTTCTGAGCAAGTGTCATCGGTTTTCCGTCGTTGTATCGCTGCACATGGTATTCAATGTCTTCATCCGTGCAATTGAGATAGAGCGTACAATCAAAGGTGTATTCAAGGAACCTCTCTTGAAGTTCGCGTGGCAGGTCGCGGAACCGCTTGTTACGGATATCGAAAGTCTTCTTTTCCATCGTCGGGAAGCCATCACTTCCAAGGACTATATCGCCACCCTTGTCCTTCGCGATTGTCTGGTATTCGATGGCGTAACGCCGAACCGCGCGGGAGATTCGGAACTGGTTATTGTAAAACTCATAGGCAGTTGTGCAACGCTGTTTCCCGTCCAGATTCCAAGTAATCACGATTCCATTAATGACCTGCTCGGCAAAGGTCAGATTCGGCACCGGATTGCCCTGAAGGATATCAGAAATCAAATTCCCTTTTGTTTTTGGAGACCACTGGCCAGATTCGCGCTGTGTTGCGTTGTCGAACCTGAAGCCGAAACCATCAATCTTGCCAATAATGGATTGAACTGAATATTGCTTTGTCTTGCTCTTTTCAATTGTATGCTCTAACATTTTTATAGTCTCCCTTCGCCTATCATCACTTCCCCCATTCTGTGGGGTAATCGCTCATCTTGTTCCGCTCTTCGCTTGTCATCCCGTCAGGCTGATCGGCAATTTCCGCGCTACTTGTCACTGTGGGTTTTCGCGTTGCCTTACTCAGTCTGACAGTCTTATATATCCACGCTTACCTTTCCTCATCTACCTCTACAATGCCAAAATCCATTAGCGGAATTGCCTCCATGCTGATAGCCTGGTATTTTTCTGTCTGGCACCATACCGCCGCTTTTGTCAATGCATGAATACTCTCTTTCGCTTTCATATGGAGCGGGATTTTCACGCCGCCGCCCATATCCAGAATCACACACCACTCTCTCATATTGCCGCCCCTTTCCACGCTTGTCTCAAATACCTCGTTTTGCTTTCGGAACACATATCTGTAAAAAGCATCTTATATCTCGCTTCTGAAATACCCATTTCGCGTCGAATCTCGTACGGATGATAGCCGGATTCCAGATATTCCGCTATTTGTCTCTGTTTGCGTGACAATTTTTTCATATAACAGAGAATAATTTCAGTGTAGGGATTGTCTTTTTCTTCCTTTACTGGAAGAAGGTCACCAAAGGTCGTTTCTTCGTCTCCTACCGGAGTGTCAAGGTAGAGCAGTTGGATAATTATAGGCTTCCCATCCTCGTCCTTCACCTTGCGGCCTTCCTTATCCCGCACGTACTGGGTACGCTTATCACGGTTGCGCCGGGTGATCTCCGTCTTGATTTTCCGGTCAAGGCAAGTATACAAGAATCCTTCAAAACTGCTTTCGTTGTCATACCGCCGCATCACATCGAAGAACACTTCATCTGCCAGTGAATAGAACTCGGTCACGTCATCAATGCCGCCGAAGCGGGCAAGAATCCGGTCAACGACTCCACGCAGCTTTTTCGCATCATTCGCGTAGTATTCGACCATGTATTTTTCAGCCAATGTGTTCATACGCTCACCGCCTTTCGTCCGTGTCTTTATACTGGTTAGCGCCGCCGTGCTTCTTCCAGTAATCATTGACAATTACCATCTTTTTGGTAGCAATCAACCAAACAGCCGGGATAATGCCGACAAGGCAGGTCAGATCAACCAGAATCGCCATCAATACCGATGCCAGTAAAAAGAAAAATCCAATCAACTTCTGATTCAGAAAATAGCGCCGCCGCTCAACCTGTTCTTTTCTAATATCTTCCAGGCGTTTTCTGGTACATCGCCATTCATGCATACGCTCCTCCTCATATCTGCGAATCGCCGCATCATATGTATACAGCGTTTCAACCCTTACAACATTATCCTCGCCCATCATATCCGCCTTTCTATGCAAATCTTTCGTATGCGCCTTCTCCGCTCATGCTCTCAGCCGCAAGCCGCATAGCCATACAGTAACCGCCATAAAAACCTTGTCTCTGAACCTGATCAAGATACTCTAAAAGCACCTCACACTCGCTATTTGTCAACCTGTCAAGCAATGCACCCGCCCTCTGTTTCGCCGCAAGTACTTCCCGCGATTCTGGAACCATCGCCGTCCAGATAGCAAATTGTGATTCAATCGCCGCCTTCATAGTCTCAGCCCCTTTCGTTAAGCCGCTTCTTCTCAGCGTAGCAATCCGCCGCCAACTGCATCGCCGTAGCAAATCCGGCATAGTACGCATCTTTCTGCACTTCCTCTATGTAATCGAAAAGCTTCTCGTCAAAGTCCTCTGAAATGTTTTCAAGGTATGGTGTAACCGCCTCCAGCTTCTCGGTCGGTTCAACCGCCCTTTCAATATAGGTACCAAAATGCTCATCAATCAGATTCTTTGTATCCGTAGTCTTCATAATCTTGTCCTTTCTGCCCGTTTCGCCGTTAGCGCAGCCATTCATATATTGCTATTGGTAGCGACTTTGGACGCTCTACCTGGTAGCATTAACGGGGGCTTGCCCCGCCCATCGGCTTTTAGTTATCAATTGTCGCAAGCACATCATAGATATCATTGCTAATAGCCTTTAAAAGAAAAACGCTTGCATCCTTCTGGCTTTTCCCGAATGTCTCCGCTTCCGCCTTGGTATCAAAGAAATGTTTCGTGTGCTTCATGTTCTTGAATACATCTACCCTATACTCCTTCATGTCTTTGCCCTTTCTGCCCGTATACCCGTTAGCACAGGTTCTTCATCAGTAAACCTTGTCCCCGACTTCCCAGACCGTTACAAGATGGTCATCCTCACCGAGATATTTTTTAATGTCCTCAACGTCTTTGTAGCATCCGTGTTCATACCGCGATTGATGCGTATAGGTGTTCAGTATCAAAAAGAAATAGTGCTTGCTCATTGTGTCGCTCCTTCTCCCCGTCAAGCCGTTAGGTCAGCTTTTAGATTTTTATTTGACGTACAATCTTCTGTACTGGGTGACTCTCTGATACTCAGCCAAGCTTCCGAGATCGGCTTCAAGCTGTTTCGTGTCAACCGTTCGCCGCTCACAGGTGGAAACCTTTACTGTAAAGTCATCGCCCGTCTCACTCAACTTCTGGTTGGTATCCAGATAGGAAATGATCTCGTACTCAGCCGCTTTCAACTCAGCTTCAATCTCTTCCTTTAAAGCCTTGAGACTTCTATAATCGGCAACCTGTTTTTTTAACTCGTTCATCGTTCTACACATATCTTTTATCCTCCTATGGTCTGTTCTGATTTTGGGTGGTCAACCCTGAAATCATCTTCGTGTCTATTGCCGCCGTCATCGTTGGTTCACAGGTATATGGTTTTCAGTTTCGGAAGCTTTCGGCTATCCGGTTGACCGTGTTTTGTTTTGATGAGATGATTATATAACGATATCGTTATATCGTCAATACCGGAATATTCGCCAAAATATAACGATATCGTATGGATTTTGTTGTACAATTTGTATAACGATATCGTTAGATTGACAAAATACGCTGTCTTTGCTATCGTTATGAAAGAATAGAGTTTGGAAGAATAAAAGAAGAAACATAATATATAGAAGAGATATTCTGAGCAAAGAAAGGATAAATCATCATGGAAGAAAAAAAGAAAGTGTCCGAGGCTCAAATGAGAGCAACGGCGGAATATGAAAAAAAGAATTATGATAAAGTTCTTGTGCGTTTTCCCAAAGGGACGAAAGAAAGAATCAAAGAAGTGAACGACTCGTTAAATGGTTTCATTGTATCGGCGGTTATTGAAAAATTAGAACGTGAAGCGTAATTCTTCTATAAAAGGATAGAACGTGAAAGCGTTCTATTTTTTTGTGCATTTTGTATAACGCTATCGTTATATTTTTGTTAGTTATTCCGGTATTGACTGTATAACGATATCGTTATATTATTATCTCATCAATTAAATATTAACGGAGGTCAAAGACATGGCGAACAACGTATATCAGATTGTAACAGACAGAATCATTGAAGAACTGGAAAAAGGAAATATCCCATGGCAAAAGCCTTGGACGGGCGTTAGAACCGGAGCATTCAATAGAATAAGTAAAAAGCCTTATTCAATACTCAATCAGATGCTTTTGAAGCATCGCGGCGAGTACGCAACGTTCAAACAGTGGTCGGAACTTGGCGGACACATCCGCAAGGGTGAAAAATCCGAAGTCGTCGTTTTCTGGAATATGAAGAAATACGAAGAGGAAGACGAAAACGGCGAAAAGGTTGAGAAGGTTGTACCGCTTCTGAGATACTACAACGTATTCCACATTTCACAGGTTGATGGAGTGGAGCCTTTAAAGGAAGAACTTCACGAGGTGGAGCCGATTGAAGAAGCCGACCGGATTATAAATGAATATATAAGCCGCGAAGGAATCACCTTCAACGAATGTAAAAGCAATCAGGCGTATTACTCACCGATGCAAGACATGGTAGTCGTTCCGATGAAAGCGCAGTTTCAAAATATAGAGGAGTACTACAGTACCACATTTCACGAGCTAACCCACAGTACAGGGCATAAAAACAGGCTTGACAGATTCACGGACGGTCGGGCGGCGGCATTCGGAAGCGAAACCTACAGCAAGGAAGAGCTTGTAGCAGAGATCGGATCGGCAAACATCTTGAACCGTCTCGGAATCGAAACAGAAAAATCATTCCGAAACAGCGCGGCATACATTCAGAGTTGGTTAAAGGTTTTGAAGGATGATAACAAATTCATCGTATCAGCCGCCAGTAAAGCAGAGAAAGCAGTTGAATACATAATCCAGTAAAGAACAGGGTGTAGCCGCAAGGTTACACCTTTTCTTTTACTTCGGGCAAATGTTTGTCTAATGTTCGGATGAACCGGACATAGCCAGTAAGAAGAAAATGAGATTTCGGAAGTACTCATGCTGAGAAAAGATACCCAGTAAAGGAAAAATCTATATGACCATCTGTATACAATCCGCGCTATATCATCGTGGGAAACGTCTTGAAAGCGTCATTCAGGCGTTTTCCGGTCAAAGTATAGGATTATCCCATTAATACGAAAAAAACGCCCTGTAAGGTCAATAGGGCTTTTGTGGCGTTGCGCATCGTCTCAGTATTGGGAGCCAGTAAGAGAAGCGAAGGTTATTCTTTCAGCGTTACTTGTCTCCCGTTCGGCGTGGCATATCATGGAGCAATGACCGCCACACCGCCCAACGCATTACATCAAAATCTATTGGGAATCTCACATAAGTACCCAGTAAAGGAAAAAATTTGATTCTCTATGTCACCGCCGCCACGCTCAAATAATTTCAATTATCTTATCTCTTTTAATGGGATAATGCGTTGCCACTTTTCCAGTATGCTACACCGCTACGCCGCAACTGGTAACACTAATACGGGGGTGGTTTAGACTTGAAAAGGAAAATCGTTTTTCCGAAGTGGTAGAATGTAGCATTTCCCGATACTGACCGAAAATTCAAACACGATAACCCATTCCCAGTAACGCAATTGCTGCGTGAAAACGGTTCCACCGGAAACAGGTGAAGCGATCCGTGCAAAGTAATATAACAGAATAAGCCTTTAAAGGAAAAAACAACATTTTAAGCTTTAAAAATATTCCCTTATTTTGCAAAAAGAACTAGCGCTCATACGCGAGATATGCTATGATATGAACCGGAGCAACTGTGTTGCAAGGTGGTAAGCCTCCCATACTAGCAATAGAGGGGAGGTGACGCGAATGGATACATATGAAACATTAAGCTTGCTGTTTCTTGGTGGCTCATTCCTAATAGCGTTGCTTGCCTATATAGATAGGATCAACAAGCGAAAATAAATAAGCCTACCTTGTATCTTGGCCGAATAGGGTAGGCTTATTATACATTAACAACGAGGCTAACCACTTTGTGGGCGGTTGTTCTCTTCATCTATGAATATATCATACCTGGCAGAGAAATACAATCACTTTTTCCCAGTAAAGAGAAAAATGTATAGCTGCGTCAAATTCGCAAGTGATTGCTGAAATGGCTTGGCGTAGCGGCTGCGATAGAACCGATGGACATTTTATCATTTAAAGGTATATTGGCCGAAGGCCATTTTATATTTTTTCCTGGCTGTGGCAGGTCCCGGTGAAAGCAGTGATTCCCCGGCTGTCACAACCGTATCAGAATTTTTCCTTTAAAGGATAAAAATATATTTCTTTTTCACTTTTCTATTCTTAACGATTTTTCTCTGAAACCCTTGATTTTAGCGGATTTGCGAAGCCGTTTGGGAAGGTCTTCTTCCCAAGAGGAAAGAGTAAAGTTTTACACCCATATCTCTTTCCCCCCTTATAAGGAATAATAAATATCATCTATTCGTACACTTCTACAATATCATCCTACGAGCTTCTCATGGTACTCAATATTCATATTCAGCCATTCCTCTAAAAGACCTCTCATACGCTTTGACGGAATGTAAATATTAATTTCTTCACCGTTACGGATTCTACTACGCCAAATCCACTGAATCATTTCTGAAAGTGCATATAAATCCTGATCGACTTCAATTCCTCTCTGTAGAAAGAACTGCGATACTCCCGGGTGTAAATAAATATTCACACAATACGCAAGGTTGTATGTATTGGCATATTCATTTGTCGAACGGCAATTGCAAGCCACGTGCCTATTTGAATAGCCCTTGCCTTTGAGCTTACTCTTGCTCTCTTTAAAGGATGTCCACATGATCGTCTCTGACTTCGCCTTAACAATATGCTGAAAATAGTTATAAATATTATTCTTCAACATCTGAATCTTTTCCTTATTTATATTGGATTTAAACCAATTTGCCGACAAACCGTTGATTTTATTATTCAGATTATTATTAAGCTTACCATCGTATATATGAATCTTTTCCCGGTAAAGGGATAAATCCGGTACAAAATAATCAGCCAGGTCATATCCGGTATCCGTGCGCACAACACTCTTAGCATCGTATTCAATCCCGTACAAATCGAAGTAATACTTCAAAATACTCGCGTCAAACATATACGTGAGGATGTAAATATTGTCAAACAGAGAAAATATCTCTGGCGGGTATCTCCAGAGCAATAACTTCTGATTGACGTAAATCAAGCTTCTACTATTGGCAAGATTTTTGATTTCGTTGTACTTGATGTCATAATCAAGCGTTTCGTTATCCCAGATGGCATAACCTTCATCGTCAATCGTGATAAATCCACCCTTTTGTAAGAACTTCATATCATCCGGTTTGACATCATCATACGGCTCAATAACGTTCAAAACTTCATCAAGAATGAGCGTATAGTGGTTGTCACGGATGTTCTCACGGCTCTCATTGTTAAAGGTACGAAAAAGCGCGTGTGTAGATGCAATATCCATCTGGCAAGCCAACATTTCGTTAATCGCGCTAAGTTTGCCATTACCATGATTTAAAGGCTCCTTAAATTCGCGTGTGGTATTTTTGATGATCCGGTCAACCTCGTCCAGAAACGGAGTGATGTAGAGGATGTTTTCTTCCGGATTGTTGTTGATGTGTTCAATTGCCCATGTCGTTTTTCCGGTTCCCATTAGTGAATCAATTACTGTAATTTTCGTTCTTTCCATAAAAAATCTCCTTTAAAGTCATTCATTTTTTCTTTACTGGCTAACGCCATATTGTTATTCTTCTCCACGTTGGTTTCGTTTTTCACGTAAATTCGCGCATAAAAAAGACTCCCGTGTAGGAAGTCTCTTATATTGGCTAATTGTGGTATTATGTTTTATTTAATTATTTCTTAAGAAAATCTTAAGAATTATTATGTAAACTAAATCATTCTCTCATAAGCGATAAGCCCTTTTCCCCATTCTCAATCTTTCAAATTCAGCAAATATCAAGGTTTCCGCGCTCCCACGCTCAAAACCATGAATTTTGCACATTTCGGAGTGGGTTCCCGCTTTTTCAGCAAAATCACTGGTTTTTACCGATGTTGTTATTTTTTTAACAAAGTCTAATTCTGGACGGATGTTCTCATCTTTCCTCATTATACAGTAAACTGCGGAAAATCCAGTATTTAAAAGGAAAATCCGCAGTTCTCATTTTTTCAACAACTATAGTCCGATATGGATAACGATAAAATGATTTTAAATACTGTATAACTGGCCTTCTGTCACCTTAAATGTGCTTCCATCATAATCAATCGTGCCATTAAACCAAGTGGCAAGAACACCACTTGATACAACAAACCATTCGCCGTCATACATAACCACCTGTGACACATCTTGTAGCATCCCGGCTCCAATGAAGTACCATTTGCCATCACCACCAATGGACGCAGAATTAAGCCAAAGACCACTATATTCAAGAACTAGACGACCACCCGCAAATAGGAACTGTTCGCCATCGTATGACATCAGGCCGTTTACCGAAGTATCTAAGACACCATTCGTAATGTAGAACCATTCGCCGTCATAGAGCGCGAAACCAGTGTACTGTGTCTGAATCTGCCCATTCGACAAGAAATACCATTGGCCGTCATAGAGGTTCAGGCCGTTAGCATCACTGCAAAGGATACCGTTCGCTACAAAGAAGGAACCGCCATTATATTCAACAATGCCGTTATATGACAAATTATTCTCTCCGTTTTCTGTGTAGTACCAGTTGCCATCATCACCGATAGTTAACATTGTGTTTGAGGTGGCTTCTGTTTCGGACTCTGTCTCGGTTTTTGTCTCAGTTTGCTGCGTATTGCCAGAATTGGAGCTTCCTGTGTTTGTGTTTGTATTTGTGTTCGTAGTTTCAGAGGCCGTTCCAATTTCAAACATTCTATAGCTTGTCCCCTGATAATTGCCTATACCTGTAATAGTTGCGGTAGCTATTCCCACTTCTATGTTATCACTATAAGATACAGTAAAATCAACACCTTCTTCTAAAATAGTAGAACCATGTGTAATAATTACAGTAGGTGTCTTTTCTGTTCCATCATAAGTAAAGTAGGACTGAGATAGTGTTATTACAGTATTAAGAGCACTATTTATATAAAGAGCTTGAATTGTAAAATATATAGTTTCCGTACCTGTATAATTTCCAATTCCTGTTATTACAGCCGTTGCTGTTCCTACATTTATATTATCACTATATGAAACTGTATAATCCGTTCCTTCTGTCAGTCTAAAATAGTCATTGTAAATATAGATATATGGAGTTATTTCTGTTCCATTATAACCCCCCACTGTATCGGAGCATGAAATAGTATTAATAGTGATATCTCGTGTAATTGTCCCATCTGAGCAAACAATTGGCAAATACTGCAATGCATCTAAAGAACTTCCATCAATAACGTTCCACTGGTCAATTGTTCCTAAATAAGTAACTTCTTTTAGCGATTGTACATCACCCAAAAGATTATTTCCAATAGTGGTTATGCTAGTCGGAATAATTATACTTGACAAACTGTCACAGCCATAGAATGCTCTCGTTCCAATAGAAACAACACTACCTGGAATCGTCACAGAAGTTAAACTACTACAATCACGAAAAGCATGCTCTCCAATTATTGTTATGCCTTGAGGAATGTCCACCGCAATCAGGTTTTCACAATCAAAAAAGGCGCTGTTCCCAATTGTTGTAACCCCAGATTCAATAACAACCTTTATGATTGAGGTGCAAAATCCATACCAAGGAGAACTAGCAGATAAATAATTATCCATCGCACCAGTGCCACTGATGGTCAACGTTCCTTCATTCGACAGCACCCATGTCAGATCATCGCCGCACGTTCCGCTATCAACAATTCCACCATCTGTTTCTTCTGTCTCCTCTTGAGTTTCTTCTTCTGAAATAACAGTTGGTACATCCTCCATAGATAGGACGAACGCTTCCGTTTCGTCTACTACTTCATCAGTTTCGACAACTGCCTCGTCTTCCGCAATTATTACATCCGTTTCACTCGCAAACGAAATATTTGCAAGTGAAGTTGACAACAACATTGTTGCCATTAATAACGCTACTTTCTTTTTCATTACTGGCTCCTCCTATTTTTCTTTGGCTAACCTATTTGAATATTTTATTCTTAGATGTTGCAGAAGTCAATCGTGTGTTTCAAATTCTGGCCACTCTGTCCCCCTCTCTTGACCCTGCATATTTTTCGATAATTATACTCAATATATTAGGTATAGTCAATAGATTAAGCATGATATTCTTTGCACGGGTGATTCAGAATGATTTCATACAAGCCATTTTATGAGACATTACTTAAGAAGAATATCACAGAGTACCATCTGATTTTTAAAGAAGGTGTTTCCGCGAATACGCTCCAGCGCATGAGGAAAGGTCTCCCCATTACCACAAAAACGCTTGATACACTATGTTTCATTTTGGATTGTGAAGTCTCAGACATCCTCTATCATGATAAAAGCAAATAGCCGCGAAAATGCAGAAGATATAGGTGGAACAAAAAGGCAGCTTGGAGCAGGCGCAAAAAAATAGGCGCACCAGTTCGCACCTGATACGCCTATAATATTCTAATCCGTTATTTCAACTTCCCAGTTCATCATTGCATTGTATACCGGAAACGTAATTTGCCCCTTACGTTCTTCCGCTATCTTTTTTATAAAGGTTTCTTTGTATTCCTTGTAATGCTGAAACGCCTCTTCCGGGCTGCCATATGTTCCGATTTTTATGATCTTGCCGTATGCGTTCATTTCCGCGCGGAATTTACCCTTTCGCCGTTTGACCGCATATACACCGATCGGCAAGCCGTGCCTGTCTTTTCCAGTAGTGGATATCATAAGCAGATTGATATCTTTCGGCACGAGTGAGCAGCATTCCGGACAGTATACCGTATTCCCCTTTAATAGAATATCTTTGTCCAGGCTGAGAGGCCGGGAACCATATTTGTGTGTCTCGTACCAGAATCGGAAATTGCTGAAATTCAACCACTCATCACAAACTGTGCAATCCGTGTACTGTGGCGCATATTGTAGCGAATTTTGATTATAGCAGCGCTCAATCATATTCTTCCACTTAACATAAGCTTCTGAATCGGTGTCAACGTCGCTACAGCCATGATAGCCTACGCCGCACAAGGTCGGCCTAAATGCCTTTCGCGCCCAGTCTTCCGGTTTAAATCGAATGTCATTCATAACCTTCAAGATGTATTCTTCCGAATCTTCGCCAGTACGCTTGTAATGGTCGCGGATTATACTGTACTGATCAGATGTCACTGGATATAAATTCCTATAGTAGTAATCACTGCCCTTGTCTCCCCTGTGCCAGATTCTCGTATTACTGGCTACATCCGGATTGACAATAAATGTCTCAATAACCGCCGAAGTCACATCAATATGCTTGTCTGTCGAAATCCATTTGCCATCCTCGCATATATGCTCTCTTACAGTGTAACTCAGGCCGTTCTTCGTGCCGTTGCCCTTTAGCAGTCTGTATTTGTTGTATGATTTGCGGATCATACGCCCGTAGTTTGACAGCCAGGAACCGGGGTACTGCATCAACTGCACGAAGATTTCATCTTCGCCCATTAAAGGAAGATCAAGTCCTGTCTGCGCAAGGTCAAGGATTCGCGCCAGGTGAATCTCTTTATATTTACGCTCATATACGATCTCTATATTCTCGTCAAATACATCCATCTGTTCTTTTTTGAGAGCCATGTATTCCTTGGCATATTCAGCTTCACAATCGCGGCACTCGCTGCGAATGTATGGCTTTGCATCCCTTTTCTGGACAATTCTGAATCTGTCAAGCGGCAGAATTTTCCCACATCTGGGGCATTTTTTCGTTTCTTGTTTCGTGTTACTCTCAATATTTAATTCATTACTCATTTGTCCTCCATTCATAGAATCGGCAATTCGTGCCGTATAAAAGCATTGCAAAAAGACCGCCACAAGGACAGCCTTTAAGATAAGAGTTTCCCCGCCGGGGGGATAGTTTTAAACTGATACAATTTTCTTCCCAATAATGGGATATAGTTACTATTTACTGGCTTTTATTGGATATGTCCGGTTCAGAGTGAACCGCAAGAAATGCTTCGAATTGCAGATACAGAATTTCTTTTAAGTCCCTTCTGCCAGGACTACTATTGTTCTGTCTTACGCCGGGAGTGCTTCGTTGATATAGTCAAGCGTATATTCGTAGGTTCCCGCAAAATACAAATGCTCCATGTTCTCACCGTGCTTATACAACCAGTATTTCCCAATGCGACCGGGATGATGGATACTCGCGCCGTTTCGTACATAATAACCACTATTCTGTAGCAACTCAGTGAGCGCTTTGTAATGATCTGTTCGGCATTGCGCCAACTGCGTTTTGAATCGGTCGGAATTTTCGCGCCCGTTCAGCGCATCATCATAATGTGCGATGATCCACGCGCTCGTCTCTGCCAGTACCTTATTGTAATACTGGATGTATCCCGGCTGAATCGCGCCAACATTCTCTTTAGAAGATACAAGCTGCTCATTACTTATTACTGGCATGATACCGCCATTCATCAAAAAATCTTGCTCCCACCATTTACACCATTGTGTATAGATAGATGGGACACTGAATTTTTCAGCCACGCTTTTCCCATGCTCTCTTGATAGAGAATATGCAAGCTGTAGCTGTTTTTCTTCAATATCTTTAATCTCTGTCATAATTATATTCCTCCGTTTTTCTTTACTGGGATTCCTCTATATTCTTCCACTTTTAAAACCGTTTTCTGATTTCTTCATCTAAGATGTTCGCGATCTCAGCCTCGGTTCCCCGCCAGAAGCCGCCGTGGCCTAGTAGTTCATCATTCTCGGCAGCATTGTATATCCACTGCGTATCTCTCCCGGCGGGATCATACTGCGTCCCGGTACTGATGCTGATTTGTGCCATCGCTCCGTCATCTGTTTCGTACAGGCCGTCTATCTGTGGCGAAGCTTGGAGCAGGCCTGTCCTGTGATATTTGCCCTCCGGAGCAGTGTAGAAATAATCAACGTTCTCCTGTAGTCTGTCGTATACCCGCTGTGCAGCCGATTCAACCGCATCGCGCGTATCTTTTAATAGTGCCGCTTTAAGTGCGCTTGTATTGGTAAATGTCTTACTCACAATATGTCTCCTTTCATGTATTGTATTACTAGAGTTATTTGATTGCCAATGCATTTTTAGATGATAAAAATTTCTTATAATTGAGCATTAAAATAAGCCTCGTATAGCAATAAATTTTCTTGCATACGGAGCTTATTCAGATGTTCAATATTTGACGGTTCTCTCGCGATTTACTACACCATTTACTACACCATTTTAACGATTTACTACACCATTTTGCGATAAGTTACGGTAAGTTGATGTCTTTTGTAATTTTTGAGAAATGGCTTAAAACCAAGCATTTTCACAATGTCGTTAACTTAACAGTGAAGGCGCAATACAATACCCTGCGTCTTTAACA
>JAJPWX010000059.1 GCA_021205755.1 Lachnospiraceae bacterium | reverse complement strand
AGAATCTTTTCAAGGTTGTCTCACTGTTCAGTTATCAAGGTTCTTTCTTATTTCTTTGTTGTTGGCTCATTTCTCAGGAGCAACTCTGGTAGGATATCATATGTTTTCCTGTTTGTCAACAACTTTTTTCAACTTTTTTCAGGTTTTTCTTTCTCATTTTCCTTGAATCAAGTTGAAACGGAGAAGGAGGGATTTGAACCCTCGCGCCGCGTTAACGACCTACACCCTTAGCAGGGGCGCCTCTTCAGCCTCTTGAGTACTTCTCCAAACACTGAATCTATCTCGTAATTTAATTATCTGCTCAACAGCGCTTTCTCATTATATCCATGAGTCGCCTCTTTGTCAACAATTATTTTTTGTTTTTTTCAATTTTTTTCACGTGACCGTCCAAACCAATTATCCCGATAAAGCATACTGGCAATTATCTTTCCTACTTGCATAATCTATCTCAGAGAATTCGCAGATCTCCTATACGCCCTGCGCTTCTCAAGCGCTGCAATCACAGTATTTTTCCCACGAAAATAAGATTACCTTCCTATTGAAAAAAACAGGGGAACCGCAAGCGATTCCCCACATAATCAAACAGTCAGACAACGAATTAGTTCGTGATCGTAAGTTCTGTATCCTTATCGAATACATGAATCTTTGATACATCAATAGCAAATTTCGCCGTATCGCCCTGTCTAACGGTAGTACGCGGATTTACTCTCGCTGTAAAGTTGCTGCCATTCAGAGTGAAATACAGATAAACTTCTGCACCAAGCAGCTCGTATACTTCAATCTTCGCTTCCAGGACGGCAGTACCAGCCTTAGCAATTGCTTCTTCCTCATCAGAAAGATGCTCCGGACGGATACCCATGATAACGGTCTTTCCATTATAGCCAGTCAGCTTTGCAGCCTTCTCTGCCGGAAGTTTGATCTTTGTGCCAGCAACAACAAGAGAAACATCGCTGCCGCTTACTTCTACTGTAGCTTCTGTCATGTTCATCTGCGGAGATCCGATGAATCCTGCAACAAACAGGTTGCCCGGCTTATTGTAAAGGTTCTGCGGGCTGTCTACCTGCTGCATAACGCCATCTTTCATAACAACGATTCTGGTACCAAGCGTCATAGCCTCAGTCTGATCATGTGTTACATAGATGATCGTAGCACCCAGTCTCTGATGCAGCTTGGAGATCTCAGTTCTCATCTGTACACGAAGCTTTGCATCCAGGTTGGACAGCGGCTCGTCCATCAGGAACACCTTCGGGTTACGAACGATAGCACGACCCATAGCAACACGCTGTCTCTGGCCACCGGAAAGAGCCTTCGGCTTACGGTCAAGCAGCATCTCAAGGTCAAGGATCTTAGCAGCCTCTGTTACCATCTTCTTAATCTCGTCCTTCGGTACTTTTCTCAGCTTAAGGCTGAATGCCATGTTATCGTATACTGTCATATGCGGATACAGAGCATAGCTCTGGAATACCATCGCGATATCTCTGTCCTTCGGTTCTACATCATTTACAACTCTGTCGCCAATCTTCAGCTCGCCGGCAGTGATCTCTTCCAGACCTGCGATCATACGAAGAGTCGTTGACTTTCCGCATCCAGACGGTCCTACGAAGATGATAAATTCCTTATTCTCGATCTCCAGATTGAAGTCTTTTACAGCTTCAAATCCGTTAGGATAAGTTTTATTAATGTGAGATAAGCTTAAACTTGCCATGTTTGAATCCTCCCTGATTCGTTTTCTACTGCTGAATAATCAGCGATTAATAGTGGCTTTAGTATACTAAATCTCATCTTTTTTTGCCATACCACAACTACACAAACTTTCTTTCATCTTGTTGGCAGTTATGCATACGATATTTTCAATTCAATTTTAAAAATAGCAATTTGACGAATTTTTTCATTTTTTATGTACAGATTGACCAACCCTTGCAATATCAGCTGTTTTTGTGTATACTTACCTGGCGAACGTCCGCGTCGACTCTCTCTTCGGCAGCCGGCTGCATGCTTCGGAGGGGTGGAACTATCGCAGTGTCTGTAAAATACCCGTTGGGTCTGACTGAGGGAGATAGATATGAATTATATTGTTTTAGATCTGGAATGGAATCAGTGTCCAACCGGAAAAGCCCATGAAGACAGAGCGCTTCCTTTTGAGATCATCGAAATTGGCGCTGTTCGGCTAAATGAAGCCCATCAAATCACGGGACGTTTTCGCGAAATCATAAAACCGCAGGTATATACCACTCTGCATTTCAGAACCCGCGAGATTGTCACCCTGCGAGCCATTGATTTTGCCAATGCCAGATATTTCCCGGAAGTGGCCGCAGATTTTTTCGCCTGGTGCCGCGATTGTGGTGCATCAGGAGCAGAAGAAGTCTGTGAGCCGGAATTCTGTACCTGGGGACCCGCTGACCTTACAGAACTGCAGCGAAATCTTTCCTATTACAATATGAAATCGCCCTTCGCCTTTCCGCTGATGTATTTTGACATTCAGAAAATCTTCAGCATTGTATATGAGGATCGAAAATCTCGCAGATCCCTGGAGTACGCCATAGATTTTCTGTCAATTCCAAAGACTGTCGCGTTTCATAGCGCGCTTAGCGATGCAATCTATACTTCGCTTGTTATGCAGAAGCTGGAGGAATCTCAGATTCGCGAGAATTCCTCTGTTGATTATTTCCGTACACCGCTCGTTCGGAAAGAAGAAATCTACTTGCATTATAATACTTATGACAAGTTTATCTCTAAACTTTTTGTGTCAAGGAACCAGGCAATGAAGGATCCTGTCGTCACTTCTACGCGCTGCCCTCTTTGCCAGAAAGCCGCACAGAAAAAAATTCGCTGGTTTTCTGCCGGCAGCCATAACCAGTTCTGCCTTGCCTGGTGTCCCCGGCATGGTTATATAAAAGGAAAGATTCGCCTTCGTCTCAACGCAGACAATATGACCTATGCCGTAAAAACCCTGAAACCAATCAAAGAAGAAGAGGCTAATCTGCTTTACGAGAAAAAAGAATCAGTCAAAGAAAAACGGCAAAGTCACCGAAATGCCATGCGAGACTGAAAAACCCGGATAGATACTTCCTATCCGGGTTCTGCATTCCTGTCGATATTCTTTTCGTGTAACCGTTCAGATTGAAGCAAAGACCTGCGCCTGCTGTTCAGAACAACTGCATTCCTTCCTTATTTTGTCTGCTTGAAGTTTTCCACCAGATCCTCCATCTCTTTCAGGAGACAATCTACCTTACCATAATAGGCGTCATTATTCAGAGGATTGTCCATCTCTTCCCCGATCTCAGAAAGAAGTGCCTGCAGCGCTTCTATTCTCTTCTTGCCGTTATTATCCTTGTAAAGAAGGTAACGGCTGCGCTCGTTCTCTTCCGGGGTCATCTTGCGCAGATAAACCTCTACATTCGGCTTCTCACCGATGTAACGGTAAGTGATAGACGGAGAAGCGTGATTCAGCAGATTCTGCAGATAGTAAATATCTCCTGTCGATTTATAATAACGCCATGCAAATGTCTTACGCATTGTCTGTGCCCCGATCGAGGACAGACCCATGCTCTTGCCAGCGCTTTTGAGCGCACGATACGCCTGCTCCCTTGACAGGGGCTGCGGAGAGCTGGCATGACCCAGAATCAGATAAGCTTCCGGATCTTTACCTTCTGTAAACTTCATAATCGTCTCCTGCAGATCCTTCGGAATCTGGAACGTACGCTTAATATTCTTTGTCCCAATGCTTGCCTCAATGCTTTCCTTCCCCCGAAGATCCTTATTCTTAAACTTCAGAATCTCCTGCAGCTGAAGCCCTGTACCTACGCCGATCTCGAACATAATATAATACTTATCATCCATCTCGCGCAGCTTTTCTTTAAATTTTTCCAGCGTTTCCTCATCTTTGATTGGTGCAACCCAGTTCATCCTTTATCCATCCCTTCTTATTTCATTAAAATTATTTATACCCTCATATGTTTTTTTCGGAAATACGTGCCTGACGCTCCTGCTCCAGTTCTTCGATCAGGCGCTCCGTCTCATGCGCCTTCCACTCCATTTCCTCGGCTTCACGAGCGGCCCTTTCCTCCTCAGCCGCTGCAAGCTCCTCCTGCTCCTTACGGAGACGCTCCTGTTCCATGACTTCCCTTAACTCCGCTTCAATCTCAGCGGTCGTCATTTTTTCAATCTCTTCTTCCCTCTTTTTCCGTTCCTCATCCTCCAATCTTCTGCGACGCCTGATTCGGGCATCGGCTGTAGCCCGGAAAATCAATACACTTATCAAAACAGCTAGAACGATCAAAAGCACGGATCCACCGGCAATTACGATCATCAAATGATTCGCTGCATAATCTGTAATAATCTGGTAACCCTCATCTAAGAAGCCGGTAGCCTGCTCCAGCACCTCATCCAGTCCTTCAAACTGAATGCTTCCTTCTGAAGATACCTCCTCTGTCGAAGAAATGTCCGTACCCAGACTATATTTCGTCCGGGCGGGAACAAATAATGTATTTAATTTACCTGTCGCCGTCCCAACCGGCTGTCCATTGTATTCATATGAAAAAGTCTTCGTGCTGCCATTTGCTTCCGTAATCGTGTAGGTGAGATCCTCAATCGACGCGGTATTTGGAAGCGTTATTTTTACACTGCAATTTTCAAGCGGAACCCTTTGCCAGACTGGCGAGAGAAGCCTTGAGGCAGTGCCGACATACATCAAATCCATTATATCATAAAAAGTGGCTTTTGAACTAATATTATCATAATTTTTTGTATAAAAATTTTCGAAACCATATTCGAGGATTTCTGTGGATTCTGCATAAGCCTTGCCTGCCCCATTCACCCTGAGAATCACAGATACCAGATTCATGCCGTCCTTACTTCCATATGTCACCAGTGTATTCAGGCACTGAGAGGTATACCCTGTTTTTCCGCCGGTACACCATGCCTGATAGTACTCCGAATCAGACTGTAACATTTTGTGGTGATTCAGAAAAGATCTCGCTTCTCCTGAAAGGTTCGTCTCAGGAATAATGTATTCTGTTGTTCCCACAATTTCCCGGAATGTCTCATTTGCATAAGCCGCCTGTGCAATCAAAGCCATATCATATGCGCAGGTGTAGTGGTCATCACTGTACAGGCCATGCGGATTTGAAAAGTGCGTATTAACGCAGCCAAGCTCCTCCGCTTTCTCATTCATCATATCAGCAAAGGCACTGACACTTCCGGCAATATATTCTGCGACGCCATTTGCAATATCATTCGCAGACGCAAGCATAATACCATACGCACAATCGCGCAGCGTCATCTCTTCTCCAGGCTGAATTCCAAGATGCGTACTTCCCGACTCAATATCGTAAACAACTTCCGTAAAGGTAATCGTCTCGTCCAGATCGCAGTTTTCAATCAGAAGCAGCGTCGTCATGATCTTAGTAATGCTGGCAGGATATTGCTTCTCTGTTGCCTGTTTGCTGTACAGAATGGTGCCTGTATCCAGATCCATAACGATCGCCGAAGCCGCCTCAATCTGCGGTCCTTCCGGCCAGCCTTCAATTTCATTCGATTCAATTGTATAATACCAGGACTCCGGAATTTCCTCTTCTGTCTCTTCTTCCTGTGATTCCTCCGCCAGAATATACACAGACGGTGCCACAAGCAGCAGACAAAACGCCAGCAAACCCGAAAGCACCGATTTCCATCTCTTCATCTTGCCTCCTTATCACATCCAGCTTCTATAATGTTTTCGAATGTTGCAAACTTTCTTTTTTTGACAAACCGAGATAAAAAATGATGTTACTCAAAATTTCTGTTATTAGTATATGGGAAAGTTGCAAAAAAAGCAAGCCCCTCACAGGAAAAAGATTTATCTTTTTTACCTTTTCCCCATGAGAAGGCTCCTATTTTCTGCAACTGTAGAGATGCAGAACAGTTATCCTATTCTTGAATTATATACGAGTTTACTTTTGCCATCTGCCATTCCGGCAAATCTTCCGGCGTAACATGGCATACGATGTCACGCATCACTTTTCGACAAATAATGGCGTCGAAAAGTAGCGGTCTCCACCATCCGGCAGAAGCACCACGATTGTCTTACCCATATTATCAGGCCGTTTTGCGAGCTGAACTGCCGCATTCAGGGCAGCGCCAGAAGAAATGCCGGTCAGGATGCCCTCTGCTTTTCCCAATGCTTTTGCTGTCTCAAAAGCGTCCGCATTCGCAATCGGAATAATTTCATCATATACTTTCGTATTTAATATCTCTGGCACAAAACCGGCGCCAATCCCCTGAATCTCGTGCGCACCCGCTTTTCCACCGGAAAGCACCGCTGACGAGGCCGGCTCCACAGCCACAACCTTCACTTCCGGCTTTTGCGCCTTCAGATACTCGCCAACTCCCGTAATCGTGCCGCCCGTACCGACACTGGCAACAAAAATATCCACCTGTCCATCGGTATCCGCCCATATTTCCGGACCCGTCGAACGGAAATGCTCCGCCGGATTCGCCGGGTTCTCAAACTGTCCTGGGATAAAGCTGTCTTCGATCTCTTTTGCAAGCTGTTCAGCCTTTTCAATCGCGCCCTTCATCCCTTGCGTACCATCTGTCAGCACCACTTCTGCACCGTAAGCTTTCAGAATATTCTGACGTTCCACGCTCATTGTTTCTGGCATCGTCAAAATAATCCGGTAACCTTTTACTGCCGCAATCGCTGCCAGCCCAATTCCTGTATTGCCAGACGTCGGTTCAATAATCGTGCTGCCCTCGTGCAGCAATCCTCTGGTCTCCGCATCCTCAATCATAGACTTTGCGACCCTGTCTTTCGCACTTCCAGCAGGGTTCAGATACTCCAGCTTCGCCAACAACGTAACATTCAAATCATTTCGTTCTGCAAACCGCCGAAGATTCAGGAGCGGCGTTCCACCGATGATCTCTGTAATACTTTCATATATTCTGTTCATTTTTTATTCCTCACTTATTGTCTGGATTCACTGGCATATCTGACACATTACAGCCGGAGCGGCCGTTTGTCAATCGTTTTCTGAAATGTCCTTCATCTTTCCTTATTCTTCATGCAGTTCTCCGTCAACGATCCGCACAATCCGTTTCGCATTCTCCGCCACACCAAGGTCGTGTGTGATCATAACAATTGTGTTGCCCATCTCGTTCAGGCGGCGGAACAACTTCAGCACTCCTTTTCCACTGGCCTGATCGAGTGCACCGGTCGGCTCATCTGCCAGAAGAATGGCCGGTTCTCCGACAAGCGCCCGCGCAATTGCGACACGCTGCTGCTGGCCGCCAGAGAGTTCACGGGGCTTGTGGTGGACACGCTCGGTCAATCCAAGCATATCAATGATCCCTTCACTCTCCTCTTCTGCTTCGTCCAGCGTCATTCCACGCATCAAAAGAGGCATGACGATATTCTGAACTACATTGTAAGTCGGAATCAGGTGATATTTCTGAAAAATAAAGCCGATTTTTTCATTTCGTATCTGTGTCAACTGCTTTTCCTTTGCCTTGTGTACCTCTATTCCATCCAGAAGATAGGTGCCGCCGTCCGCACGGTCCATACAGCCGATAATATTCATCAAAGTGCTTTTTCCAGAACCGGACGGACCTAAAATTGCCAGAAATTCACCCTCTTCCACGTCCAGCGAAACTTCTTTCAGCGCGTGGAGCTGCGAATTTCCGACCTGATAAAATTTGTCAATGTCACGCATCTCAATGATATGACTCATAGTTTTTCCTCTTCTTTGGTAACAGTTCAGAACAGCATCGAAATGAAAAGACAGACTGTGCAGGTTTACCTGCTAAAGGCTGTATTTTCATTTCGGGATGGGCGGAACGCCCATCAAGCCACAGACATATGACGCGTTAGCGGCATATAGCCTGCATCGCAGGCGGTCTGCGGCCTGCTGTTCTGAATAGTTACATTTTTTGTTAAATTCCGCATTCAGCTCGTACTCACAATCCACATCTTTGTAATGACTTCGTTCCCCTCTGCGTCTGTTTCAAACAAAACTTCCACTTCATCCCCTGCCTGCAGAATTGAAAACGTTTTTTCTTTGCCCGTCGTTGTGTAAACCACAACACCGACCTGCAGATACACGGTAACTGAGTTATCTTCCGTCTCATCGACCAGATCCGAAAGAGCCGTGTCACCGCTCATGACATCCGCAATATCACTCATATCGATATTGCCGCTGCTCATGGCTTCCGCGATGCTGCTTAAATCAATATCTCCGTTACTCATAGTGTCCGCGATATTGCTCAGATCAATACCGCTACTGCTCATAGCATCCGTGTCCGAGCCGCCCATATTCATGCCGCCTCTCTGGCCTCCCTGCATATTGCTGCCTCTGCCTGAATCGCTGTCCATGGACTCCGGTCCTTCTGATTCATTTTCTATATCGGTTTCATTCTCACCCGCAGCCTCTCCATCCACCTCTGTGGTATCTTTTTCTATATCACTTTCCTCATCAGAGTCTGAATGCTCGGCAAAGCCACTCTTATCCGTTTCCGTCTCCGTCTCTGTTTCTTCTTCTGTCTCCTCGATGTAAGTCAGTTCATTTCCCGTGATCGATACAACCTGAATCGTCGCCTTTCGCTGTCCCTCTGCCATTTCCGTCTCTGTTTCCTCAGAAAGACCAAGCTTCTCACTCACCGTACTTGTCAGACCCCCGGCTGCCTCGCTCACCGTATTCGCCACTTCACTCACACTCTCACAGCCAGTCAATGAGACAGTTAGCAGCACCGCAAGAAACAACGCCGCATATCTTCTTTTCATAATTGCAAGCCCTCCTCTCTGGACATTCCAGTTTAATCCGAATTTAATGCCTCGACCGGCACCAGCTTGGATGCTTTCCATGCCGGATAAAAGCCGAAAATCGTGCCTGTCAGAATAGAAAATGCCAGTGCCGCTGCCCAGGCGTTCACGTTCGCTTCCACGCGAATTCCATTGTATTCTACCAGCGGCGTCACCAGAAAGCTTGCTCCGACCCCAAGGATTCCGCCAATCATACTGATCGCGGCTGACTCAAACAGAAATTCAAACAATATATTGCTTCGGGATGCGCCGAGCGATTTCAGAATACCGATCTCCTCCGTCCGCTCCTTAACAGAGACAAACAAGACATTCATGATTCCGATTCCGCCGACAATGAAAACAATAACCGCCATCGCCGACAATAGCATCGTCAGAATTTCATTTGAAGATTCCGCCGCTTCCAGCTTGCTGCTCGCGTCGGAGAATGTAAATTCTGCCGTACTGTAATTTTCCTCCAGCACAGTTTCCACTTTTTCTTTAACAGAATCAACCAGATCGACATCATTGCAGATCACTGTGATCACCGGGCTGATATCCGTGCCGGTGATGTATTTGATCCCTGTCTCGTACGGGATAAAAATCGATTCATCCGGCGTGATGTTCGCAGACACCGTTGACGAAGAAGCAAGCACTCCCACGACCTCATAGGCACGGTCATCCAGGTAGAGAGTTTCACCATAGGCCTCCTCGGCGCTGCCAAACAATTCCTTTGCCACTGTACTTCCCAGAACACAAACTCTCGCCGTGCTGTCACTCTCGTCGTCTATGATGAATTCACCTGCCGCCATCGACAGATTGCTGACCGTATAATAGCTGTAATACACACCAGCTACCGTATAAGTCTCCGCACTGGTCAGGTCGCCGCCTTCTACGGATGTCCGCGAGGTATAGGAAATTGTCGCGCCATCCAGCTCGGTCACGAATGTTTCGATATCCTCCACATCGTCTATGGTAAGAATAATATTTTCCTGATTCAGGCGGCTGTCGGTCAGATCCGTTTCGGTCTCCGTCTCTTCCTCTTCGTCTGCAGACACAGCAGCGGCTGCCTCTGTCAAGGCTTCTTCTTCGGAGGAATCTTCATCTTCCGAATCCATGCTCTCGCCAGAATCCACTCTATCAGCGCCGTCTTCTCCGCCATTATCCATATCGATGCCGTCCTCACCAGCCCCTTCTCCATCAACAGAAGCTGTGCCATCACCGGCCGCATCCTGAGAGAACATAGACGCAATATCGCTCATATCCATATCGCCGCTGGAAAACGCTTCCGCTATCTCGCTCAGATCACTGTCCGAAAAATCACTCATTCCGCCCATGTCCGGCCTTCCTCCGGAAGCATCGCCGGAAGAAGAGTCGCTTCCCATACTTCTTCCGCCACCGGACGAGCTGTCACTGTCCGAAGCAGAGTCGCCGCCCATCGTCATCCCGCCGGAATTCAACGCTGCATTCCCTGAAGCCGAAGAATCCGATGAATTCCTGTCGCCTCTGGAGCTGGAAGAATTTCCGCCCCCCATATTAAAGAAACCGCTGACATTACTCATAAGAGAGCTTCCAAGATCACTGATAGAAAAGCTCCCGCTGGCGCTGGTAGTTGTCTCTTCCCCCTCGTAATCATAGGTAATATCAATGGATCCGGCGTTCAGACTGGCAAACTGTTCCGCGACATCCATCTTTCCGCCTCGTCCAATCGCAATGACCATCACAATCGTTGCGGCACCAACAATAATTCCGATTGACGTCATAACAGTCTTGAACTTATTCTGGTTGATATTCAGCCAGACAAGTCTCAACAGCTCCGAAAGTCTCATTCTGTCACCTGGCTTTCTATCAATACAATCTGTCCTTCTGTAAGACCAGATGTCACTGCCACGGTTGTGCCATTCGAATATCCGGTTGTGATTGTCACTTCCTCAATCGTACCGTCATCCTGGAGAACTCTCACATAAGAAGTCGCCCCGTCCGTATGTACCGCACGGTTCGAAATATAAAGCGTGTCTGCTTCCTCCTTCGTGATAAAGGTCACTTCACCGGTCATACCGGAATATACCTTTGTAATATCGCCGGTAAAGCTCACCGTTACTTCATAATTTACCGTAGAAGAGCCTGTTGTCGCCGTCGTAGAAATCGAAGTCACTTCTCCTTCAAAGGTCTCATCCTCATAGGCATCCAGTTCGATGGAAACAACATCCCCGGTCGAAATATCCGAGATATCGCTCTGGGAAACCGCCACCGTCATTGTTACGTCATCCGAATCAGAAAATGTCACCACTGTAGCATCACTCGTCAGTGAATCCCCCGCACTATAAGAAATTGACATGATCGTCCCCGAATATTCCGCATAAACGATGCCGTCTCCGATCTGCTCCTCAAACTCAGCCAAAGCCTCTTCGGCCTCTTCCAGCGCATCCTGCGCATCCTCTAGGTCATCCGTCAGTCCGTCTGTATCGATCTCATAAAGCTGATCCGCGTATTCATAGTTGGTCATCGCATTTTCATAGGTCTGCTTTGCTTCAATCGACTGCGTCGTCAGGTTGTTTTTCGCGATTTCCAGATTCGCTTCGATCGTCTCATAATTCAACTGTGCTTCCTCGAGATCATCCTCAACATCCTCGCCATCGTCATATTCAGACTGCAGTTCTTCCACCTCTTCCGCAGCCTCCGCAAGCTCCTCCTCCAGTTCGGTCACAGTATTTTCCAGGCTTGTAATTGTTGCGTTATAGGTTGCCTCTGCGGTCTCGCCTTCTGCAATATACATTGCATACGTATAATCTGCCTCCGCCTGCTTCGTCTCTACATTGATCTCTTCCTGCTTCACAGTCAGCTCAGCGCTTGTAACTGCAGCCTCCAGTTCTTCCCGATACGCCTCAATGCTCTCCTCGGTAATCTTTAAAAGCGCGTCACCCTCTGAAACCACCTGACCTACTGCCACATAAATTTCTTCGACCTCCAGAGCTGTCGAACTGGAGCTGGAAGAAGAACTGTCAGAGCTCATAGACATACCGGACATCCCGGAACTGCCCGAACTGCTTGAACTGGAAGAGGAAGTCACCTCCGCCACCTCAAAGGTCTGATCCGCCGTCCCGTAAGTCACCGTTCCGCTTTCCGTAACACCGGTGATAACCGAGCCGTATTTCACCGTCTCCTGCCGGTAAGAAGTTGTATCCTCCGTCTCCGTTTCCTGCTGGTCCTGATAGACCACCCAGGCTCCCACTCCTGCTGCTACAACAATCGCCAGAAGAAGAAAATTTCTGAGAAAATGATGTTTTTTCTTTCTCTTTTTCACGCTGTCGCTCATAATATCCCCCTCATCTCCTTACTCTGCTGTCTCATTATCTGTGCCGCTATTCTCTGTCACAGCTGCTGTTTCCGCGACGGTAACCGTTATTGTCGCTCCGGTTCCGGCACTCAGCCGTCCTCTGCTGTTATCAACAGAAATCACCACATCATAAATAACCGTTGTCCGCGAGGTGCCATCTACCGGCTCCGTATCCTTCTCGGAAATGGTTCCCTCCACGGTGCCAGAGCCGGAAAGCGTAACGCTCACCGTATCGCCGACTGCCATTTTCGCGATATCCTCCTGTGAAACCTCAATTGTAATTGTAACAACATCTGTATCGTAAATACTGTAAAGAGCCGTTGCGGAGCTTAAAGTATCTTCTGCGGAATAATTGACTGCCGAGAGCGTACCTGATGCCGCAGCTGTTATCGTACCATCCTCCAGGCTTTCCAGCAATTCCAGCGCTTCCTCCAGCTCTGTCAGGGCATCTTCATAGGATTGAAGCGTTTCCTCCAGAGACTCAACCGTCTGCTGATACGTAATCTCCGCCAGCTCCGCCTCAAGCATAGTTGTATCATATTCGTACTGAATATCCAGCTCTGTCGGTGTTTTGATCCGCATCAGCTCTTCATATTGAAGCTGCACGTCCTCCAGCACTTCATAAAGCTGCTCCAAAACCTCCTCCGCCTCATCCGAGTCCGTCGCGGTCAGTTCCAAAGCACTCTCTGCCTCAGAAAGATCATACGAGTTTCCAAACAAACTGCTGCTGCTCCCGCCTGATCCGCCGGAACCGGAAGAACTCATAGAGCTTCCCGATGAAGAACCAGTCGCAGATGATCCGGAAGAAGACAAAGACGTTGCCGCACTGCTTCCAGACGAAGAAGACACACTTCCGGATGAAGAAGATCCAGATGAACTTCCAGACGAAAACGAGTGACTGGACGAGCCAGAGCTGCTCCCCGATGAAGAGGAAGCTGCCGACGCCAGAGCCGACATTGCTGACGACAAGTCTGAAGAATTTGAATTTTCAGAAACATCGCTGCCTGTCGCATCGCCACTTTGTGTTGAACCATCCGAGCCCGTTGTGCTGTCTGCGTCCGTTGCTTCTCCACTCTCTCTATTTGCCGCACCGTCCGTTCCCTCATCTGATGCCGCCGTCAGCTGCTCCAATTGCTGGGTGAGCGTCTCAATCTGCGCTTCCAGTTTTTCCTCCGCATGAATTGTCTCATAATATTGATTATACAGATCCTGCCGCGTCTCCTCCAACGCGTACAAATCCGCAAGCAGTGTCTCCAGCGTTTCCTCCGTCTCTGACTCTGTCTCACTTTCCGATTCGGTCTCAGAATCCATGTCCTCTGCTGTATCGGAAGAGTCGGTCTCCTCCAGAGCACTTGTCTCAGTCGTGATCTCTTCTATAATCACATCGCCTTCTGTCGCTGTCTGCGCTTCCGTCGCCTCTTCCGCAGCAGTCTGCGCTTCCGTGGCTGTTTCAGCCGCACTCGTCTGCCCCTCCACTGCCGCTTCTGTCGCACTCGTCTGCTCCTCCGCTGCTGTTTCTTCTGTCGCATTGGTCTGTGCCTCGGCCGCTTCTGTTGCACTCGCCTGCGTTTCCGTTGACGTTTCCGAATCTACGGCCGTCTCCTGCGGCAAATCCTCATTCGAAGAATTTGTCATCTGAGAAATATTCTCTATCAAATTTGCACTGGTCTCCGATTTCGTTTCAGATTCTGTCTCTTCCTCCGTATCCAGAACCAGATGTGCCGCCCCGGCCAGGACGGATGTATCATAACCGGCCAGCGTGTACATTTTTTCCAGGATTTCGTTATAATCCTCATTTTTTTCCTCTATTTCGGATTCCAGCTCTGCCTCTGTCTGTGAAAGGACTGCCGCCTCACTCTCCAAGACCGCAAGCTCCGATTCCAGTTCCGCTGCCGGATCTTCTGTCTCTGTTTCCGTCTCTGTTTCCGTTTCCGTCTCTGTTTCAGTCTCAGTTTCGCTTTCCATTTCTGACTCCTCATCCGATGAGGAAGAAGAACCACTCGATGAACTGCCGGAAGAACTTGAACTGCTCGACGAAGAAGAATCGTCATACTCCCCGTTTTCCAACGCTTCGATCCGCTCCTCCAGCTCAGTCAGCATCTCCTCGTGTTCCTCGACCGTATCCTCCAGCTCTGCTTCTGACTGCGATCGGACAAATTCTGCCTGATCCGCTTCCGCCTGCGCCAGCTCCAACGTATATTCTGCCGATTGCATTCCCTGCGTATAGGTTAACATTTCGTCTGTCAGGTTATTTTCCGCACGAATAATCGCCGCATTATAATAGGAAATCGCGCTCTGATAGCTGTCATCAGTAATCTTTAATATGCTGGTACCTTCCTGCACATAAGAACCGGAAGATACGTAAACTTCTTCCACGATGAGTTCCACCGCAGTAGTATCAAATTCTGCATAATAGTCCGTTGAGGAAATTTGTGTCGTCCCTTCATACTCCAGTTCCTCTGTATCTGCCAGAACTACCGCACAGTCCGCAATCTGTCCACAAAAAACAGCCAGTGACAAAAAAATGCCCAACACTGCATTTTTCCCTGACTGTACCCTCTTTCGTCTGTACTTTTTGTCCCTTATCCAATTACCTGCCATATCACTGCCTCCCGCATGAAACAAATGTGCCAGAATTATATTATTTTGGCAACAGCATACAGGCTTTGTGTGTTCATTTATAGAGAAAAAAATGAAAAAAATGTGAAAAAAAACGGCCAGGGGAAATACTCTTTCCTCTGACCGATATAATTGCGTAACAATTTTAAATAATTACAATTCTATACTAATTTTCCGTTTCTGGCTGTTCCTGTATCGGATTCTGCCCTTCCGGCTGCTGCTCCATTGATGTCTGACTCTGCTCCGAAGACTGCGCGTCAGACGTACCATTCAAGCTAACGTCAGGTGCATCCGTATCGGTACCCGAACCAGCGTCAGGTACATCTATACCGGGATCCGCATTCTCCTCAGCCTGATCCGTCAATGCTTCCATCGGCCGATCGGAAATACGCGCTCCCAGCTTCTCAGTATTATTTCCTTCACCCTCACACTGATGGAAAATTTCCATGAATTCCTTGCCTGTGATGGTCTCTTTTTCAATCAGGAATTCCGCAATCTTATCCATCGTCCTGCGATGCTCTGTGAGCAGGCGCTTCGCCTCATCATAAGAGTCCTTCAGAATCTGCATGACTTCCTTATCGACCTCTGCGGCGGTCGCATCCGAGCAATTCATCACCGGACGGTTATCCAGATACTGAGATGCTGTCACCTCAAGGCCAATCAGGCCAAACTTCTTCGACATACCATACTGCGTCACCATCGAACGAGCTATACGGGTCGCTTTCTCAATATCGTTCGCCGCACCGGTCGTCACCGTGTCAAACACAATTTCCTCCGCAGCACGCCCCGCTACGAACTCAACCAGCATCGCACGGATCTCTTTCTCAGTATTGAGGTACTTCTCCTCCTCCGGCACATTCATCACATAACCGAGCGCACCCATCGTGCGAGGCACGATCGTAATCTTCTGCACCGGCTCGGAATCCTTCTGCAATGCGCTTACCAAAGCATGTCCAACCTCATGGTAGGAGACAATGCGCCGCTCCTCCTTGCTGAGTACACGATTTTTCTTCTCCTGACCAACCAGGACAACCTCTACAGCCTCAAACAGATCCTGCTGAGATACCGCCTTGCGCCCCTTCTTGACCGCGAGGATCGCGGCTTCATTGATCATATTCGCCAGATCAGAACCTACAGCGCCTGAAGTCGCCAGTGCAATCGCGTCCAGGTCGACGGTCTCATCCATGCTGACATTCTTAGAATGTACTTTCAGTGTCTCAACACGGCCCTTCAGATCCGGCTTATCTACTACTACCCGACGGTCAAAACGTCCCGGCCGCAGCAGCGCCTGATCCAGTACTTCCGGACGGTTCGTCGCCGCCAGCACAATCAGACCCTTGGACGGCTCAAATCCATCCATCTCTGCGAGCAGCTGGTTCAATGTCTGCTCACGCTCATCATTGCCGCCGCCGAAACGGGTATCACGGCTCTTCGCTACCGCGTCAATCTCATCGATGAAAATAATACATGGCGCATTCTTCTTCGCCTCTTCAAACAGGTCTCGAACACGGGACGCGCCGACACCGACAAACATCTCCACAAAGTCCGAACCTGACAGAGAGAAGAACGGACACTTCGCCTCGCCGGCAATCGCCCTCGCTAACAGCGTCTTACCAGTACCCGGAGGGCCGACAAGCAGAGCACCCTTCGGCAGCTTCGCGCCGATCTCCGTATATTTCTGCGGATTCTCCAGAAAATCTACGATCTCCTGCAGTGATTCCTTTGCCTCATCCTGACCGGCTACATCCTTAAAAGTCACACCGGTCTCTTTCTGAATATAGACCTTCGCCTTACTCTTGCCAACGCCCATAACACCGCCGCTGCTATTGGTCATCCGGCGCATCGCAACCGCAAAAATCACCCAGATAATGATCAATGGCGCAAAGCTAATGATCATACTCCAAATCAGACTTGACGTCGTATCCGGAATATTCTGCGTAAACTCCACCCCGGCCTGGTCAAGACGCGCCACCAGGTTAGGGTCATCCGGGTTCCCTGTATAATAAGTCACACTCCCCGTAGAAGTGCCTAAATAGTCCGAAAGTGCGTCGCTCTTCAGCGTAATCTCCAGTTCGTCATCATAGATAACGACAGAGCTCACTTTCCCCTCGTCAAGCAGTTCGAGGAACTCATTATAAGTAATTTCCACGGAGGACGTACTGCTGCTCAGGCTATTGTTCAGCAAAGCCATGACTAACAGGGTAACCAGAGTGACCGCCAGAAAAATCATAAAAGTATTACTGTTTCTGCCAGGACGGTTTGGTCCCTGATCTCCGCCATTGCGGCGGTTATCATTTTGATTATTATCCATTCGTGTGCCTCCTGATTCTCCCATATATAGTAAACGACATAAGTCGTTCTACTTTTCGCCACACCATAATACGGCAAATGGCATATGACGGAAACCGACCTGCAGCATATATATCGGCACAAAAATACAAACTTTTTCTATCACTGTACACGCATATATTACTTTAATTATAGAAGAAACGCGATCCGTTACAAACTATCGCAATCTATAAACGATTTCCGGTTCCCTCCATTATAATTGGCTATCCATTATAAATCAATACCGCGATTCTAAACATTTTGTGAAAAAACAATAGCTTTTCCTGAGTAGAGGTTGTATAATGATAGGCGGCAGCAAAAACGATTTGCGCCACCTTGCGAATATAAGCGAATGTACACACAAATAGACAGGGGAGAGTATCTCCTGTCCAATTATTTATCAGGAGGACAGCATGTCAGTAAAATACGTTTTCGTCACAGGCGGCGTCGTTTCCGGACTTGGAAAAGGCATTACCGCGGCGTCTCTCGGTCGTCTTTTAAAAGCCAGAGGCTACAAGGTCACCATGCAAAAGCTAGATCCCTATATCAATATCGACCCAGGCACGATGAACCCGATCCAGCACGGGGAAGTATTTGTCACCGACGATGGTGCGGAGACTGACCTTGACCTGGGACACTATGAGCGTTTTATCGACGAAAGTCTGAATAAAAATTCAAATGTGACGACCGGAAAAATCTACTGGACCGTTCTTCAGAAAGAACGCCGCGGAGACTACGGCGGCGGCACGGTGCAGGTGATCCCGCATATTACGAATGAAATCAAGAGCCGCTTTTTCCGCGATTTCACTACTGACGAGACACAGATCGCGATCATCGAGGTCGGCGGCACGGTCGGCGACATCGAGAGCCAGCCGTTCCTGGAAGCGATCCGTCAGTTCCAGCACGAAATTGGCCATGAGAATGCCATCCTGATCCATGTCACGCTCATACCATACCTGCGCGCTTCCGGTGAGATGAAGACCAAGCCAACGCAGGCCAGTGTCAAAGAGCTGCAGGGCATGGGCATTTGGCCGGATATCATCGTCTGCCGTTCCGAGCATCCGCTGGATAAGCAGATTAAGGACAAGATCGCCCTATTCTGTAATGTGCCAAGCTCCCATGTCCTTCAGAACCTGGACGTGGAATACCTCTATGAGGCACCGCTTGCAATGGAAGAAGAAAATCTGGCGCAGGTAGCCTGTGAATGCCTGCATCTTGATTGTCCAAAGCCAGATCTGACCGACTGGAAAGAGATGGTCAACGCCCTGCGCACACCGACGCATAAGGTAGAGATCGCGCTGGTAGGCAAATACATTCAGCTCCACGACGCATACATTAGCGTAGTGGAAGCGCTCAAGCACGGCGGCATCGCGACCCGCGCAATCGTCAACATCCGCTGGATCAATTCCGAGGATGTTACACGGGAAAACGCGGCGGAAATGCTTGCCGATGTAGACGGCATCCTGGTGCCCGGCGGCTTCGGCGACCGCGGCATTGAAGGCAAGATTGAAGCCATCCGCTACGCCCGCATGAACAATATCCCGTACCTCGGTCTCTGTCTCGGCCTGCAGCTGGCGATTGTAGAGTATGCACGCAACGTTATTGGCCTGGAAGGCGCGCACAGTATTGAGCTGGATCCGCAGACCAAATATCCGGTCATTGCCCTGATGCCGGATCAGAATGGCGTCGAGGACATCGGCGGTACCCTACGTCTCGGCTCCTACCCCTGCGTGCTGGATAAAACGACAAAAGCCTATGAACTCTACGGCGAAGAGGAAATCCATGAGCGCCACCGTCACCGCTACGAGGTCAACAACGACTTCCGCCAGATCCTTGAGCAAAACGGCATGACATTATCCGGACTCTCTCCTGACCGCCGCATTGTCGAGATGATCGAGCTGAAGAATCATCCCTTCTTCCTCGCGACCCAGGCGCACCCGGAATTCAAATCCCGCCCGAACCGCCCGCATCCGTTGTTCCGCGGATTTGTGGAAGCAGCAAGCGAGTATAGTGCCAGAAAAACCGAAAACTGATAAGTACTTTTTCAGAATAGGGACTCAGAAATAGAAGACATCGAATCAGATTTTAATTTTCACATTGAAAAAGCAGCCGCTCCGGCTGCTTTTTCTTCGTTATATAAGTGCTAATCATCTTTTTTCTTTTATTCGCCTCACAGACAGAAACGAAGTGTAGAAGCGCAGACAGCGTCCGGCTCTAGCTGAAAATCTTCCATCATGCGACCGTCCGCATCAAAAACTCCCGGATGACGCTGCGCACCTCTTCGCTCCAGAAATTTCCCTCATGTACAGCCTCATCGACCTGATATGCTTCCGCCGAAACACCGCTATCCAGCAGCTTATGATAGAAATCCACCATTTCTGAAAAGCGCACCACTGGATCCGCATCTCCGTGAAGGAGCAAAAATGGCGGATACTTCACGTCCTTATGTACATGGCAAATGGGGCTCATCTCACAGATTCTTTCCTGCCATTTTTCCGAGTCTGGGCCATACAGGCCGCCGAGCATAAGCGGCATGGTCGGATCTTCCTTGTACTGATCCACGATATCCTGCATATCGGTCGGCCCAAAACAGCTCACTACTGCGCAAACTGCGTCAGAATATCCCGTATACTCAGATGTCTCATAGCGCGGATCCCCTGCGGTCAGTCCCACCAGAAGCGCCGTATTTCCCCCCGAAGAGGTACCCCAGATCGCGACACGCTCCGGATCAATACCATACTGATCCGCATTTTTTCGCAGATAGCGAATCGCACATTTGACATCCTGCAGATAGGCCGGGAACGGATATCCATTCTGGTAATTGCGATGCCCGACCGTAGCGACCACAAAGCCCTCCCTTGCGTACGCAGAAAGCTGCGGTATCTCATTTTCCCGATCCGGCGTCGTCCATGCGCTGCCCTGAACAAACACAATCAGGGGATATCTCTTCGAGGAAAGCTCAGGCTCCCTCACACTCCACGGAAGCAGCAAATCCAGTGTCAGCTCCCCGCCGGATTCCGTGGAATAAACAATGCCGCTTTTCAAAAAAGCCATTCCTTCTAAGGAAGGATTGTTTTTCAGATGGTGTATTTCCGGATAATGATTCATGTTGTTTTCTCCTCTTTTCCATTTTCCCATGCTTTATACCAGCATACATGTATTTTATAGTAAACGACATAAGTCGTTTTACCTTCATAAAGTCTAAAACGCTATAGTTTTTTCTTAAACATAATATAATAGCAATTCATCTCAAACTCTGTGCATTCTCTTTTGTCTTCAGGGAGACATCGCAATAATTTCGATCTTACTTCCGGGTCATTTAATTCTTCCCGTAAAGAATCCTGTATTCCATTTATTTCCATAAACTTTTTGACCTCAACCATTGCCCTGTCAAGTTTTCTTTTTTCGACAAGAAAATCCATATTATAACGCGTTTCCGTTTCCCATTCGCTCAACATTTCCGCATGATCGTCCAGCCATTCCGTCACAATCAGATTAGCTCCGTTATTAGAAATCATTGCGATCAATTTACTGATTTTATGAGAATACGGCACTGTCACACCCACACATTCCAAAGCACCTTTTAAAACCTTTTCCACCGCCTGCTGTAAATGATATGCAGCATTATTTAAAATCATCTCATCATTCATCTGCGCCCGCCATACCATTTCTGCCGTTCGGTAATCCATCCTGGCACTCCGAAATAATCGAATATCACACATAAAATCACCTCTTTTCATACAAAGTAAAACGACTTACGTCGTTTACTATAATTAAACAGAAATCCTTCTACCTTTCAAACAACAATAATCCAGTTCTGTCAATTTCCTGATACAGTCTGGAATCCGACGGCAAATCTGTAATCACATCCACTTCACAATCCAGTTCCGGAAAATTTCCAATTTTCTTATCTTTGTCATATTTTTCTATATAAAGATCAATATCACTGTAGCTGTTGCACCGAAATTCCAGTGAGCTTCCAAATAATACCAGTTTGCGAATATTATCATTCTTTTTCAGAGCGGAAATAAGCACATCAACTCTTCTTTGCATAAGCGGGTGAACACGATTTGCATTTACAAAAGAAACTCCTTCGATTACAGGGAAATCCCACATATTATTAAAACTATTCATCTTAACCCCTCCTCATGCACCTATACGCATATTTTAACATACCTTATTCCGCATGACCATTGTTTCTTCACATTGT
>JAJPWX010000041.1 GCA_021205755.1 Lachnospiraceae bacterium | reverse complement strand
AAAAATTTCAACCATACCCCTTAAAAATCTGCAATTCACATTACAGATGATCTTGATGATAATTCATGCGAAGGTAATTTTGAATTTGAAGGAAACACCTACGAATACTCCGTATCACTTGTAAGCGGTGAATATGTCGTTGATGTTGCTCTGAAAGAATAAGCCACTCATTTCAAAATAATAGGAACCTCCAAACGCGGCCGAATTAAACGCCCCCGTTTGGAGGTCAATCCAATTGCTTCGCCAAATGAATGCCTGTCCGTCTGTTATGACTATTCCAATACCTTTACTTCATCCGGCAATCGTTTTGGAAGAATATCCTCATAACGATATATGCTGAGCACAAGGCCAAGCAACAGATAAGAACAGATTAAGTTTCCACCATCAGAAGAAAGAAACGGAAAGGCTGTGTTAAAAGCAACTGTTAGCCCAAAGTCAACAGATAGAGATGTCAGAATCTGCATCAGCAGTACGATTCCGCACCCGCAGCCTAAAATCATTCCAAGTTGGTTTTTCTGGTGAAGTGCAATCCGAAATGTTTTCACAGCCAGAAAAGTCAGCAAAAACACAACCAATACCACGCTTAACAATCCAAAAGCGGATGCCAGGCTGACAAGAATATATTCACCATTGTAACCAGCGAGGTCTGTCACCGAAACGCTACCGTTCCCACGCCCAATCAGGCGGCACGATTTCAGGATCTGGCGGGACCATCCCCATCGTATAACTGTATGCCTCGTGATAGGCCTCTGTTGCAGACGGCGAAAAGAAGTTCTTAAGCTTTGTGAGATAATATCCCACAGGCAGGTTGCCGATGGCTACCATCACAGCTGCAATTCCTGCTGGGATCAGCAAAAAAGCGCTGCCAGCCAGAAGCAAGCCTCTTTTTCTCGGCACATGGAACCAGTCCTTCCAGATTGCTGCAGCCATCAACAGGCCAAGCGAAATATATACCAGTATCGCCCTGCTAAGATATGTTCCCTTAAAAATCAGACCGAACGGAATCACAGCCCAAAATAGGATTTTCCAGAAGCATTCAAAGCCCTGACCACGATAATGATACAGTACCGCACCGAATACCGGTATATACAGCCAGCTAAGGAAACCAGCTGAAAGATGAAAAAAACCAATTGAGATATACATTGTGCTTCCATTTATGCTCAGCCCAAACGTACAGTCTACAGCCAGTAGAATCAGGATAGCCGCAGCGACCCAAATCCCATATTTTGCTAATACACTATAATCCAGGCGATAAATGAGCAACATCAAAATATAACCAAGAAATATGTATGCAATGTGCTGTTGCATTACAGAATCACTGAGCGCAGATGAGCCGCTTCCATTTTCTGCCAATACCCATTGTAAAGCGATACTGAACAGGCTTACGATTCCAACCAGAAGAAGCGTTCCCCAGGACATTTTGGGACGATGAAGCCGATCCATGTACCGCACATCCTCCTGCATTCCGGAAATAAAAACGCCAAGGCAGGCTGCAAATCCCACTATAACTGAAATTCCAAGCAGAATATTATAGTAGACAGAAACCGCTCCTTCATAGAGATAGACGTTTGCTTCTCCATCAGAAAACGTAACCGCAAAGTAATAGCGCCAGGAAAGCGCGCTGACTTCCTTTGCTCCCGGATAGAGTTCTCCATCATAAGTGATGTCGAATAGTAGCACATCTTTCCTGGAAACTGTAAATTCCTTGATGTTCCTTTCTTCTGCCCAAGCCCGAAGCTCCTCCGAATCGGTTGCTGCCAGCCCGTTCTGTGTCACATAATCCTGTAATTCTCCTGCCCGCTCTACTTCCGCCTTATATAAATATCCGGATTGCCAGAAGTATTGTTTCATCAGATATTTGCAGCCAAAATAAAGCAAAACAATCAGAAAAATTCCGACCGCAAGTCCATGAAGCAGACGGCAGATCATCTTTCCTGTCAGGCTATTCTTACTCTCCAAACTGATACCCCTTTCCCCACACCGTCAGAATCAGTTTCGGCCTCTGTGGGTCAACTTCGATCTTCTTTCGTAGCCGGCGAATATGAACCATAACTGTATTGCCGGACGTATACACAAAAGATTCTCCCCATACGCTTTCGTACAGATTTTCTACTGAGAATACTTTCTGTGGGTATTCCAGAAACAACAAAAGCAAGCGGTATTCCATATCCGTAAGTGTGATTTCCTCACCCCGGCAATAAGCCTGATTTTTTCTGGTATTGATCCGTATCCCGGAATGCTCCAGCCATTGTTCTTTATCCGGCGTTGTTTCCTGAGGGCAGCCTTGTGCGAAGCACAATTCTGTTGGCTGCCCGACCTGCCGCCGAGTGAAGCGAGGGGGCGCTTCCTCTGCTTGCCGGTCATACACATTTCGCCTGCGCAGAAGCGCTTTTATTCTCCCTAATAATTCCGCATAAGAAAAAGGTTTGACCAGATAATCATCCCCGCCCGCCATCAGCCCGACCAGCTTATCCGATTCCTGAACCTTTGCTGTCAGAAACAGCACCGGCACACTGGACACCTTGCGGATTTCTTCACAGGTCTTAATTCCGGACATTCCCGGCATCATCACATCAAGAATGACGATATCTGTCCTGTTATTCAGGCGTTCCAGTCCGATCTGTCCATTCTCTGCTTCCTCTACAATATAGCCTTCCCCTTCCAGAAGAATGCGAACGCCTTCCCGGATCGCCGCGTCATCTTCTACTATCAAGATTGTCTGTTTTTCCATTACAGTCAATTCTCCTCCCTGTCAGATTTCCTGAACGTAATGCTATCCGCAATATGTCTCAGAGCTTATGAGGCTTCTGAATGCCTTAACTGCAGCAGAGCTGCCAGGAGCACAACCAGAAAAGCCAGTAAAACTGTCAGCCCTACTCTTACTCCATCCGCTCCGGAAAAACCAGCGATGAGCCAGTTTTCATTTTTCATCGTATAATTCCAGATTGCATTAAAATCACGCTCTGTATCAATATTCAAAATATACGTCCTGCCGTACAGCATCGAAAAAGCGGAATACATGGTTACAGAAGCCCAGATTGCTCCGGTCGCGCATGTCACCGCTGCAAAAGCCATCCCCATAACAAATAGCGTCGCTGTCATTAATATCATTTTTTCCGTAATAAAGCCTTCCGTAGGAAAGCCAAAATGGAACACTGCAAACAGAACGCCGGAAATCAAAATTGTCTCCATGCAGTTCCATTTATTTTTCATAAAACCTAATACCATACCGCAAAGCACAATTCCGTCTGTAAATCCGCACCTGAGTGCGCCAGATACAGACCAGCATATCGCATATACCAGATCTGCGGCAAGGAGATTTTCTCTGTAGAGGCTTCCGTCCGTAAATAATATGCAGAAACATATCAAAAAAACCGGCAAAAGTATAGCAGCCATATACCAACGGATATTCTGACGTATCACGCATTTTTGAGAAATACCCATATATAATTCGCCCGGCTCCATTTTTAAAACGTACCTTGCATAAAGCCCAACAGAACAGGCTGCAAACAAGATATCGAGAACGCAATACAAACAGGTAGTCAGTATCAAAGAATCCCACTTTATATACATAATGTCATATGCAATCTCCGAAGCTGCCGCATCTGCCAATGTCAATATCACCCATGCTGCCAATATGTTTCCTGCAAGCAATATCCATTTCTTAGCTGCTCCGCAATCTATAAGGGTGCTTTTACATTTATCACTTTTATAGTCATCATTTCTGTATTTGTCTTTCCTGCAATTTTTTCTACGAAAAAAAGGTTCTTGTTTCTTCATACATCCTCCATGTGCAATCCTATATTTACTATACAGCAAAGTTTTTATATTTCAATCCGAAATTCATCAGAAAAAAGCTGCCCTCGTCCATACTTGCGAATACGGGTATATAATTCTATAATAAAACAAAAATCTTAACATGCACCTTAACAATTCTTAAAAAATCTTAACGCAGTTCTTTTAAACTCTGGTAAGTGGTCAAAGTGACCACTTACCACTTCAACAGACTTGAATATGTGTTTTTGGGTAAGGGGGCAAAATGACCTTTTACCAGATTAAACTATATCATTCAAACAGAATAGAAAAGCCGCCTCCAAAGAGACGGCCTCCGCTATCTAATAACAAATCATTGATAAATCATTTCTGCCCTGATGATCTCCTCGGCACGGTTCTGGATATTTCCCATACGCTGCACCCAGCCCCACCAATCACGGCGCTTCAAATCCTCAGTCACACCTTCAGCATCTTTCATCTGATCAATAATGACTTCCAGGCGCGCCTGTGCCTGCTCATTCAGATCGGCAAGATATGCCCAGAGTCTGCCGGACAGCAGCAGATCATTATACGCCACCGGACGGCATTCCTTCAGATACTCTCTGTGCATCCGTCCCCACTTCCCTATGGAGCGCTGTTCTTCCGGCTCTGCTTTTGGCTTGTCCAATATCAGGTCAGGGATGTAATAATCTCCAACAAGCACGTAGTCCAGGCCGTTGCTGTCGTCATGAATCCTTTGTTTCAAATTGTTCATTTTGTTCCATCCTTTCCACCCAGTTACACAAAATTACAATCGTCTCATAATTTACATTGATATATGTACGCCACCTGCTCGCCCGCCTAAAACGTCTTTTCCAATCAAATCGCTCCGCTCAAAATCCTCAATATTCTCTCTGGCAACCACAAAATTCCCGGCACGCTGGGTA
>JAJPWX010000024.1 GCA_021205755.1 Lachnospiraceae bacterium | reverse complement strand
CTCCAAAGAGACGGCCTCCGCTATCTAATAACAAATCATTGATAAATCATTTCTGTCCAGATAATTTTCTCGGCACGGTTCTGGATATTTCCCATACGCTGCACCCAACCCCACCAGGGTGCCCCAACACGAAGCGTTTTTATATGGGCACCCGATCTGCCGCTGGTGCTGCCTGCCAGTGGCAGGCGTTTAGCACCGACCGGAGCGGATGCGGAGATGAAGCGAGGGGGCGTTTCCAATAATCACGGCGCTTCAAATCCTCAGTCACGCCTTCAGCATCTTTCATCTGACCAATAATGACTTCCAGGCGCGCCTGTGCCTGCTCATTCAGATCGGCATACGCCCAGAGTCTGCCGGACAGCAGCAGATCATTATATGTCCGTACTCGTGCAACGAGTATGGACGCAGGCTGCGCCAATCGCGCAGCGATTTTTCATTGCGCGGCTTTCATTATACGCCACCGGACGGCATTCCTTCAGATACTCTCTGTGCATCCGTCCCCACTTCCCTATGGAGCGCTGTTCTTCCGGCTCTGCTTTTGGCTTGTCCAATATCAGGTCAGGAATGTAATAATCTCCAACAAGCACGTAGTCTAGGCCGTTGCTGTCGTCATGAATCCTTTGTTTCAAATCGTTCATTTTGTTCCATCCTTTCCACCCAGTTACACAAAATTACAATCGCCTCATAATTTAACTTATCGGAAGGAAAACGCGCTTGCGAGTTTTCACCCGATAAGTTAGCGACAGAATCGCTAGATTCTGGAGTATTATGAGAAGCGGTTTTCTTCTCATAATTTACATTGATATATGTACGCCACCCGCACGCCCGCCCAAAACGTTTTTCCCAGCCAGATCACTCCACTAAAAATCCTCAATATTCTCTCTGGCAACCACAAAATTCCCGGCACGCTGGGTAAGCTGCGCAAAATTGACCGGTGCGTCCGCCGCACCGCCGCTGTAGGTATAAATCGAGGACTCCGAGCCCATAAACCCAATATCCGCCTCACCGGAAATCAACGCAGTCATCGTCTTATCCGCACCGAAGCCCGTCACAACAGTCAGGTCAATGCCCTCCTCCTCAAAGTAACCCAGTTCAATCGCCACATACTGCGGTGCATAGAAAATCGAGTGAGCCACCTCATTTAGGGTAACTGCGGTGAGTTTCTGCTCTGTTTCTGCTACAGCAGACTCCGTCTCCGATAAAGCTGCCTCATCCATAGCGAAAGCAGCCGCAGGATTTCCAATCACAAGTATCAGAGAACATACTGCCGCCATGTGCGAATTCCGATAAAACGGAGCGGCTGTTCCGCGCCAACGGCGCGCTCAGTCCGATTTAAACGGCGCGGAGCGACGCTCCTGGGTTTACTGGTTTTTACTTGTTAACTTCCCTCATGCTGATACCGTTCATCTCAAGCCGATAACTATGGCGCTTATCGGTTATACGTGCCAGGCAGGCGTCTGCATAGGTATGTTCCTTGAGCAGATCAAACCATGAGCTGACAGGAAACTGAGAGATGATGATGGTGGACTTACGGCCGTCCCGTCCGTCAATGACTTCAAACAGGTCGCGGCATTTATCCAGGTCCAGTTCCATCAGGCCAAAATCGTCGATTGCCAGAAGATCCAGTCTGGAGAGATTTTTCACCTGTTCCAGATAAGTGGTCTTCAGTCTTGCCTGTTCCAGTTCCAGCATCAGTGTATTGGCCCGGATATATAAGACTGTTTTCATCTGCCGCAGCGCTGAGATGCACAGTGCATTGCTCAGATAGGTTTTCCCACTGCTGGTCATGCCGGTGATCAGAAGGTTCTTCCCCTCATCAATCCAGTGACAGTCCGCCAGGCGTTCAACGGTAGTAGTGTCCAGCTTCCGCGCAGGATCATAGATGCTTTCATCCAGATCTGCATCCGGATACCGCAGATGTGCTTTCTTCAATAAACGGTTAAATTTCTTGTTGTAACGGATCTGCCATTCATTGTTTACGATTGAACTGAACCGCTCCATAAAAGGCACCAGATCCGCATTTGGGTCCAGCATCTGGGCTTCAAATGCATCTGCCATCCCAGACATCCTAAGGCTGCGCAGACGCTCACAGAGCAAAAGTTCTTCTTTACTCAGAGAAATGGGTTCATTCATTGATAACTATCCCTCCCTCTGATGTTCTTATGCTCCGGAAGCTGGCCGGATGTACTGCCTCCAGTCGTCTCGTGATTCATCAGACGGCTAAGGGCTTTCTTGAAATAGGTATACTTACAGGCTGATGAATCAATGCAGGTCTGGGCGGCTTCTGCTGCGATATTCCTCGGGACATCATTACACATATGCAGGATTCCCTTGCAACTGTTGTATGCCTGTTCCTCATGTTTAACACCGCGGAGGATCCGGTCAATGAGCGTTACCATGGCTTCCCCGTAAACAGATGCCCATCTGCGGTAGTATGCCCTGTCATGTGCATTCAGTTCCTTGTAGTACTGGTGCTGCGGCGGCATATGACTGTCATCTGTGATATAGCGCGGAAAATCTTTATAAGAGCGTACATGTTTGCAAAGGAACCGGTTGTTTTCATCACAGATCCGGTTCTCACTCATTGTGGCCTTGAGTATTGCAGGCTTGCCGTGGTATGTGTATAATACAGAATAATAGTGGCCGTCATACTCAAGATGGTAATTATCCGGTACACGCAAAAAGTATTTGTAATCACAAGTCGTAAAGCAGCTTGATGGGAGCGGCTTCATCTGCGGCTTGTCATAGGTCTCAAATGCGTAGCTCCGTGCCCTGCGGATGTCATTTTTATTCCGGAAGCTGTCCTGATTGATTGCCGCTATTATCTTTTCAGTTTCCTCATTAAGCGTTTCCAGACTGGTAAAGACTTTTTCCTTTAACCGCTCAACCAGATGGGTCTCCAGAAAGCGTACGTGGTTCTCAATCGTTGCCTTCCCCCGTGGCTTGCGGGCTGGCGGCGGGAGCACGATTGTGTCATAAAAGTCTTCCAGATCAGAAAAGGCTGAGTTCAAAACCAGTTCATCCTTTGTGTGTTTGGAGACTGCGGTGCGGAGATTATCCGGCACCAGGTATTTCGGAACAGCCCCATAGAATTCCAGGGCATGAACCACTCCTGCGATAAAACTGGGAAGCTTCTCATCAGGAAAAGCTTCTGCGTAAACACAGCTACTGAAGCCAATGGTCGTTGTAAATATATGGACCTTATGAATTTCACCGGTAGCCGGGTCTGTCAGGAGTTCCGGCTGGTCACCAACCCAGTCGATATACATCCGCTCGCCAGGAATTCGTTCCACAGGCATAGAGACAGAATCCTGTCCAAAGTTTTCTTTTACGAAATCACCGTAAAGCTTGTAAAACTGTGACAACTGATAGCCGTCTGGATGTGCCTGCTTGTATTCCATCCAGACGAATGAGAGATCCGGCCGCTTCATTGCCATCATCCGGCGATGGATCTCATAGAAATCCGGAGGTTCCTTTTCAGACCGGCGGAGGTTTTCCGGCGGATAGAAAGCAATCTCCACATCCTTTGGTGACATGGTTTTCAAATCATCGAGAGGAATTCCGATTTTTTTGAAACGGTTCATGATAAGTGTAACGGTACTGCTCCCAATGTCGTACCGATGCTGGATGGTGAGATAGCTAATATCCTGCAGGCGTAGTTCTATCACACCAATGATTGTTGAGTAACTTTGCATTTGGTGCTCCTTTCTCATATGGACGGTTGATAAGTTACAACATCCATTATAAAGAAAGGCGCGCCGTTTGTGACGGAATAGCCGCGCCGCTGTGTCGGAATTCACACGCCGCTCATTTTGGAAAGCTCACGCCGATGGGCCGGAATTTGCACGCCATGATTCGTTTCAGTTTCATATGATAATCCTTTAAAATGATTTTCTTTATCATATGAAGCATCTGAAAAAACGCTACTTTTACTTTGGAGATGTTGCTTCATGCTGTCTCCCTCAACGCTTCATACAGCATCAAGCGGATTTGTCCGAAATTCGCTTAATTGGGCTATCCGAGATTGTCATCTGAATATTTTTTCTTGACAAAGCCATCAGCTATCATTAAAGTAGTGTTCAATGCAACTATTGCTGACACAACAGAAAGAAGACGATATCAATGACTGAAAAAACAAGAGAAATCCATGAAGCATATTTGCTGTGTCAAAAGACATTTGAACCAAGTATAGAGTTACTGGATGAATCAACCAACATTACTGATACCGAAGAACTTCGCTTTTTTCGGACTATGAGTAATTTTTTCATGCAGCAAAAGCAGAGAGAAATTATCGGTGTCCATACAGAATGAATCCATGCCACTTCCCCATTTCTGCCAGAGCAGAATCAGCCGTCCATCCCTCAATCTTTTTTTGTTTTTATCACTCTACTCAATACGGCTAATTTGTCTTTCATTTTTATACTATTTTCATTCACTAATTTTTGCATCCACATCTTATCTTTTAAGCTATACGGTTCTTTCAAAAAGCGTTTAATAAATCTCTTAATATGGCTGCCAAATGACCAATTCATATCAGAAGAATAATTAATCATATCAAAATCCATCACTGTTTGATTCGCATCCACATCACCAAGCAAATATCTCAGTATCAGGACATCTGAAAAGGTAAAAGGCATAACATCATCGTCAAACTGCAGTAACGACATATATGGGCCACCTTGTTTGATGTCATCCGTTACCAAAGAATATGCCCCCAGCGTCTGAGCTAATGAAATAGCATATACTTCTCCTAGTACAGTATTTTTAAATTAATTCGACTTTATTTGCTTCCTGTGGTATAAT
>JAJPWX010000021.1 GCA_021205755.1 Lachnospiraceae bacterium | reverse complement strand
GTCAGAGCTTTTTTGTTGTCTATCGCCTAATCCCTATTTTCTTATCTTTTCCTTATTTGAACATTTGTTCGAACAACCCGCTTAAACACTGGATTTTTCCTTTATTTGCGCGGGTTTGCGAAATCTTAAAACTTCCAAAAAACATCAATGAATTGTATTAAATTCGGATTTACTAGACACAAGTTAGTCACAATCGTTTTCTGTTAATTTGTCTTAATTTTTTCAATTTCCGACCTTAATTCATCTAACGTTCTATGCCCATATACGCCGTTCGTGATATCTCCGCCAAAAGAATGCCCTAGCATACGCTTGCGGTCATTTTCGTTCACGCCGTATTTTTCACACAGCCAGGAAAATGTATGGCGGCAATCGTGTGGCGTATGCTTTTCAATACCAACAGATTTGAGCGACCTATAAAAAGTATTCCGGAATCCAGCCGTAGTCATAGTCAACATACATCCGTTCCGCTTCATCCTGGCGACAACAAGTGGCTGTATTGCACTGTGGATTGGTACAATCCTGCCCTTGCCAGCTTGTGTTTTTACACCACCCCTAAAATACCATTCATCAAGGTTGACTTCGATATCTTTGTATGCTGCAATTCTGTAGCCAGAGTAGCACATGATCAAAATCATTTCGATAACCGGGTCAGTCTTATGTTCCCACAGCACTTTCAGATCGTCGTCTGTAAATGGCACGCCATGCTCGTTTTCTTCTGCATCTGGCATGACAAGATATTGCGCATAATCCTTATCGCACAACTCACGTGGGATTGCAAACTTATACATTTGTTTCAGCAGCAACATAATATTCCCGATGCTTACTTTTTTCAGTGGACAGTCGTCCAGGCATTTTTGCAAATCTTCCAGGCGCAAATCCCGGAATATCCTGTCGTGCACAGACGAGCAATTTTTGAAAGCAGCTTGCGTGGAACGCATGGATGATTCTGACAGCTTTTTTGCCGCGCGCTCACCATACTTCCACTCAAAAAACTGATTATACACATCTGCAAACGTTGGCTCATTCTCTTTCTTCACCACCTCAACGTGGCGATCAGCATTGTAATCGGTCAGCAATCGTCTGCAGAATGCGTCAAGATCGGTTTCAGACAGAGCGCGATACTGTTTAAATTGCAATTCATCGCCAGGTTTATATGTCCCAGCGTGATACGCATTCAGTACGGCAAATCCAACATACCAATCATCCACATAGCACAGCGCTTTAGGCCGGATGTATCGTCCATGTTCATCGCAGTTATTGATATTGCATGGTGGGTGGACGGCATAGCAGTTCTTCCGGTTCTTGCCAAGGTACCGTATTGACCCATACCCGGAGGGTAATTTCGGGTATTTCTTTCTTTTTGGCATAAAAATATCCTCCTTTACTGTAAAATTTTTCTGTACAGGGATAAGAGGATTGTGGTATAATTCCTTTGTCCGAATATGGAACTATGCACGGTTCCTCTGGGGAGTCGTCCGGTATTGGTGGTATCGGGCGGCTTTCCACAAGCATGAAAAGCAAATAGCTATTTTGTTTAAAAATGTAATTTAGTATTGTATAGTGTGCTTAACAAGACAGTCGGTAAGGGAGGTCAAGGCTCCCCGTCCCGGCGCGAAATAAGTTAACTAAGAGATAGCCGCCTATTCTTTACCAGAGAGCAGGGCGGCTATTTCTTATGGGAATATGTAAGTATGGATACGATTAAATCTGCAATCGCAATAATTATCATAAACATCTCGTAATCGCTCATAAGCATTCCTCCCTCCAAGACTCAGGGCGGATTGCCACAGCCGCTCTACCGACTGCCCGGTTAAACATATTATATTGTCAATGTTCATCGTCCGGTGTTGCGAGCGCCGGGCGGCTTTTGTGTTTATGGATTGCATACACTGCAAGGCGTGTACCCTGCTGCAATTGCCTCAGACAGGCTGATTGCAATTTTACTGTCGGCCAAGTACCGGCACCCTGCTTGATGGTATTTACTTCCTGTTTCGGTGACGTATACGGTGGTTGACGTTTCCTTTGTGACCGTTACCACGCATTTGTATTTCTTCCCTAATACAGTCGCTGTAATGGTTGCAGTCCCGGCAGCCTTTGCCGTAATCTTGCCGTTTTTGTTTACTGTGGCAACACTCTTTTTAGAGGACTTCCATGTCACTGTTTCTGTTGTGCCGCTGATTTTCAGCTTCTGCGTGTTCCCCACAGTCAGGGAAAGAGTTGTGACGCTGATGGATGGTGTCACGACCGTAATCTTGCATTTATATTTCACTCCATCGACAGTCGCTGTAATTGTGGCAGTCCCTTTTTTCTTTGCGGTGACCTTACCCTTTGAATTCACTTTTGCAATGGAAGCTTTGCTGCTTTTCCATGTGACCGTGCTGTCAGTCCCTGTGATTTCCAGTGTCAACGTCTGCCCTTTAATCAGTGTGGCGGATGTAGCGCTGATTTCTACGGTGGCAGCCTGTACACTCGCGGGTATCCCCATGGTAGCCGTGCCGCACGGGGAGAGCGCTAGAACGAGAGACAGCATCATAAGGCCAATGCATCGTTTGATAGTTTTCATACTTTTCCCTCTTTTCTTTTGTATTTTATTAAAACGCCGCAGCGGTTTAATCTGTTTGATCTTTGCTCAATTCATCCATGTAACCTGCCGTAATAATACCAGATGGAAGCGCCACAATTGCAATTCCGACAAATGATGATAGCATCGTCACGATCCGACCAGCTGTTGAGACTGGATAGATGTCACCATATCCAACAGTTGTCAAGCTGACCGCCGCCCAATAGACGGCATCGAAGAATGTGCCGAAAGTATCAGGTTCCACATTGAAAATTACGAGTGCTGCGATCAGGATGTACCCGAATGCCAAGATGCACACCGCGCCCAGGGGTTCTCTTTGAGCGGTTATCACTTTGGAGATGATGCGGATGCTTTTCGAGTACCGGATTACCTTAAAAGCACGAAACACCCGAAAGGCACGGAACAGTCGGAATACCTTCAACAGCCGGAACGCTGAGCTGATGATGTCAAACGACGGCAGGATGCACAGCAGATCGATGATAGCCAGCGGCGTGAATGGGTAAAGGAAGAATGATAGTGCCCCTTTACCTAATTTCATGTCAGCAGTCGAAAGACGTAGAATATAGTCGGCTATAAAAATGACCGCCGCGATCCGGTCAATTGCGGACAGCAGGGCATTACTCTGCTTGAACGCAAGCGGGATCAGGCTTATGATTATGACTGCCATCATTACCAGATCATAGACCGCGCTTGGCTTACATCCTTCTCCATCTGGCTCGATGATTCGATATATCTTTTCACGCATAATCAGACCCCACATTATGCGCGGTTGATTCTATCTCTTGCACATCTTCCTTCTCAAAATCCTGCTCCTGAATGTGGCGTATTTCGTGTTGATACGCCTCAAGCTGTCGTTCATGTGTAACTCTTGTGTTCAGGATGATTGTGTATGTATCATCTGGATTCACAACTGTATATCCTGCGATGGAAGGCGGCAAGTCTTCCAGTGCCGTAAACACATCACTCATACGCATCACCACCTCTCACCCGGTCGATCATCTCCTTTACAAATTGGATGTCTTCTTTTTTGACCTTACGGGATGCGTCAAACAATACTTTGTATTCCGGATTTTCAAATAGGAATTGTGCGTACTCGCGGGCATCGTCGTTCAGATAGTAGCCGGGGCTGTCTTCTGATTTTTTCCCTGTCATCAAATAATCAATGGTAACACCGAAATAATCCGCAATCCTTTGCAATGTCTTTGTTGTTGGCGTACTCTTTCCCGACTTCCAGTTGCTCAAAGCTGTCTGCGTTACGCCCGCTTCCTTGGCTACTTTGTAAGCAGTAACGCCATTTTTTTGTAAAAGTTGCTCAAAAATCTCATACATAAATTGTGCTCCTTTCACAAAGATAGCATACTTTCGAGAAAATTAGTAAAAACACTTGACTACTTACGAAAAAAGGAGTATAGTGTAATTACGCGAACGAAAGTAAGCGCAAAAAATACTAAGGTTCTGCGGTATGCTGTCTTGTATAGAATGTGGTAGTTTTGTATTTGAAAGTATATCACAGAACGAAAGTATTTTCAAGAGAAAGGAGGTTCAAAAGTGTACAAAAAGTACTTGGAATTATTGGCAGAAACTAACAAAACAAGCTATCAAGTATCGCAGGAAACAGGCATTAGTCAGACCGCCTTTTCAAATTGGAAAAACAGAGGGACGAAGCCTAGCCTTGAAAGTTTGCATAAGCTGTCAAAGTATTTCGGCGTATCCATCGAGTATTTTCTGGAAGATGAATCATAAGGGAGGTGGCGCAGATGAGAGCAATAGCACTAAAACGCAAGCCAACCCGACCACCGCACGGAACCAGCAAAAAGTTGACGGATGTGGCAAACCAAAAAATCTCAGTCAGCACCGCATCAGCAATCCTTGGCATCGGGCAGGATGAAATCAGATACAGGCTCAGAAAAGAGATGTATCTGCCGGAAGATAAGCGAACGCTCCAGATCGGCCAGGCTCGGAAAGCAAAATCTGGTAAGTCTTACCGATACGACATCTACCGTGCAAAGGTAATGAAATATGCAGGGCTGGATGAATGGCCGGAGGAGGTTTCACAATGACATTAAGAGAACGTCTTGAAAGGTTTAAGCCTGACACAATGATTTACCTCGGAAGCATAGAGGGAAGCAGTTTCTTCTTGATTGACTATTGTGAGAACGTATTAGGCGATATGGACAAGCTTAACGAAAGATACGGTCAAATCTTTGAACAGGAAGTTGTGAAAGCTTACAGACGGACAGTAGATATTCCGGGCGCGATAGTTTTGATAAGTGGAAACATCGTTGGGAGATGTTGGTTTTACGGCGATCAGCCGGGAAAGGAGAAGCAGAATGAAAGTAAAACGAAACGTAGAGTTCAAAACAAATAGTTTTCTGGTTGGAGATATTATCTCATTCAAACTCAAGACCGGAGAAAAGGTAAAGGCAATGGCAGTCGACCAGGACGCAGAGGGAACGACGTTCTTATTTGTGAATTGCCTGAACGAGGAATATCGAATGAATCCAATCAATACGACGGAAGGCGGGTACGAAGCATCTGAGTTGAGAAAGACGTTGAATACCGCAATTCTCGCGTCATTCCCAAAGAAAATCATGTACAGAATGATTCCGGTATTTAATGGTGACTTACTTACTATTCCAGATAAAGCAAATATTTTTGAAAACGAGAGTCAGCAGCCCTGGGAACCAATGAAGCAGAGAAGAAACAGAATAGCGTTTCGCGGTGAAAATGAAGCGTTTGATTGGTATTGGCTGCGGGATGTTATCTCTTCCGCCTATTTCGCCATTGTGGGCGGCAACGGCAATGCGTACTATGCCAACGCGTCGAACGTCCTTGGGGTGCGCCCGGCTTTCAAAATCCGTAATCTTTAAATCCCCGCGGCCTTTAGGCCGGGGAGAAGGGAGAATCAAATGCAAGCAAAAACATTGAGATATTATGCGGTTGCAGTAACCGGAGTGCTTACGTTCTTTGCGGCAGCCGCAGCACAGTGGGCGTGGACACAGCGACCGATTGAGGATGTAGCGTTTATCGCACTTATGACGGCTGCTGTTGGCACATCGGCATTTTTGGTAGTAACGGAACCAAAGCGCAAGCAGCCGCGCCGGAAACACAGAGCGCAGCAGTGGAGCGGGAGCGAAGATAGTTTTAAGATCATCACACTTGATAGAGGGGAGTGGGAGAGATGAGCAAAATCAGATCTTGGGGAAATTACAATTTGGCTGGGCAAACCATCAGAATCAGACCGCGTGAACTGATGGAACCGAGTATGCTGCTGGATGACAACACGACAGACCCGTGGAGATGGGCGGAGCATAAAGCAGAGGTTGTGCAGGAGACACCGTATTTTCTGGTGCTGAAGATCTTACCGCAGTACAACCCGCATGGCTACGGGGTGTCGCGGGAGTATAACACCACCATCCATAAGCATGATATCCGCTCTGGCGTGTATATCCTTAAAGATGAGGATGGCAATAGGATCAAAGCAAGAGGCGCCGCATGAGAACGCGCATGATCGAAGTGCAAAAAGCCACGCGCAAGGCCGATGCGCTGATGGATGGGATGGTAAAGATCAAGGCAATCACCAGTATCCAGAAGAACGGTGGGCTTGCACCATTGGAGATTGATGGAGACATCAGCGACATTCCGAATGATTATCTGATCGAGCACGACCCGACACCGGACAATGCAAAAATCAGAGAGTTGCTTAAGACAGAGAAAGTCCCGTGGGCGCATCTGGGAGAGCGTGGGGAATCGCTGAGAATAAAGTGAGGTGCGGATTTATGGCAAAAGTGATTTGCGTGATGGGCGAATCCGGTTCCGGAAAAACAACATCTATGCGCAATCTCGACCCGGCAACAACCTATTACATAGATTGTGACAAAAAAGGTTTGAGTTGGAAGGGATGGCGAAATCAATATTCTTCTGGGAAGAACTATATTTCGACAGATTATCCGCAGATTGTATTGAAGCTTATGGCGTGGCTTGATGGGAAAGAGCTCGATAAGGACAATAATCTTGTTGAGTCAAAGAATAAGAAGGGCTTGCAGTTTAAGACCCTTGTAGTAGATACACTCAATGGAATTATGGTCGCTGAGGAAATGCGAAATATCAACAAAGCAACCTATGATAAATGGCGTGATCTTGCATCATACGTTTATCAAGTCGTAGATATGGGGCTGAGAATGCGGAATGATCTGATAATTATTTTTACAGCACACAGTGAATCTGTTTCCGATGATGACGGATATAAATTTTCTAGAATTAAGACCAACGGAAAGAAGCTTAATAAAATTGTACTGGAAAGTAAATTCACAACGGTTCTTTTCGCAAAATGTGAAAACGGGAAATATCTGTTTGAAACACATGCGAACAATAGTACAGCAAAAACACCGTTTGGAGCCTTCGAAGAGAATGAAATTGATAACGACATAACAGCAGTGATTAGAGCACTGGAAGAATTTTAACACAGAAAGGACACAGTAATTATGGCAATCAGAAGATTTGGAGACTATGACAAAACACAGGCTTATGGGGACTATCAGCAGTTGCCGAAGGGTGGTTATGTGATGAAAATTATGGGGGCACAGATCTGTGAAAACAGCCGCGGACAGTATATCAAGATCGGCTGCGATATCGCGGAGGGCGAGTATAAGGAATTTTATGCCAATGAGTATAAGAACCAGCAGAAAGAAGATAAAAAGTGGCATTGCAACTATCTGCTGAATGTTCCGAATGATGACGGCAGCGACAAAGATAACAAAACAAAACGGTGGTTTCGGACATTTACCGATATATTGGAGGAATCCAATCCGGGCTACCATTTTGATTGGGATGAACAGAAATTCAAGGGGAAGCTTTTTGGCGGTTTGTTCAATATGCGGCCATATCAGAAAAATGACGGAAGCATCGGATGGATAACAAATCTCAAGCGGACATGCACCGTTGAAAAGATCAGATCTGGCAATTTTACACTTCCAGATGATGATCCTGTTCCCGGCGCTCCGACACCTTCCAATGCATCAGCACCGAGCGGTGACGGTTGGATGAACATTCCAGATGGCGTGGACGAACAACTCCCGTTTGATTGATGGCTTATGGATATTTTCGATCAGAGGGCAGTGTTGGAGTCATTCGAGATCATCTGTGACACCAGAGAGCAAGACACGGAGCGCGCGCGGAAACGCCTGGAATCACTAGGCGCTCCGTACAGCCGGGCAACACTGGACTATGGTGATTATACGTATAACGCCACACTGCCAAACGGAAAAAAGATATATGACACTTCCATAAGAATCAGTCCGCTGTGTGCTGTAGAACGAAAAATGAGTCTTGACGAATGGGCTATGTGCTTCGGAACAGGTCGAAAAAGGTTCCAGAGAGAGTTCGAACGCGCCACAGAAAAAAACAGCAGAATCTACCTAATTTGCGAAAATGCGAACTGGGAGAACCTGTTGAATGGAAAATATCGAAGCAAAATGAATCCGAATGCGTTCGCTGCTTCGGCGGTTGCGTGGATGATTCGATACAACATGAATGTGATTTTCTGCAAAGAAGAGAACAGTGGAAGACTGATAAAAGAAGTGCTATATCGCGATCTGAAAGAACGGCTGGAAAGAGGTGAGATGGATGGATGGGGAGATTGAATGCACTGCCGGAACATCCGGATGGGTAAAGCTATATCGTGATGTCATGGACAACGATGTTTGGAAGGACAAACCGTTTGCGCGGGGGCAGGCGTGGGTTGACCTGATTATGCTGGCAAACCACAAAGACAAGGAGTTTTGGTTCAATGCATCCTGTCTGTGTATCCAGCGCGGCCAGTTTGTTACCAGTAAACGAAAATTAGGTGAGCGGTGGGGATGGTCAGTGTGCAAAGTAACAAAATTCCTTACTGAGTTGGAAAAAGTTGGAATGGTGACAGCAGTCAGCGACCATAAAAAAACTATCATTTCCGTAACCAATTATGCAGAGTATCAGGGAAACAGTGAAAGAACAGTGAGCGAACAGTCAAAGAACAGTGAAAGAACAGTGAAAGAACAGCAAGCGAACACTGAAAAAACACTGGGAAAACAGAGAGCGAACACTGAGCGAAAACAGAGCGAAACAAACAAGAATATTAATAATTTAGAAGAAGGTAAGAAAGAAAAAAGTGAAGAAGAGCCTGCGGCGCTTTCCTCTTCTGAGGATGGTGATCTGGAACTGGGGTTCAACTGGGATGAGGTGGAATCTGAATGAGCATTTACAATTTTTCCGTGGACGATGCAATCCGCTTCGGGCAGGAGCAAGGGATACAGACATTCCAGCGTGGGAACGAGCTGCATTTTAAAATTTGCCCGTACTGCCACGGAAGCAATGGAAAAGATAAAAAGACATTTGCGATCAATCTGGAAACCGGAACGTTCAATTGTTTCCGCTCATCCTGCGGCGCACACGGAAACATGATTACCCTGTCGCGCGATTTTAATTTTTCACTGGGAACCACAGTTGACGAATATTACAACAGCCAGCGCCAGTATAGGCAGTTCCGGCGGAAAGAAAAGCCCAAGCCCAAAGCGCCAGCAGTTGCTTATCTGGAAGGCCGGGGAATATCGGCGGCGGTGACGGAGCGATACCACATCACAGTCCAGAAGGAACACGACAACATTCTGGTATTTCCGTTTTACGATGAGCGGGACGAACTGCAATTCGTGAAATACCGGAAGACAGACTTCGACCGGGAGCACGACCGGAACAAGGAATGGTGCGAGAAAGACTGCAAGCCTATCCTGTTTGGAATGAGCCAGTGCAATCTGGAAAATAAGACACTGATACTGACAGAGGGGCAGATCGACAGCTTATCCGTTTCGGAAGCGGGAATCGAGAATGCGGTCAGCGTGCCGACCGGGGCAAAGGGGTTTACGTGGGTTCCGTATTGTTGGGATTTTTTGAAACGATTTGAAACACTGATAGTGTTCGGGGATTATGAAAAAGACCACATCACGCTACTGGACGAAATGAAAATGCGGTTTACCGGGTGTGTGAAACACGTCAGGCCGGAAGATTACCGGGGCTGCAAGGATGCAAATGACATCCTGCGGAAGTACGGGAAGGACGCAATCAGGGCGGCGATCAAAAACGCAGTCCCGATAGAAAACCCGAAAATCATCCCGTTGGAAAAAGTGCAGCGCGTGGAACTGTCAAAGATGGAACGGTTTTCCACCGGAATCTATCAGCTTGACCGGCTGCTTGGAGGATTCTATTTCGGGCAGCTGATCGCGCTGACCGGGGAACGCGGTGAAGGTAAAAGCACATTAGCATCACAGTTTGGAACGTTCGCGATCAAAGCAGGGTATCCGGTGTTCTTTTATTCCGGGGAACTGATGAACTGGCATTTCAGGGCATGGTTTGAGTACCAGGTGGCCGGGAGCCGGAACATAAACCCGATGCAATCCAATTTTGGCTACACGTCTTACACAGTCCATGGCGATGTGCTCCCGGCCATCGAAGTATGGTATTCCGGCAAAGCATACATCTACGACAATAGCATTGTTGGCGATGGGAACGAAGAAGAAGCACTGGTTGAGACGATGGAAACCGCCATCAAGCAATATGGCTGCCGGGTGCTGATCGTGGACAACCTGATGACGGCGATTGAGGATGATATAACGACTGACCTATACCGGAACCAGAGCAATTTTGTGAAGCAGCTGGCGAGGATGGCAAAGTCATATAACGTGCTGATTATCTTTATCGCTCATCCGCGCAAATCAAACGGATATAAATTCGACAATGACAGCGTGGCAGGCAGTTCGAACATTACGAACCTGGTGGACGTGACAATGCGGTATTCCAGACCGGATGATGATAAAAGCGATGGGGATACATCCGAGCGGAGGCTGTATGTTTACAAAAACAGACTGACCGGAAAGACAGACCGAAAAGGCATCCCACTATATTTCCAGGAATCATCAAAACGCATATCTGAGCATGATGGAATATTTGATTGGGAGTTAGGTTGGGAAGACCGGAAGTTACCTGAATTTGTTCCGGAGGAAGACATTGTATTCGATTGATGGGAGGTGGTGATAATGGCAGGCGTGAGCAAATCAGAGATTCCGGATGAAGCGCAGTTTTTCACGGAGTTCTGGAAACTGGTAAAGGATTTCTATCAGGTGGAAGAAAATGACGATTATTGGAATTACCTGTGCGATCGCATCAATGAGATTGATGAGCAGTGCAACCATTGTAGGCTAGGGCAAGTGCTGATGAATGGATTTGCTGATTATCTGGAGGAGAAGCGGCAAGGGAAGAAGATGTATCAAATCAAACAGGAGGGATTATTGAATGAGAATCATAGAGCCACGGGTTGAGATAATCGACCCCATCAACGCAGACGAAATTTACCGAAAGTTAGAGTTGTGCGGGCGCGTCTGCTATAAGTCAGAATCCAGAATCACGGAAGAGAGCGCTGAGAAGTTCCTGAAAGGAATTATCAAATCAGGGCATGAGAGCGTATTGGAGCACGTATCTATCACAGCACGTTTCATCTGTGACCGAGGTGTGTCACATGAGATTGTGCGGCACCGCCTGGCATCTTACTCGATGGAGAGCCAAAGATACTGCAATTACGGAAAAGACAGAGAGGTGACATTTATCAAACCTTGTTTTAACCCTAAAACATTGCCATATAACGAATGGAAAAATGCTTGTTTTGTTTCAGAAGACGAATATTTTATTTTGCTGGCAATGGGACATAAACCAGAAGAAGCAAGGGCGGTATTGAATAACAGTGTAAAGACAGAGTTAATCATGACAGCAAACATTCGTGAATGGCGGCATTTCTTCCGCCTGCGCTGCGCAAAATCAGCACACCCGCAGATGCGGCAGGTAGCGATGATGCTGCTGGAGCAGATGTACGAAAAGCTGCCGGTGCTGTTTGAGGATGTGTGGAGCGAGGTGGTTGGTGATGAGAAATGAAAGTCAGACTGATAGATGTTGATGGTCATAATTTCCCAAACCTGCCGCTGATGAAACTATCCGCATGGCACAAGCAGAACGATGATGATGTGGGGTGGTATGAGCCGCTTACAGATTGGATGGAACCTGCAGATCGGGTATATATGAGCAAGGTATTTACGTTCACGCCAGATTATGAGCATCCGGTCAATGCCAAAAAGATAATACGTGGCGGTACAGGCTACGGTTATCCAAATGGCGGCGAGTGTTTGCCAGATGAGATAGAGCATATTTATCCGGACTACAACATCTATCCAGAACTGACAAAGAATACAGCTTATGGGTTCCTGACAAGGGGCTGCCCACGTGGGTGTGATTTCTGTATTGTCGGCAGTAAAGAGGGGAGCAGGAGCCAGAAAGTCGCAGATCTGTCAGAGTTTTGGAGGGGGCAGAAAAACATAGTCCTGCTTGACCCGAACATTACAGCCTGCCCGGACTGGAAAGAACTGTTCCAACAGCTTATTGATAGCGGTTCGTGGGTGGACTTCTCACAGGGAATCGATATCCGGTTAATGACCGAGGAAAAAGCTGAAATGCTTAAGCGAATGAAAATCAAGCGGGTACATTTCGCCTGGGATAATTACGGGGACAAGGAAATGATTGTCCCGAAATTCAAAGCATTTAAAGAAATTACTGGATGGGATAAGCGGAAAATGAGCGTATTTGTTTTGACAAATTTCAACACCACGTTTGAGCAGGACTTAGAGCGGGTTTACACGCTTAGGAACATAGGTTTTAACCCATACGTGATGATTTACAACAAGCAGGATTTGAAACGCGGAAACGAACTGTTGCGGCTGCAAAGATGGGTGAATTCCAGAGTGGCATTTTGGGCGGTAGATAGATTTGAGGATTACAAATAGTGGAGGCGAGAAATGGCAAACAGGCCAAACAAAACAACCATCCCGCCCTGCCCCGCAAACCAGATGTCGGAAATGGTCAAGGATGCCATGTGGTATTTCCTGATGCGCGGCGGGCAGCAGGCGAACATCCCAGCACTGGAGGAAGCGGTCAATGAACTGTGCCACGCAATGATGCAGAAGACCGGCGGACAGGCCAAATATGCGAAATCTGGCGACGTTGATTTTAAGAACCTGGACTGGATTATGTGGCGGATTGTGATTGAGGCAACGGCACTGGTGCTGTCTGGAGAATTGGACAAACTGAAAGGTACGGAAGATGGAGATGATAAAGCACAGTGAGCAAATATCCGCCTTCCTGACTTTCCTCCGGGAAACCGAGCAGGAGAACCGCATAGCTGTGATGGCAGAGAGGGAAGCCAATCAGGAGACACAGGACATCGAACATGCGTTGGAACTGGATGAACTCAGCTACCACGACTATGCGAGGCTTGCCAAACAACTCAGGGACGTCCGCAGGACACGCAGAAAGGCCAAGGACACGATTTTAACCACTCAGCCTATACTTGATTGGGCTGAAACAAATAAAGCCGAAATTAAGGCTGGAGCGTCTGCTGGGGGATGTAAGGAAAGCTGAGAAGGCTATGGAGAACAGAAACTACACACCACGGACGGATGTGGTGGAGAAAACGTTGGGAGGGAACGGGCATGGATGCTGACAGATGCATAATATGCGGCGCAATCATTCCGGAGGGGCGGCAGGCCTGCCCTTCCTGCGAGCAGAGAGCCGGGCGCAAATCCTGCGCCACCTGCGAATACCACGATGATTTCAGTTGGGCTTGCAGTAACGGCGATTCCACCCGGCGCGGGGATTTTACGGAACCGGAATATGTATGTGAAGGATGGGAGGAAAGACAATGATAATCAGGAGCCAGGATAAAAAGACAATTGCCATAACGGGAGCAGGCGTATCAATCGAAGCACTGGAACTCGAGACAGATGAAGGGCTGAAAGGCCTGATCGGCTTTGTCAAGGATACCAACGAGAGTGTCGATCTGGGCATTTATGGCACTCTGGATGAGGCGACAAAAATTGTAGGCAGCATCTATGCCGCGCTCAAAGCCGGGACAGAATTTTACGATATGCCGGATGTACCAGAAGAGGGCGAGGATTACGAGCATCCGGAAGATATCGAACTGAACAAGCTGCAGGAATGGGGAGAACTGTCAAACCGGACAGCAAATGCTCTGATAAGGGGCGGCTACACCACACTCAAAGAGGCTGTGTCAGTGGACAGCAAAAAACTGATGAAGATAAGAAACATAGGTTCAAGCTCTGTCTGCGAGCTGCGTAGGGTCTACGAAAAATTTCAGGAGGGCAAGATATGAGTGAGCGAAAATGTTGCGGCACCTGCCGCTATAACAAACCAGTGAACCGTGAGAGCGAATACATGGGGAAATGGGCGTACAGGCGGGAGTATGAGTGCCAGAACGAGGAATCGGACGGCTTCGGATTCGAAATTATCTATGATGAGAGTTGCGAGGAATGGGAGGGGAAAGATGGACGATATTAACAGCAACGTATATATAAGCCTGATGAGGATGAGGAGGATGCAGAATGAATAAGCTGAAAGAGCCGACAGATGATAAACGTTGCGGAAACTGTAGGCATAATATCATCAACATAATTTTTGGTGTGTATTTTGGTGACAAAAGATGCACAGGTACTTGCGGGATAGCACCAGTATCAGGAATTTATTACAACCAAATCGAGTTGATTTGCGATTGTTGGGAGGAAAAAGAATGAAAGAAGTAACGCATTATTATTGCGGAATATGTGGTGAGATGTACAGTGAAAAGAAGAAGTGCCAGACCTGCGAGAAATCTCACATGAAGCCGAAAGGTTTTGGTGAAAATGTGAAATATGTTCCGTATACTCAGCAGTCAATGTATGCAGACCGAAACTATCCTAAGTGGCTGGAAATCACATTTGAGGATGGCACGACAAGACGGTATCACGAATAGGAGGGCGCAGAATGAAATTTAAAGAAATCAAACCGGGAATGGTAATCCACTGCCCGACAGAAGAGGATGCGAGGGCACTGCTGGAGCACCTGGATAGTTTGGGATACAGATGGGGGATGACGCATAAAAATCTGGTAAAAATGCCGTGTTGGAATACTTACACTGACAAGACGTGCTATATGATTGAAGATAATAAAGACGTTCTTTATCCTCAGGGCGATGCAGGCCACAGATGATTATTTTGGATTGCTTGCGCATGACAAAATTACATATCAGGAGATGCGGCAGCGCCTGATGGATGGTGCGGGAGTAGAAATTAGCTTATCAGATGAGTAGGAGGGTTCAAATGACCGGAAATAAGTATCAAGAGCTTGCAGCGCGAACAATCAACAAAACGCTGGGTGAAACAGAAATGATGAATCACGCACTGTTTGGATTGTGCGGCGAAATGGGTGAGTTGCTCTCGCTCTACCAAAAAGAATACCAGGGGCATCCATTTGAAGAAGAACATGCAAAGAAAGAGTGCGGTGATATTTTATGGATGCTGGCAGAATATTGCACGGCAATGGGATGGAATTTAGAGGATATCATGCGGATGAACATTAATAAGCTGAGAGCCAGGTATCCGTCAGGCTTTGACGTGGATCACTCAGAGCACAGGCAGGAGGGAGATATATGATAATCGTAGCAATAATCTTAATCATGATAATTGCATTTTTGGATTACGGAATTGTAACTGGAAGTGCAATACTCAATAATCGGTGGGAGGAACCGGAAGAAGAAGATGAAAATATTTAAAACTATTCGTTGACTTTCAACCCGCTTTGCGTTATGATTTTAACAAATCAAATAAAACATTTTCTCCCGATAGGACAGACCGCCTTGGTTTGTCCTATTTTTTAAAGCAGATTATTGACGGGCAGCGCGTACACGGCCAGCAGCGTCTCCCATCTCTGTTAACTTTTTCCTTTTTTGATACGTCAGATAGTATGGCGTGATGGCCGTGGCGGGACTGCTTATATATCACATAGCATATAGGGGCGTAAGATGGATAATGGATTACAAAGGCCAACGTATCTCACTCCTGCGGCTCTGGCAGTATGGCTTCCAAAATTATATGCCTGCGGAAAACAGTATAGGTTCTACAAAACACCCGAATGGAAGCGCCTACGAAAACAGGTCCTTGAAGCCAACCACTACGAGTGCGAGGACTGTCGAGCGAAGTCACCAACAAAGATCACGCAAGCAACGACAGTTCATCACGACCGCGAAACAGAAAAATTTCCAGAATTAGCCTTATCCCTATATTGGGTAGATGGGTATGGGGGGAGGCACCAAAATCTCTTTGCATTGTGTGACGACTGCCACAACCACAGACATGAACGGTTTGGATACGTGCCGCGCAAGGATGAAAAACCGCTGACGCCGGAGCGATGGTGAAAAAATAAAAAATAAAAACGATAATACTACCCCCGGGTACCCGTATACCCGTTTTCAGGTTGGGGGGTAGACAACGGACGGGGGACAAGCATTTTCAGAAATATAGATTTTTGTGAAAAATTTAACAACTTTTTTGAATTTAGGAGGTGATTTATCTAATGGCGAGTACAAAACGAAATAAAATCAAATCAGATTTGCAAAAAATAATGAGCCAGAAGAATCTCACCTCTGCTCTGTATGAAGCGCAGATCGAACAGTATATGGCGTACTACGATCAGCAACAGAGTTTGAATGATGTGATTGGGAATACAGACAACCAGAAAATCAAAATGGAATGCATGAAGGAAATGAGACAGATTGATAAGTCTATGCTTGGAATTTTGAAATGGATGGGTATTGATCCGACCAAACAGCCGCAGGAAAAGGAAGAAAGCTATGACTTATAGCAGGTATCTGGATCCGTATATTGATGATATCAAGTCTGGCCGGATTAATCACTGCAAGGATCAGCAGCAGATGATAGATAACGTGCTGATTCCAGTGTTGGAACGGAAAGATGTGTATGTAGACGATGACCGGATCGAGGAAGGCCTGAAGCTGCAGAAGTATTTTGACTATGATTTGCTTGAATGGGAAGTGTTTCTGTTCGCGGTGATTGTCGGAATACGATTTAAGGACAGGAAGAATATTTACTTTACAGACATCCGGATTATTCTTGGAAGAGGATCCGGAAAGAATGGATTCCTGTCGTTCCTGGGATTTTATTTCCTGTCACCTGCACATGGAATAAAGGGATATGACATTGATCTTTTGGCGAACAGCGAAGATCAGGCAAAGACAACCTTTATGGATATCCACGATGTGATTACGGATGCACCAGACAAGTCACTGAAAAACATATTGGATCATAATTTTCACGCGACGCTGGTGGCTGTAACCGGATTAAAAACACAATCCACGCTGAGATTCAACACATCCAGCAAACGCGGCAAAGATTCCAAACGAACCGGATGTATTATGCTGGATGAGATACACGAGTATCAAGATTTCACGAACATTAACACGCTGAAATCTGGCTTAGGAAAACGGAGGGATGGGCGATGCATTACAATTTCGACCTTTGGACACGTTCGCGGCGCGGTATTCGACCGCCAGATGGAGCAGAACGAGGAAATATTGAAAGCATACAATCCCAAAAACCGGGTGTTCCCGTTTATCTGCCGGATTGAGTCAGAAAATGAGTGGGACAAGCCGGAATGCTGGATAAAGGCGATTCCATCAATCAATGATTTTGACTCTCTGCGGGAGCAGATCGAGAAGGAAGTCGTTGAGATGCCGTACACACCGGAGTACCGATCAGAGTTTATCACCAAGCGGCTGAACTTTCCGATTGGAAGCGCTGAGACTGAGGTGGCAAGCTGGGATGACATCATGGCAACCAACAGAGAGTTGCCGGATCTGGAGGGATGGCCGTGCATCGGTGGATTGGATTACGCGAAGACAAATGACTTTGTGAGTGCTGTGCTGCTGTTTCTGGTGGGCGATGAGCTGTGTGTTATCCAACATACATGGGTGTGCAATGAGAGCCGGGACTTGCCTGGAATCAAGGCGCCGCTGAAAGAGTGGGAAGCGCGCGGCGATCTGGAATTTGTGGACGCGCCAGAGATCCCGCCGGAACTGATTGCAGAATGGTTCGCGGAACAGGGCGCAAAATATACGTTGCTGACCATAGCGGTTGACTTGTATAGATTTTCTTTGATGCGGTCGAAGATGAATGAGGTTGGTATTGGTGTTGGAGATGAATTCTCCGTTCCGGTCAAACTGACCAGAAAAAGCGACACAATCAAAGTCTTTCCAGTAGTCAACTCCGCATTTGTGACTCACAGATTTGTATGGGGCGATCTGCCAATAATGCGGTGGTACACAAATAATACAAAGGTGACAATTGAGGGTATTAATTATGATTACGGGAAGATCGAACCACACGCACGAAAGACAGACGGATTTATGGCGTTGGTACATGCGATGACTCAATTGGATTTATTGGAGAGCGTGAATGTAGCGGCACCGATAATGGAGCCATTTGTGTTCTGAGGAGGTGATGACAGATATGGGATTTTTTAGCAGAGATGGGACCGTAAAGGATTGGCTTGGCAAGGTGATTGGCACGGCATCTATATCAAAAGATGATGAAATGAAAGAAAAGTGGAAAGAGACCAGGATTAAAGAAATGGCTCTGTACACTGCGGTCAGCTTGGTAGCTGATATCATCGGTCGCTGTGAACGACAGGTATACAAAAATGGAAAGATCGTAAAAGACCGTAACTGGTACATCTGGAATGTCTCACCGAATCAGAACCAGACCGGAGACCAGCTGGTCGCAGAATGGATTGTGCATTTGTACTACCACGGGGACGCTTTACTGGTGCCACTGGGTGACAGCCTGTATGTCGCGGATAAGTATGCGATTGACCAGTATTCGCTGAAGGGCGATGTGTATTCTGGGATCTCGATCAACACCTATCAGATCAATAAGAAATTTAAAGCGAAGGATGTATATTATCTCAAACAGTATAATCCAGAAGTCAAAAAGCTGATTGACAGTGTGTTTGAAAATTACGCGGAGCTGCTGGAATACGCAAAGAAAACCTACGGCCAGAACAGCGGTGAGAAATATGCATTGCAACTTGGCACCTACCAATCTGGCACGCAAGGAGACAAAGACAAATACCAGGCAAAAGTAAAAGAGAACCTGGAAACCTTTGTCAATGCGTCTTCGGCGGCCTATCCACTGACAAACGGGCAATCATTGACGCGTCTCTCCACTGCACAGTCCGTATCATCCGCCAGTGACTACGCATCTATTCGAAAGGATATGTATAATCTGGTTGCGGCGGCACTGCACATTCCGGCGGGACTACTGGACGGAAACATTACATCCGTAGACCAGATCATCAACCAGACGCTGACAATGGCGATTGATCCTCTGGCGAAGAAAATCAGTGATGAGTTGACCAGAAAGACATTTTCCGAGACGCAGATCATGAACGGCTGCAAGATCGAAGTGGATACCACAAAGATCAAACATGTGGATATCATCGACGCGGCGGCGAACATTGATAAGCTGATTTCTTCCGGGTTTGCAAGTGTAGACGAAGTGCGGGAACGCTGTGGTATGCCAGAGATTGGCGAGGACTGGAGCAAAGAGCATTTCATCACAAAGAACTATGGCAGTATCAACGATCAGGATCAGGAGCAGGAACCGGAAGAGAATCCGGAGCCTGAACCAGAGCCAGAAGAGGATCCGGACGATGAAGACAAAGAGACATCCGGAGAAGGAGGTGAGAAGGAATGACGAACAAAAAGTATTACGCACTGGAAACCAACGAGACGGAGCGAACCGCCGAACTGATGATTTTCGGAGATATCACAAGCTGGCCGTGGTTGGAAAGTGACGTGTCCAGCTACAATCTCAGTCAGCGATTGCAGGGATTGGACGTTGACCAGATCGACGTGCATATCAATTCCTATGGCGGCGAAGTGGCTGAAGCTTTGGCGATTTATAACACGCTCAGACGCCACACTGCTAAAGTAACTACTTACGTAGATGGGTTTGCCTGCTCTGCAGCAACGATCATTTTTATGGCGGGAGACCGCCGGGTGATGTCGCCTGTTGGGAATTTCCTGGTGCATCCAGCATCGGCTTATATTGGTGGAAACGCGGAAGCACTGAGACGGGAAGCTGACAATCTGGACAGCATCACGGAGCAGTCGATCACTGCATATATGCAGTCAATCACAAAGAGCCGCGATGAGCTGGTGGAGCTGATGGCGCAGGAGAAATTCCTGAAACCGGAGGAAGTACTGGAATGGGGATTTGCGACGGAACTGGAAGAGTTGTCAGAGGATGACAAGGCTAAACAGTCTGTGCAGAGGATGGTAAATGCGAGACTGGCTGACATTCCGTATAAGCTTGAGATGGTAACCAATGATGAAAAAATCATTGAGTCCGTCAAAGAAGCAATACGTGAAGAGTTTGCAAAGCAGAAAGCACCAGAGCCAAAGACGGAGCCTGACCCGCCCAAAGAAGAACCATCCTACATGGAACTATTGATGAATGCGTTTAAATAATTATCACCGACACACGAAAAGTGTGCCGCTAACCTGTAAGAACTACAGGAGGAAGGAGACACAAAATGGATTTTAACAAAACTCAGAGCGTTTCCAAGCAGCTGAGAGCGGCGATGGAGACGAATGACGCAACACAGATTGATGAAGCATTTGACGGAATCGCGAAGGCGGCGGCAGAAGATGCCTACGCACAGCTGATGCAGGATGTGGAGCAGTACAATCAGACCCACGATCAGGCAATCCTTGAAAGACGCGGCGCACGCGACCTGACCAGCAAGGAAACCGCATGGTACAACAAGGTTGCCGATATTCTGCGTAGTACCAACCCGAAGCAGGTGTTTACTGAGATCATCGGAAGTGATGACGAAGATGACATCATGGACGCAATTTTGCCACAGCTACGTCCGGAGATTATGACTCTGCAATGGGTATCAGGCAAAATCTGACAGCGAGGGGGTTGAGCCTATCATGAGTAGTTTTACAAAAATGGGCATCACAATTGGCGGTGTCCATAGCTATGATGATCTTGGCCTGTACCTGGCTGACCGGAGCGTGACACAGCCAGAGCGGAAGACAAATTTCGTGTCTATCCCGTATATGGATGGATATTATGATTTTGGTTCAACTCTGGGCGCGTATTACGGGAGCCGGACGCTGACATACTCATTTGACATTATGGCGGATGATGAGGTTGAGGTGGAAGCCCTGCGGCAGACAATCTATGACTGGGCAAAAACAGCGGTGGAGTCCCCGATTTACGATGATGCGGATCCGGATTATTATTTTATCGGGAGCTTTACGAGTGAGTCATACACGGCAAACGGCGACCTGCCAGAGTTTGGCGGCCAGGTAACGCTGACATTTACAGCGCAGCCATACAGGTATGCGCGTTCAGCAGCAATAGTGATCACTAAACAGCCGGAAGACTATATTGGAGCAGTCGGTGATTCTGTAAGCCTCACAGTAGAGGCAGAAGGGGAAGACCTGAGCTACCAGTGGCAGTTGAGCGATGATGGTGGAACAACATGGACATCCAGTACAGCAACAAGTGCATCAACGAACACGTATACAACAACGCTGACGGAAGCAAGATCAGGACGTATGCTGCGCTGCGTCATTACAGATACATCTGGAAACAGTGTCACGAGCAATACAGTAACCATAATGATTGGATAGGGTGATTTGATGTACAGAGTTACAATTTATAATGACGGTGTGGCAACGATCATCCATGAGGTGAGTGTAGACCCGGCTGACCCGCATCTGTATAGCTGTACGCTGACACAGGGCAGTCCGGGCGAGATTGATAGTTTGCAGTTTACGATTCTACCAAACAACCCGGGATATGAGTTGCTCAACAGCCGTACAACACTGGTTGAGGTACTGAACACCAAAACGGATGAAATTGTATTCTCCGGGCGTGTATTGACCATGACTCCGGAAATGGAAGATAATGGGCTGATCTACAAGACAATCATTTGTGAGGATAGGCTGGGGTATCTGTGCGACTCTATCCAGCCGTATCTTGCAAAGGATACGTATTGGGATGACGGTGAACGCACGGGTGTTGAACAGTATCTTGACCTGTTGCTGGAAAACCACAATGCGCAGGTGGAAGATTACAAAAAGATATACCGCGGTAACGTGACGTTTGCTACCAGCACAGACAATATAACAAAAGGGCTGACCTATGACACTACATACCATAACAGAATGGTCTGCTCTGTGTGATATCCCTAGGTCAACTCTTAGAAGATGGATTGAAGTTGATGGAATGTCTATTGATGAAGCTATTAAACAAAAGCCACGTGCAATAAAACATCACACAGAGTATTACCTTACACTCGATGGAAAAACGAAACCGTTGAATGATTGGGCTAAAGAGCTGGGCTTTAAACCAATTACATTGCGGAGACGATTAAAATCCGGTTGGAGTGATGAAGCCATATTAACAACCCCGGTAAATGCAAGAAGAAATCAAAAACAAGATAGAATAGCCTAGCGCAACAGCATCAAGCACACGGGATTTGCAAGTAGCCAGTATTTATCCAAGCAGTAAATAAAAAGGGCGGTAGGTGTTATCCCGCCGCCTGATTTCACCACAATCCTACTTAATTTAATCCATCAAAACACCTCAATATGCTTTAATCTACTAGACACGAGATAGACACAAGCAATTCCGCAAACCCTTGATTTTAGCGGGTTTTTCGCACTTTATTCCTTAACTTTTCCTTAACTCCATTGACAGATGACAGTTCCCATGCTAATGTCCAAGTGTAC
>JAJPWX010000003.1 GCA_021205755.1 Lachnospiraceae bacterium | reverse complement strand
TATGAATAACCGTTTTATGAAGCGAAGTTTCCACATAAGTAATGTCACGGATATCGAGCAGGACAGTGCCTTCACGGTTTTTAACGGTCAGAAAATGAGGTGTGCGCTTCACGATCACCCCAAGCGCACGGGTCAGCTCCGCGGCAAACGTCTCGTAATTTACCGGCTTTATGATAAAATTCAGTGCGTTTACGGTGTAGCCCTCCAGAGCGTACTGCACCAGGTTTGTGATGAAAATAATGATCACATTTTCATCCACCGTCCGGATCGCTTTCGCGGCATCAATCCCATTCATCGGCTTCATTTCAATATCTAGGAACAGGATGTCACAGTCCTTTGGGTACTCCTCGACCAGAGAAAGACCGTCCGGAAAGAAGGAGACCTGAAAAGTCTCTTCGTATGTTTCCTCATATCGACGGATATATTCGGCCAGACGCCGCCGCTCCGGTTCCATATCCTCCGCAATCGCAATGCGAATCACAGGCGTTCCTCCTCCTTTCCGGCTTGTGCCGATGTTCCGATTCGTTTGATGTCTTCTGATATCTGAAACAAAGGCTGTTTACAATTCAATGATAATTGATATCATTATACTCCGAAAACTGGGGTGGAAGCAACCTGTTTTTCCGGTTATTCCGGTCAAAGGGATGCTTGCTGCCACTACGTTTTTAACCCAGAACCCGCAGCAAGTGCGTGGTCGGGTTGTGACCAGTAACGGAATACTAACTTAAAAAAATGGCTTGACAAAATAATAGAGATATGGTAAGTTTATTTAACAATTAAGCTAAATGTTAAAGGAGGGATGGAATTGGGTTTACAGGAAACATTAAAGGCTCTGGCGGATCCGACCCGCCGGGAAATCCTGAATTTACTCAAAAGCGGCAGAATGTCAGCCGGAGAGATTACCGAACACTTTCCCGTAACCGCCGCATCCATTTCCAGGCACCTTTCGGTGCTGAAGGATGCGGATCTGGTTCGGGATAAGCGGGAAGGAAAATTCATTTATTACGAGATCAATACCTCCGTTTTGGAAGAGACGCTGCTGTGGATGACTGACCTGATGGGTGAGTAATGGCTGCGGTGGAAAAGAGCTTTATGAAAGCGTAATATGGCTTAAAAATAAGAAATCAAAGAGTTAAGGAGTTAAGGGAGGAATCAGGTATGCTTAAGAGTAACAGACGAACGGTAATTTTATCCTCAATTGTGATTTTGCTTCCGGTTCTGGCGGGGCTTCTTCTGTGGAATCGCCTGCCGGATCAGATGGCGACGCACTGGAGTACCAGTAATACACCGGATGGCTTCAGCTCAAAGGCGTTTGCGGTTTTTGGAATCCCCGTATTTCTGCTGATCATGCATTTTTTCTGTCTGCTTGCTACTGCCGGAGATGCAAAACAGAAGGATCAGAATAAAAAGGTACTCGGCATGGTATTCTGGATTATACCGCTTGTATCTTTGTTCACGAATGGGATGATCTATGCCGCGGCATTGGAAAAAGAGTTTCATGTACTTACGGTTTGTTCGGTTATGATGGGACTGCTGTTTTTATTTCTGGGGAATTATTTTCCGAAAATAAAACAGAATCGAACCATTGGAATTCGGTTTTCCTGGACATTAAATAATGAAGAAAACTGGAACCGGACGCACCGTTTTGCCGGAAAGGTATGGGTGATTGACGGACTGGTACTTTTGCTTTCGATTTTTCTGCCGGGTGGGGTTCTGATGCCGGTTTTGTTTGGTACGATTGTGGTTGCAGTTGTACTGCCGTTCTTGTATTCCTGGCGAATTTACAGGGAACAGAAAGAAGGAAGTGAACTGTAATCAAATTACGCCGCAAAAGAAACAGATTATCCGAAAAGGATGGAAAATGGAGAGAGAAGGGGTATAATTGAGATATGAAATAACAGATCGGATATCAGACAGAATACAAGAAAGGCTGTATTGAGATTATAATGCTAACGGATAAAACTCAAAATTTACTGAAAAAACTGACATTGGAGGAAAAGGCAGCTCTGCTTGGCGGCAAAAACGAATGGGAGACGCATGATATTCCACAGCTTGGCATTCCGTCCGTGGTCTGCTCGGATGGGCCGAGCGGTGTGCGCCGTCAGGAGGGTGCCGGAGATCATCTTGGACTGAATCCCTCGCTGCCGGCAACCTGCTTTCCGAGTGCGGCAACCGTCGCGAACAGCTGGGATGAGGCGCTTGCGGAGCTGGTGGGCAGAGCACTTGGAGAGGAAGCGCAGGCGCTGGGAGTGGATGTCCTCCTTGGCCCCGGTATGAATATCAAGCGAAGTCCTCTGTGCGGACGCAATTTTGAATATTTTTCCGAGGATCCCTATCTGACAGGAAAAATGGCGGCCGGATATGTGAAAGGAATCCAGAGCAAAGGGGTATCTGCCTGCCCAAAACACTTTGCGGTCAACAGCCAGGAGGAGCGCCGTATGGCGATGAATGCTGTGGTCGACGAGCGGACTCTTCGTGAGATTTATCTGACTGGGTTTGAGATCGCGGTAACCGAGGCCAAACCGATGGCTCTGACGACAAGCTATAATGAAGTAAACGGCACTTACGCGAATGAAAATCAGCATCTTTTGAAGGATATTCTGAGGGAGACCTGGGGGTACGACGGAGTGGTCATTACGGATTGGGGTGGTTCGAATGACCATGTAGAAGGCGTCCGCGCGGGATCCAACCTGGAGATGCCAAATCCAGGCTATGATTCACCGACGATTCTGATGCAGGCATATAAAGATGGAAAGATTTCCATGAAAGAGATCGACGACTGCGTGGGGCAGCTGCTGGAAGTGGTATTGAAGCTGGCGGAGAACCGGGAAAAGATAGAAAAATCAAAAACATTAAAGACAGTAAAAACAACAGAAGATAAGTCAGGTGAGACTGACTTAAATGTTATAGGGGCTGCCAAATTTAAAATTGATATGGAAAAACATCACGAACTCGCCCGCCGCGTCGCGCAGGAGAGTATCGTATTGCTGAAAAACGAAGGGAATATCCTGCCTCTTGATTCAGAGAAAAAAACGGTCGTAATCGGTGATTTTGCGAAGAAAGCCCGCTATCAGGGTGCCGGTTCTTCGAATGTGAACAGTACGAAAGTGGAGAATATTCTGGACCTGATTGATTCCAGGCCAATCAAATATGCCGGTTTTGCCCAGGGCTATCAGCGCAACAGCGGACGGGATGAGAAGCTGGAGCAGGAGGCGGTCGCGCTGGCGTCGCAGGCGGATCAGATTCTCTATTTCTTCGGACTCGATGAGGTTAGTGAGTCTGAGGGCATCGATCGTCTGCATATGCGGATTCCGGAGAATCAGATCGTTCTACTGGAGGCACTGGCGAAGACCGGAAAGCCGATTATCGGGGTATTAAGCGGCGGTTCGGCGATTGAAATGCCGTGGGAGAAAGATTGTCGGGCAATCTTGCATACCTACCTTGGCGGACAGGCAGGTGCGGGCGCGGCGCTGGATGTGCTGACGGGGAAGGTGAATCCTTCCGGAAAGCTGAACGAAACCTATCCGATGTCTTATGAAGATACCCCGGCGTACCATTATTTTCCGGCGAAAAAAAGAAACAGTGAGTATTGCGAAGGAATCTTTGTCGGCTATCGTTATTACGAGACAGTGCAGAAACCGGTGCGTTACCCGTTCGGCTATGGTCTCTCCTATACGACGTTCGAGTATTCTGATCTGAAGGTTTCAGAAAAGGAAGCGGTCTTTACCCTGACAAATACCGGAAAGCGGAGTGGTGCGGAAGTGGCGCAGCTTTATGTCTCCTGTGAAAATAGCCGTATCTTCCGTCCGGTCAGAGAATTAAAAGGGTTTATAAAAGTTTTCCTGAAAGCAGGGGAAAGCCGCAGGGTGCGTATTCCGCTGGATGACAAGGCATTTCGCTTCTGGAATACGGAGACGAACCGCTGGGACATTGAGGAGGCAGAGTATCAGATTCAGGTCGGCGCGAGTGTGGAAGACATCCGGCTGCAGGGCACCCTTGTGGTAAAAGGAACGACAAAGCGGCTGCCATATCGTGCAGATAGGGAGAATCTGGCGGACTACTACAGCGGACAGATTCAGAACGTGAGCGATGAGGCCTACGCGGCAATCTATGGAGGAGCTATTCCGGAAGACCGTTGGTCGGACGGAGAACTGACCATTAACGATGCGATCTGTCAGATGAGCGACGCAAAGAATCCGTTGGCACGAAAAATCTGTAAAATCCTGAAAGAAAAAAAAGAGAAAAGTGAGAAGGCTGGCAAACCGGATCTGAATGTCCTTTTCATTTACAATATGCCGTTCCGCAGTGTGGCCAGGATGACCGGCGGTATGGTCAGCATGCGGATGGTCGATGGAATGATCACAGCCGTGAATGGACATTTCTTCCGAGGCATGGGAATTCTCATCAAAGGATTCTTTCAAAACCGGAAGCTGAATAAAACGTACGCGGAGAAACTTTACCCTGAAAAACATCCCAAAATCGCCCAGTGGTTCCGGGAAGGCGGACTGTTCATCATCTTCAGTTATGTAGTAACGTTCGCGAAATATCTGATGCTGCTGTTTCTGCCCGCTCTGTTTGCGGCTTATGCGGATATCGGCTGGGGGTGGCCATCCATCCAGGGGAACCTGTTTGGCATCCGTTTTACCTTCAATGTAATCGGCTACGCTGCCGAAGATGGCGGACTGGCATATCTTTACGCCTATCTGGTATCCAGCTTTTTGGGAGAGTGTATCAATTTCCCACTGCAGCGCAATATCACATTCCGGAGCAAAGGGCCGCTCGCCTTGCAGATTCCGATTTATTTTCTGGGATGGGTAGTGATCACGCTGATCGTCAATTCCATCAACAGCGTATGGGTCGGAGTGGCCAGCTACCTGGTACCGGCGGCGATTTATAACATTGTGACCATCGTCTTAAACGGCGGCGTGTCGATGGTCGTGTTTTTTGTTTTGAACAAGATTATCTTTGCAGAAGGGTTTGGAAAGAAATAAAGCGGAGAAAAATAATTTTTGGGCAGGAGGCGACATGTCGCCTCCTATACGCTTAAGAATCATCCAATCAATACTGTCTTTCCCTGAAATGCAAATCCGTATTTTCTGATATGATCGGTTGGAATTCCATGCGCAGCCAGTGAAGCAGCGTATTTTTTTTCCTCAATCTGCTGCAGAGCACGTTTCACGGTATCTGCCAAAGATTCTTCTTCATCCGGATCGAAAACTTTGAATTCCAGAATAAATGCAAGATTTTTCTTATCTTTTGGTTCCAGAATTACATCATAGCGTCCAAGACCGCTTTCTCGATTAGACTGAATAACGTAATGATTTCCGAGATCGACGATCAGGCCGAGTACAAAACCATGATAAAAACGTTCTGGTTCACTTCCTTCGGAAGGTTTATTACCTGTATCGAAAAAACTGAAGGTAGCCAGCGCAACCCGATTCATATAAACATTCATCGCTTTTCTATCGTTTTGCAGAAGTGCTTTCACGAAATCATTGTAATTACTGTCATAATCTGCAAACCAGCCGTGTATCATATCCTCAAACATGATACGTACTTCCTGATTAGTTAAGGAGAGGTAAAACCAGGTACGTCCAGTCTGCTTATCAAACTCTCTTTTCTCTGCTTTCAGGTAGCCGCTGGCCAGAAAAAGGCTCCAGATGGCACTTTCTTTTTCTGAAAGCTGATTGTAGACAATCTGCTCATCAATCTGCGTTCGAATTTCTTTGCCCAGCAGGAGAGACTCGAAAGAAACTTTTATATCTTTGCTTCCAGAGCGGATCAGTGAATTTGCGAGCGTATTAGAGCTCGTATTTGCCCAATATGGTTCCAGACGGCCGGTATCCAGAAAATTAATGATCGACCAGGGATTATATATATCGGTAAGATTACCGAAGGAAAAACCGTCATACCAGTCTTTGATATCCTGCTTCCTGCCAGAATAGCCATATTCATCCAGTGACGCAAACACTTCAGCTTCTGTAAAACCAAAGCAGTCCGCGTATTCTTCCGAAGTTGTAGTGATTACTTTGAGATTGTTCAGGTCGGAAAAAATGGACTCTTTGCTGATTCTTGTAATCCCAGTTAAAATAGAGCGTTCCATAAAAGGATTATTTTTAAAAGTTGCGTTGAAAAGGCTGCGCATAAAGGAGGTCAGATCTTCCCAGTAGCCGCCGGTAAAAGCTTCCAGCATAGGGGTATCGTATTCGTCTAAAAGGATGATGACCTTCTGGTGATAGTATTTATACAGATAGCCGGAAAGCCGCCGCAATGCGATTGAGGCTTCGGAATCTTCCATTTTGGAAGAAACACTGTTAAAGTATTCTTTTTCACGGGTGTTCAGCAGATCTCCTTTGGCAAGAAAATCAAAGTGGTTGTACAGGTCTACGATGCTTTCACATATTTTATTACGAACCTGTGGAAAAGAAATTTCCTTGATGTCGGAAAAACTCAGGGAAATCACCGGATAGTGCCCCTGCAGCTCCCGCAGTTCTTCATTTTTCCAGATTTTCAGATTTTCAAACAAGGTGCTTCCAGCGTATTCGATTGAAAAAAAACAGGCGACCATACTCATGGTCAGGGTTTTCCCAAAACGGCGTGGGCGAGTGATGAGTGTGACGTCATCCTTCGCGCCCCACCATTCCTCAATAAATCTTGTTTTGTCTATATAAAATGCCTGAAGCTGCTGTATTTTTTCAAAATCCTGTAAGCCGATACAGACCGATTTTGGCATATGAGAGCCCCCTTTCCAGATAGGTTTACCTATACGTTGATTGTAACAGGGATGAGAGAGAGGGTCAAGCGAAAACTCTGGTCGAAAATTTTACTTTGGATATCTGTTTTTGGTTGTTGATGCTGCAAATGTGTGGTAAGATAAATTGATTTATCTATTTTGTGGTGCCTGTGAAGCGGGCATGAGAATTTTGTCCAAATTTCATGACATTTTAATAGTGAAAGGGATTCATATGACTGGTATTTTATATGGTGTGGGCGTCGGTCCCGGCGATCCGGAGCTTATGACGATCAAGGCCGCGCGCCTGATCCGGGAGAATGAGGTGATTGCCCTGCCGGGCGAGAATGCGCGTGAGACGGTGGCGTATCAGATTGCGGTACAGGCAGTGCCGGAACTGTCCGAAAAACAATTGCTGTCTTTGGATATGCCGATGACGCATGACCGCGCGCTGCGCGACCGCAGACATGATGAGGCCGCAGATGAGATAGAGGTTTACCTGAAAAAAGGAAAAAATGTGATCTTCCTCACTCTGGGGGATCCGGCGGTGTATTCTACCTATTTATATATAGAAAAAAGAATTTCCGCGCGCGGATATCGCACGGAGATGGTCAGCGGGATTCCGTCTTTTTGCGCGGCGGCGGCGCGTGTCAATGTGCCGCTGGCGGAATGGAATGAGCCCATCCATGTGATGCCCGCTGTGCATCGTCTGGAGCAGGAGCTGGATCAGCCGGGCACCTATGTGCTGATGAAATCCGGGAAAAAGATGGGGCAGGTAAAGGAGAAGCTGCAAAAGAGCGGCCGTGAGGTTTTGATGGTAGAAAACTGCGGGATGCCGGGGGAAAAGGTGTACCGCCGTGTGGAGGAGATACCGGATGATGCGGGGTATTATTCGCTGATCATTGCAAAGGAACATAAGAACGCATAAATAAGCTTATCAGAAGCAGAAATAGGACATGAAAGAAGGAAAGAATAAGATGGTACATTTTGTAGGCGCCGGCAGCGGCGCGGCGGACCTGATTACCGTGCGGGGCAGCCGTCTGCTCGCTGAGGCAGATGTGATTATCTATGCCGGCTCTCTGGTGAATCCGGAGCTGTTGGATTATAAAAAGGAGAAATGTACGGTTTATGACAGTGCGAAGATGACTCTGGAAGAGGTCTTTGCTGTTATGCGGGACGCAGAGGAGAAGGGGCTGACAACCGTTCGTCTGCATACAGGTGATCCCTGCGTGTATGGCGCGATCCGCGAACAGATGGATCTGCTGGATGAGGCGGGGATTGCTTATGACTATTGTCCGGGCGTGAGCTCGTTCTGCGGGGCGGCTTCAGCACTGAATATGGAATATACGCTGCCGGGGATTTCCCAGACGGTGATCATTACGCGGATGGCAGGACGGACACCGGTGCCAGAAAAGGAGGAGATCGCTTCGCTGGCGTCCCACGGCGCGACGATGGTGATTTTCCTGAGTACCGGAATGCTGGAGCAATTGAGCGAGCGCCTGCTGGCAGGCGGCTACCGGGAGGATACTCCGGCAGCGATTGTATACAAGGCAACCTGGCCGGATGAGCGCAGCTATATCTGTACCGTGTCCACGCTGGCGCAGTGCGCAAAAGAGAATCATGTCACAAAAACAGCGCTGATTATTGTTGGGGATACGGTCGCGCAGGCGGGGTATCAGCGTTCGGAACTGTATCACCCGGCGTTTACGACAGAGTTCCGGAAAGGGACGGAGAAATAGAAAGCATTCATTTGGCTTTATATACAAAACGCCGCATATAGTGGTATGACCTGCATTCCCTGTTCATCTACGCCAAAATTACGCGCGGAGAATCGGATTACTTTTTCGGGATGGTACATGTTCATATAATGTTTAAGGCTTTTTGCGTGAATATTTGTGTCGTATTTTACTTCAACCGGAATAACAGCTCCCTCTTTTTGCAGCAGAAAGTCTACTTCTGCTGCTGGAGAGTCGGAAGTCCAGTAATAGAGCTTATGTCCATTACAGCAAAGTGTCTGCGCTACATAGTTTTCCGCGAGTGCTCCTTTGAAAAGATCGGAAAGATCTTGGCGGATGATATTTTCCGGCATGATGCCGGAGGCAGCCGAGAGCAGTCCGACATCTGACATATAGAGCTTAAAGGAGGACAGATCCTGTGTCACAGCCAATGGCACTTCGCCTCTGGTAACTCGATCGCATTCCAGGACGATCCCGGACATGACCAGCCAGGAGATGGATTCTCCGAACAGTCCTGCTGTGGCACCTTTGCGAATCAGCTTATACTGGAATTTTTTGTTGTCTTTTGCAAGCTGAGAGGGAAGGGAGCGGAATGCCCCCTGAATTTTGGTGCATTCTCCGGGAGTGGAATATTTAGCCATATCGGCGGTATACGCATTTAAAATCATGCCCTGGAGCTCCGGTAGATTGATCAGAGAAGCTTCTTCCAGATATTTCTGGACAACGGCAGGCATTCCGCCGATAAACAGGTAACGGCGAAGCCAGAGCAGGATTTCACTGTGTGTCTGAGCGGGCATTTCGCTCATGGAGTTGTAATGCTCGCGTATCAGCATAACCAGATGCCCGTTTCCGGTGGCATTCAGGAATTCGTCAAAGCGAAGCGGGTACATGGTTTTCATGATGACTTTTCCAACGGGAAAGGAGTAGTTCTCCCGGTTGATGGCGACACCGAGCAGACTGCCGGCGGCAGCTACATGGTACTCCGGCGCTTCCTCTGCAAAGTATTTCAGCGAAGTCAGTGCGCGTTCACAGGCCTGAATCTCGTCAAAGATAATCAGCGTCTGTTCCGGAATGATTTTTTCAGAAAAATATTCCTCAAGAAAGCGTACGATACGGTCCGGATGTAAGTCTCCGGAGAAAAATTCCGCGATAACAGGCATTCGCTCAAAATTGATGTAGACGGTGTTTTTATAGTAATCCCGGCCAAAATGCAGAAGTGTATAGGTCTTCCCAACCTGGCGTGCGCCGTAGAGCAGGAGCGGAAGACGGTCTTTTGGGAGTTCTTTCCATTTCAATAATTCATCTGTAATAATTCTTTTCACAGGGACTCCTCTCTGAACGATTCTTTTCATTTCGATGTTGTTTTGAACGGTTAAAAAATATAATGTTGACAGTGATATTATATCTTGATTTCATGTTAAAATCAAGAAAAAGTCATTTTGAAATGATTTTTTCTTGGCAAAAAGTCATTTTAAAATGACTTTTTCACTCATGAAGGCGTTAGCTGCAGCTTATAATCTCTGTGAAAATTTTACTTGTGAATGTGGGTATCAGGCTTTATAATAAAGCGGACGAACTGGTGAGCCGCGCTCTCGCCGGGTTATGCCCCTCGCCGGGTGGCATCCCACGCTTCGCATGGGATATTCCCCAATCTTCGATTGTGGGGCGTGGTATGTCCACAATCGAAGATTGGGGATGTGGGCATCCCGCACTTCGTGCGAGATATTCCATGCAAAATTGCCTGCGGCAATGGCGCAGCCTGCGTTATAAGGAATCCACCGGCAAGCCAGTTCCCCTTATGACATATTACGGAAATAAGTTCATGAAGGCGTATATGGAAACCAAAAGGAAAGTAAGATGAAGCAGCTCGGAATCGCAAGTTTTACCGCCCGGGGCGGTCAGGTGGCTGACAGACTCGCTGGGGCATTTGGAAAGGAATATGAGATTATTCGCTACGACCGTGGCCTGAAAGACTGGTGCGGCTGCCTGTTTGCAAGCGGTGCGGACGGGATTATTTTCGTGGGCGCCTGCGGAATTGCGGTGCGCACGATTGCACCATTTTTAAAGAGTAAGACCACAGATCCGGCGGTAGTCGTGATTGATGAGGCGGGGCGATTTGTGATTTCCCTGCTGTCCGGGCACATCGGCGGGGCAAACCGGCTGGCGGAGCGCGCGGCGGTGATTTTGGGAGCGACGCCCGTGATTACGACCGCGACGGATGTGAATGGGAAATTTGCAGTGGATGTGTTCGCGTCTGACAATCACCTGCGCATCCGGGATATGCATGCTGCAAAAGAAGTTTCCGCGGCGATTCTGCGCGGGGAAAGGGTCGGGGTTTATTGTGAAGGGGAGATAGAAGGTTGTGTGCCGCCGGAGCTGCTTTTGCTGAAAAAAGACGATCAAAAAGTAAATCAAAAGCTTTTTCAAATGGATGATGCTCCGAGGCCGAACCATACGATTCCTGAGATCGGCGCCTTGATTTGTGTCGGGGTGCCTTCGTGTGAGCTATCCTTTTACGCTGTGGAGAATGCCGCGGATGTCGGTTGGAACCAGGCAGGGACGGAATTAACTCTACGCGTGCCTGTTTTACCGCCCGTGATCCTGGATCTCTATCCGAAATCCTATATCATCGGAATCGGCTGCCGGAAAAGGAAGACGGAGGCGGAAATTGCATTTCCGGTAAACCAGGCGCTTGCCAGCTGGGGCCTTTCTGTGGAGGACTGTGCAGGTGTCGCGTCTATCGATCTGAAAAAGGATGAACCGGGCTTGCTGGAATTCTGCGGGAAGAGAAATCTGCGCTTTGAAACATATTCGGCGGAGACATTGGCAGAGGTCAAAGGGGAGTTTTCGCATTCGGAATTTGTCAGCCAGGTGACTGGAGTGGATAATGTCTGTGAGCGCGCAGCATTGTGCATGGCGGGCGAGGGCGGTCGGCTGATTCTGAAAAAACAGGCAGAGAATGGAGTGACCGTCGCGCTGGCAGAGCGGAAGTGGAAGGTGCGGTTCTCAAGTTTTAAGGAGGAGACATGAAAAACAAATTATATGTTGCGGGAATGGGTCCGGGAGAGACCGGCCTGATGTGTCAGCGGGCGGCGGATGTTCTGGCCGACTGCGATACGATTATCGGATATACAGTGTATGTTAATCTTCTGCGGGAGACATATCCGGATAAGGAATTTCTGACGACGCCGATGACGCAGGAGGCAAGGCGTTGTGAGATGGCGTTTGAGGAAGCGGCGAAAGGCAAAAAGGTCGTCATGGTGTGCAGCGGCGACGCGGGTGTTTATGGCATGAGCGGCCTGATGCTGGAGATCGGAGCGGCCTGGCCGGAGATAGAGGTGGAAGTGATTCCCGGTGTGACCGCTGCCCTGAGCGGCGGCGCGGTGTTGGGCGCTCCGCTGACGCATGATTTTGCGGTGATCAGCTTAAGTGACAGGCTGACGCCATGGGAGAAGATTGAGAAACGGCTGGAGTTGGCGGCGGAGGCGGATTTCTGTATCTGCATCTATAATCCGGCAAGCAAGGGACGTCCGGATTATCTGGCGCGGGCCTGCGAGATTCTGCTGTGTGTGCTGCCGCCGGAGCGGCTTTGCGGTACGGTGGAAAACATCGGCCGCGAAGGGGAATCAGCCAGGCTGTATACGTTGGAAGAGCTGCGAACAGCGCCGGTGAATATGTTTACAACGGTATTTATCGGAAACTCACAGACAAAGGAGATTAATGGGCGGATGGTGACGCCGCGAGGGTATCGGATTTGAGAAGCAGTATCGCCGTATGATCGGCGGGAGGGAGAGAAAAATTATGAATGGAAGAACACAGTCAAATGGCCTGGCCAATCTTATTTTACGCCTGTTGGTGACGGTGGTTCTCGGAGGTATTTATTATTATGTTATGCTGCCTCCGATCAATGTGAAAGCACTGGATTTCTGGTTATTTCTTTTTATATTGCTGGTGATTTTTATTTTCGTTACGCTGGCTACGTCCGGTCTGCGTGTGACACGCCGGGAGATTTCCCTGGAGCCGGGTGTATTCTGGGCGCGCTGCAAGGTGCCGTTTCTTCTGGCGCTGGTGCTGTTTGTAGTGGCTGCTGTGGCTCTGCTTTATTCGTCGGAGATTTTTCACGCGGCATCCTATTACAACCTTCTGGATGTGCAGACAGGTGATTTTACGGAGGAGGTTGCGGAGATTTCCTATGACCGGATTCCGATGCTGGATAAGGATTCGAGTGTGCAGCTGGGCAGCCGCGCGCTTGGCTCTTTGAGCAGTACGGACAGCAGTCTGGTATCACAGTTTGAGGTCTCTGATGCGGAATATTCGCAGATCAATTACCAGGACAATCCGGTGCGTGTGGCGCCGCTGCTTTATGGCAATCTCATCAAATGGTTTAACAACCGTGAAGAAGGTCTGCCAGGCTACATTATTGTAAACATGGTGACGCAGGAAGCGAGCCTGGTGAAGCTGGATGAAGGAATGAAATATTCGACAGGCGAGCATTTCGGCCGGAATCTTTACCGACTGCTGCGCTTCCGCTATCCGACGATGATGTTCGGCGATGTGAATTTTGAAATCGACGAGGATGGAACGCCCTGGTGGGTGTGCTCGCGCACCATTCATACGATCGGTCTGTTTGGCGGCCAGGATACGCAGGGAGCGGTTCTGGTAAATGCGATTACCGGAGAGAGTACGTACTATGAGGAGGTTCCGACCTGGGTAGATCGGGTGTATTCCGCGGATCTGCTGGTGGAGCAGTACAATTGTCACGGGACGCTGGTCAATGGCTGGATCAATTCCTGGCTGGGGCAGAAGGGCGTCACGACAACCTCTGACGGGTATAATTATATCGCGATGAATGACGATGTCTACCTTTATACGGGTGTAACTTCGGCGGGAAATGATGAGTCGAATGTCGGCTTTATTCTCGTGAACCAGCGCACAAAGGAGGCGCGGTATTACAGCATTTCCGGCGCAACGGAGTATTCCGCGATGTCTTCCGCGGAGGGCGCGGTGCAGCATCTGGGCTACACGGCGACGTTCCCGATTCTGCTGAATATCTCAGACGAGCCGACGTATTTTATGTCTCTGAAGGATTCGGCGGATCTGGTCAAAATGTATGCGATGGTCAATGTGAAGGATTATCAGATCACGACGACCGGCAGCTCCGTGGCCGAGTGCCAGGCAAATTATGAGGAGCTGCTGATCGAAAATGGTGTGAAGGTCTCAGAGCCGATTGAAGTAGTAGAAGCGGAGACGGACACCGTAACGGGAACAATTAAGGAGATTCGTTCCGTTGTAGTGGATGGAAATACGATTTTCTATTTTTCCCTCGATGAGAATTATTTCGAGACGGGGTACTACTATGCGGTTTCCGCCGCGGACGATCAGAACGCGGTGATTTTCGATGTGGGAGATGAGGTCACGATCACGTATTATGTGGATGAGGACGACGGAATGACGCGCACCGGTATTCTTGTAGAGTATGCGGAAGGCGATGTGGCCTGAGAGAACGGATTGGGAACTCAAGTGAGGCTCTGGGTGTCCGTGTGAGAATGACGCTTGGGCGTAAATCAGGAATTCAATTTATCCAGGGCAGGAAAGAAGATACAATGATAGGGACAGGAACACTGATAAATGTGGCGGCGATCGTGGCGGGCGGCCTGATCGGCCTGGCCGGTAAAAAACTGATGAGTGACCGCCTGCAGGAGACGCTGATGAAGGCCACCGGGCTTTGCACGATGTTTATCGGGATCGGCGGCGCACTTGAAAAAATGCTGACGATCGCGGATGGAGAGATGGGCTCGCAGGGCTCTCTTATGATCATTGTGAGCTTTGCGCTCGGCTCTCTGATCGGGGAGGCGCTGAATATCGAGCAGGCGATTGAGCACTTTGGGGAATGGCTGAAGCAAAAAAGCGGTAATGGCGGGGACAATTCGTTTGTCAACGCGTTTGTGACCGCCTCCTTTACTGTCTGCATCGGAGCCATGGCGATCGTTGGTTCTATTCAGGATGGTATGACGGGGGATCCGACCACGCTGATGATGAAAGCGATTCTGGATTTTCTGATTATCATGATTATGGTGGCGTCTCTTGGAAAGGGCTGTATTTTTTCCGCGATACCGGTTGGTATATTTCAGGGGTCGATCACGCTCCTGGCCAGTGTCCTTGCTCCACTAATGACCGAGGGGACACTGAATGCGATTTCGCTGACGGGTTCTATGCTGATCTTTTGCGTTGGGGTGAACCTGATTTGGGAGAATAAACTGAAAGTCGCAAATATGCTGCCGACGATATTGATCGCGGCGGTGTGGGGCGCGCTGGCGTAGGATGGGGATCATTTATATTGATTATGGGCAGATAAGTTTTCGTCGGGAAGCAGTGACTGTTTGCAGAAAGTGAAATGGGGGTTCGAAGATGCCGGATATAAGAAAGCAGGGGGATTATTCTTTTTATATACTGATTTTTGGCGGCACGGCTGAGGGACGTCAGGTATCGGATTATCTCTGCGAAAAACATGTAGCGCATACCGTCAGTGTGGCAACGGAATACGGAGAAGAAGTGCTTCGACCGCAGCCGGAGCGTCACATTCATCAGGGCAGGCTGGATATGGAACAGATGCGGGAATTTTTGCGGGACGGGCAGTATGCGCTGGTCGTGGATGCGACGCATCCGTACGCGGTAGAAGTCTCAAAAAACATTCAGGAGGCCTGCCGGAGAGAAAATGTGCAATATCTGCGGTATCTTCGCACACAGAATGAAAGATGTGATAATGAAGTTATCAGAGTAAAAAAAGGCGGTGGAAAGCAGAAATCTTTGGATAGAGCTGATATGTGGGGAACATTCCAGGATTACGCAGGGAAGACAGAATCAGCTTGTGTTGAAAAAACGCAGCCTGCGCGAGAAAATACAGGAGAGATCGCAGGAGCCGTTTATGTAGACTCCGCCAGGGAAGCAGCTGATTATCTGGAAACGCAGCAGGGCGGGATTTTTCTGACTACAGGCAGCAAGGAATTGCACGTATTTACAGAAGCGATTTCAGACAAAAGCCGTATCTTCGCGCGGGTTCTTCCATCTGCGGAGGTAGTTTCTTCCTGTCGCGCACTCGGCCTGGAAGGAAAGCAGATCTGCGCCATGCAGGGACCGTTTTCTGCGGATATGAATGCGGCGATGCTCCGCCAGGCAGGTTCGGCATTTCTAGTTACAAAAGAGACCGGGACAACCGGCGGCTTCCCGGAGAAAATCGAGGCGGCACGGCAGTGCCGGGTCACGCCAGTCATTATTCGCAGACCAAAAGAGACGGGAAGCGGATGGGAAGAAGTGAAAGAGCGGCTGGATGCGCTGATTTCCGGAGAGCATACTCCGGCGAAAGAAATTTCGAGAAAATTAGAATCTGTCGCAGATAAACAGGAGGCAGAATGTCAGAATACGGTTACAGGAAGAACGAAAGCAGATAAGCCGGAGTTGGGTGCAGGGAAATCCGCGGCTGGACGAGGGAGAATGCTTCCAGATGAATCTGGGAAAGAATCCCCGAAATGGGAACGATCCGAACAGGAAGATGCTTGCCGCATTAGCTGTATTGGCATCGGCATGGGGACTCCGGATACTCTGACACGCGAGGCGGCCCGCGCAATCCGCGAGGCCGAAGTGATCTTTGGTGCAGCGCGGATTCTGGAATGTGCGAGGCTGCTGCTGCGTGAGCCGGAAGAAATCAGTGCCTCGTCAAAGCAGCCAGAGGGAGTAGCCGGGACGGAGAAAAGACCAAAAACACCGCTTTTGATTCCAGAATACAATGCCGGGAAGATCGCGTCCTGGCTGGAAGTACATCCGCAGGTGGAACGAGTGGCGATCCTGATGTCGGGGGACGTAGGATTTTACAGTGGAGCGCGCCAGGTCGCGGAAACCTTTCCGGCGGAGCAGGTACGCTATTACTGCGGAATTTCTTCAGTGGTGTATTTCGCGTCAAAGATTCCGACTTCCTGGCAGGACGCGAAGCTTCTGAGCGCGCATGGGAAAGAAATTCCGCTCGTAAATTACGTCAGAAAATACCCGAAGATCATTCTTCTCGTCAGCGGCGCGAAAGAGGTGGGACAGATCTGCCAGGACCTGGTGCTTGACGGAATCGGTTCAGAAGTGCGGGTGACGGTTGGTTCGAATCTTTCTTATCCGGATGAAAAAATACAGACCGGGCGCCCGGAGAATTTCATTGTCTGTGAAGCGGCGGGGCCGCATATTATGATGCTGGAGAATGCGCATGCCGGGCGGGTGATTACGCCGGGAATTCCGGACGATGCCTTTGAACGCTGGGAAAAGGTGCCTATGACAAAAGAGGAAATACGGGCGCTTTCAGTGGCAAAGCTTCGCCTGCGGGAGGATTCGGTGGTGTACGATGTGGGAGCAGGCACTGGATCGGTATCCGTAGAGTGTGCGCGGCTCTGCACAGAAGGAAGGGTTTACGCGATTGAGCGTGAGCAAAGAGCGGTGGAGTTGATTAAGCAGAATACTGCCCGCTTTCATTTGTCCAACCTCATCTCAATCAGTGGAACTGCCCCGGAGGCTATGGAGGAGCTTCCAGCGCCAACCCATGCCTTTATTGGGGGAAGCTCCGGAAATATGCGGGAGATCGTAGCGTCCCTGCTGGAGATGAATCCTTCCATTCGTGTTGTGATCAATACGGTTGCGCTGGAGAGCATTGCGGAGGTGACAAACCTGATCAATGACCTTGGAATCAAAGATGCAGATATTGTCCAGGTTTCCGTGGCTAAATCCCGCAGGCTGGGACGATACCACATGATGTCGTCGCTCAACCCGATTTATATCGTTTCCTTTGGCGGGGAAGAGGAAAGCAGTAAGTGTTTTTAACTAGGCAATGATCGAGTGTAGATGGAAACAATGTGGAGGTAAGCCATGCAGCATCTGCCAAGAATTATGCTTGCCGCACCTTCCAGCGGCAGCGGAAAAACGATGATCACCTGCGGAATTCTGGAGGCGTTCTGCAGGCGCGGGCTGAATCCGGCCTCTTTTAAGTGCGGGCCGGATTATATTGATCCGATGTTTCATTCACGGGTGATCGGTACGCCTTCGAGAAATCTGGATACTTTTTTCACAGATCCGCCGCTTACGCGTTACTTGTTCGCGAAAACGGCAAAAAATGCGGGAATTTCGGTTCTGGAGGGCGTCATGGGATTCTATGATGGGCTTGGCGGGATTTCCGAAAAGGCATCCTCCTATGACCTGGCAGCAGTAACAGATACGCCGGTGATTCTTGTTGTGAACGCGCGCGGCATGAGTCTGTCGGTGATTCCTCTGATTCAGGGGTATCTGAATTATCAAAAGCAATACGGCCGCGAGGTAATCCGGGGCGTGATCCTCAACCAGACAACGAAAATGACCTGTCTTTTATTAAAGGATGAAATCGAGAAACAGACCGGTGTGCGGGTGTATGGCTACGTGCCGCGCCTGGATGACGCCGCGGTGGAGAGCCGGCATCTCGGTCTGGTAACACCCGGAGAGATTGCGGATCTGAAAGTCCGTCTGGCGAGACTGGGAGAGGAACTGGAGCAGTGTCTGGATCTGGACGGGATCATCGCGCTTGCGCAGGAAGCATCAGACTTTGCGGATGAAGAGCTTGCATTGCCAGAGAGTGTACGTGTGTGTGTGGAAAATCAGAAATCATCCGGAGATGCAGCAGAAAGCGGCGGGGAAATCCTTCCCCGCATTGCAGTGGCGCAAGATGAAGCGTTCTGCTTTTATTATCAGGACAATCTGGAGCTTTTGGAACTGCTCGGAGCCACGTTTGTTCCATTCTCTCCATTAAAAGACACAGCGCTTCCGGAACAGATCAGCGGGCTTATTCTGGGGGGCGGTTATCCGGAGCTTTATGCCAGACAGCTCTCAGAAAACAGATCCATGCTGCAGTCCATCCGCGCGGCGATTGCGGATGGGTTGCCGTATTTAGCGGAATGCGGCGGATTCATGTACCTGCATGAGACGATGGAGGATATGGAGGGCACGGCCTGGCCGATGTGCGGATGCATTCAGGGGCAATCATATCGAACAGGAAAGCTGGGACGGTTCGGTTATATTCGTCTTCGTCTCAACAGTTCTGAGTGGGAAGAAGAGCGGCTAAAGATGGTTCCAGACAGGAAGAAGAAGGAAATAGCGCAGCAGACGTCGGGTTTCCTTCTTCCGGATGAGACGATCCGTGCCCATGAATTTCACTATTTCGACAGCACAGATTCCGGCGGCGCTTATGTGGCAGAAAAACCAAATGGAAAACGCACATGGAATTGCGTGCATGCTACGGATCACAGCGCGGCGGGCTATCCGCACCTGTATTATTGGTCGAATCCGGAATTTGCGGCGCGGTTTTTGTGCAGTGTCAGATCGTATTCCAGGAGTGTCTGCTAATCGTTCGGTGATCTGTATATCTCTTCGCAGGTTCCGGTTTTAGCAAAAGGAAATCGTTTTCAACCCTGACCAGTAACCAGTATCTGTCTTTTCATTTTTTGATTTCAGGTTTGCGTTGAATCCTGGCCGATGGTGTAGTACACTACTTTTAGGAGGAATATCATATGAAGTATATGCCGGAAGCCGAGATGGCTGTAAAACCAGCACGAAAGAATGCATATAAGGAAGAACCGAAAACGTTGCTTGCGTTTTTAAAAGATGAAAAGCAAAACAGGGCGAAGGGCGGTATTTATCATAAGATTCAGATTGAACTGACCTATAATTCCAATCACATGGAAGGAAGCAGGCTCACGCACGATCAGACGCGATATATTTACGAGACAAACACGATCTGCACGGATTCAGATGGAATGAATGTGGACGATATTCTGGAAACGACAAACCATTTTCGCTGTATAGATCTGATTATCGATCAGGCTCATGTACAGGTATCTGAGAAGCTGATCAGGCAGCTGCATTTGATTCTCAAAACCGGAACCAGTGACAGCCGTAAGGACTGGTTTGCTGTCGGTAATTACAAGAAACTGCCTAATGAGGTGGGAGGAAATGAGACGGCTGCTCCGGAAGAAGTTCCTGCGAAAATGAAAAGGCTGCTGAACGATTACAACTCATCTGCAGCCCGAAGCTTTGAAGAAATACTGGATTTTCATTACAGGTTTGAAAGTATTCATCCTTTTCAGGACGGAAATGGCCGTGTTGGACGGTTAATTATGTTCAAAGAATGCCTGCGGAATAACATTGTTCCTTTCATTATTGAGGATGATCTGAAGATGTTTTATTACCGCGGATTGTCTGCCTGGCAGACGGAGAAAGGGTTTCTCAGAGATACCTGCCTGACAGCGCAGGACCGCTTTAAACGATATCTTGATTATTTTAAGATAGATTATGAAGAGTGAATGGAAACGATAAATCTGATAAATGAAGGAGAATTACGAAGTGGCCGAGACAGAGAAAAATCTGAATTTTATATTTACGGAAAACGATTTCTACCCGGATATCCAGGACGGGACAGAGAACGGGTTGCTCTCCTGGCGCAGAGGATTTGAGGAGAACCGTTATCTAGCGCTGTACCAGATGGGATTTGAGCAGCGCGGCACGCTGACTGCGACGGGCGGTTTTCTGTATCAGGTCTCGAATGCATTTCTGAAATGCCTGACGCGTCTTCCAGAGCTTGAGCTTGCGCGTGAAAAAGCAGAGCCTAAGCTGCTGGATGAGGAAATGAATGGCCTTCTTTTTTCAGTACCCTTTGCGATTGGTGCGGAATATGTGACAGAAAAATGGATTCAGACGGTTTTTGGAAGGCTTAGGGATGTTTTTGCCGGGGAGATTCGCTCATATGAGGGAACAGTCGCAATGTATCTGGCGGAGAAAACGCAGGGGCTGCATGTTCCGGAGAGGATCTTTTTTCACCTGGTGGAGCAAAAGGATGAGGAGTATCCGTTTGCGTTTCTTGCCACTTATGCGACCAAAGAGGACAATGGAAGAATTCGCCATATGCCGCTGAAATACGCTTTAACGGAGTATAAGGGAAAGCGGGAGAAGCTTCTGGAGCTTCTCTCCTGTCTGAACCGTGCGGCGGAGGTATCCGCTCTGATTGCAGGCTTCGTGGAGAGCGGGGAGATGTTTCATCCGCTTCGCCTGACTGTGCAGGAGGGTTATACGTTTTTAAAGGACGTGGAGGCGATTGAAAAGACGGGGATTTTGTGCAGGATTCCGAATTGGTGGAAAAAGAAATCCTGCGAATGTTCCATGTCTGTAAAGCTTGGGGAGAAAAAGCCGTCTATGCTGGGATTTGATTCGCTTGTTTCTGTGCAGCCTCAGCTTGTCGTGGATGGAGTGCCGCTGACAGCAGAGGATATCCGCGCACTGCTGGAACAGACGGAGGGCCTTGCTTTTCTGAAAGGGAAATGGGTTGAGGTGAATCATGCCAGGCTGCGGGAGCTGCTGGAGCGAATGGAAGAGCTGCCGGAGGAGATTACGCTGCGGCAGGCTATGCAGATGGAACTGGGAGAGAAGGGAACAGCCGCGGATGCGGACGTAGGACCACGCGTGACAAATGGGGAATGGCTGGCGGAGCTCTTTATGAACCTGCGCAAGCCGGAGCGAATGCGTAAGGCTACGCTGCCGAAGACGCTCCATGCCACGCTTCGCCCATATCAAAGGAATGGATATACCTGGCTGAATTATATGGACGAGCTGGGATTCGGCGCCTGTCTGGCAGATGACATGGGACTCGGCAAGACCATTCAGGTGCTCGCTTATCTGGAGAAGCTGCGCAAAAAAGACAGGAATGCAAAAGTATTGCTAATTGTTCCGGCCTCTTTGCTGGATAACTGGCAGAAGGAAGCTGAAAAATTCGTGCCGGAGATGGAGCTGCTGCTTTTGCATGGCAAAACTGCGCCGCTGCTTGAGGAACAGCTGAGGCAAGGGCAGGTATTCCTGACGATTACAACCTATGGTATGGCCGCGCGGATGGAATCTTTGCGGAAGATTTCCTGGGACTGTCTGATTCTGGACGAGGCCCAGGCCATCAAAAACCCGGCGACAAAACAGACACGGGCAGTAAAGCAAATTCCGGCGCGGATGCGGATTGCCATGACCGGTACGCCGATTGAAAACGATCTGACAAATTTGTGGTCCCTGTTTGATTTTCTGAACAGAGGACTGCTGGGTTCTTCCACGGAATTCCGTGATTATTGCAAAAAACTTGATACCAATCCGGAGGGATATCAGAAGCTGAAAACTATGGTGTCGCCTTTCATGCTGCGTCGTGTAAAGACAGATAAGAAGATTATCGCCGACCTTCCGGAGAAGGTAGAAAGCATTGATTACGTATCCCTGTCGAAGAAACAGGTTGTGCTTTACCGTAAGGTTGTTGAAGATATGCAGAAAAAGGTCGAAGAATCGGAAGGGATTGAGCGCAGGGGTATTGTCCTTGCTACGATTACAAAATTAAAGCAGATCTGTAATCATCCGGATCAGTATCTTGGGCAGACGGCGTACGCGGAAAAAGACAGTGGGAAGCTTGCAATGCTGCGCGAGATCTGTAACACGATTTATGAAAAACGTGAGCGCGTGATTGTATTTACACAGTTTAAGGAAATTACAGAGGTTCTTGCAGAGTTTCTGGAAGACGTATTCGGCACCAAAGGCTATGTGCTGCATGGAGGCACGCCGGTGAAACAGCGTGGGAAAATCGTGGAAGCATTCCAGGGGGAGAAATACGTTCCTTTCCTCGTTATTTCTGTCAAGGCAGGCGGCACAGGACTAAATCTGACCAAAGCGAACCATGTGATACATTTCGACCGCTGGTGGAATCCGGCTGTCGAGAACCAGGCCACAGACCGCGCTTTCCGTATCGGACAGAAGAAGAACGTCATCGTACATAAGCTTGTATGCAAAGGAACAGTGGAGGAGAAAATCGACGCCATGATCCAGTCCAAGACGGAGCTGGCGGAAAATGTGATTGGATCCGGTACAGAAAAATGGATTACAGAGCTTAGCAACGAGGAACTGATGAAAATGCTGCGGCTGGATACGGGAAAGTAGTGAAGATAGGAAATAGTTATGAATTGCGGAAACTGCGAAGGTAAGGAACAGTTCTGAATCACGGAAACTGTGAAGATACGAAGCAGTTGCAAATGGCGGGGGTAATATAGAAATGAGTAGATACTGGGAGACTGGAAACTACAGCCAGCCGGATGCGAAGCAGCTTAGGAAAAACGCAGAGGCGACGAAGAAAAAAGAAGCAAAAAAGGGAAATGTTCTGGAACCGGTGGCCGTGAAGGGGCGCAATATCGCGACAAGCTGGTGGGGCAAGGCCTGGTGTGCGAATCTGGAGCAATATGCAGACTACGAAAGCCGACTTGATCGGGGGAAGAGATACGTCCGGAATGGCTCTGTGCTGGATTTGAAAATACAAAAAGGCAAGATCCTTGCGAGAGTGCAGGGAACCCGGAAGGTTCCTTACAAAGTGGAAATACGCATCAGTCCGCTTTCCGAAGAAAAATGTCAGAACATAATCGACCGATGCGGACGTCGGCTGGAGAATATTGAAAAGTTATTGAAAGGCGATTTTCCGGTTGAGATGCAGGAACTGTTCCAGGGAGAGGATGGTCTCTTCCCGACACCCCGTGAAATCAGTTTCAATTGCAGCTGCCCAGACTGGGCGCTGATGTGCAAACATGTCGCAGCTGCACTTTATGGCGTAGGCGTTCGTTTGGATGAACAGCCTCTTCTGTTTTTTGAGCTGAGGGGGATTGATGTGGGACGTTTTATTGACGTTACGCTGGCAAATAAAGTCGAAGCAATGCTGGCAAATGAAAACAAACCAAGCAGCAGAATTATGGATGATATGGATACGGCGGCAATATTTGGGATATGAGGTGGGAGAGATATGAAAAAATGCAGGATAACAGCCATTCGTGTTGCCTGTTATAAAGATTTGATGGAGCAATATGAGAATCCGATTTCGGATGCCTGTAATATAAAAGAGGGACAGGTTTTTATTGCGAACGGCTGGAAGAAACCGGATGGCTTTTGTGAAAGTGCATGGGAAAGCATCTCACCGTTTGCTATGACTCTTGCCTGTGGCGGAGAAGATATATATAGCGGGTGGATGAAGAACAAAAAATCAGCGCTGATCTCCTGTAACGATGGATTTCGCCCTGTAAGCTTTCTGATTGAAGCATTGGAAGAGGAAGCTGATTAAACAGGCGAGTTGTTCAGCAATAAACGGAGGAATATTATTATGGAAGAAACACAGTTTTATCAGATTCTGAAAAACATTACTCCAGGCGATGCGGACGCTGCTGCCGTCTGCCGGGAACGCTGGAACAGCATTGCGAAACCACTCCACAGCCTTGGGTGGATGGAGGATGCGATTGCGCGCATCGCGGCGGCGCAGTATAGTCCGGAGATTCGCACTGGGAAAAAGATTCTTGTGCCGATGTGCGCGGACAACGGCGTTGTAGAAGAGGGTGTGACACAGACCGGGCAGGAGGTGACGGCGATTGTAGCAGAAAACTTTCTCGATGAGCAGTCCTGTGCGGCGATCATGTGCCGCCTTGCCGGAGCGGATATCCGCCCGATTGACATTGGGATGGCGGTGGATACGCCGCGCGTAGAAAAGCGCAAAATTGCCTATGGAACAAAGAATTTTGCGAAGGAACCGGCCATGAGCCGCGATGAGGCAGTGAAGGCATTGATGGTCGGCGTGTCCCTGGCGGGAGAACTGATGGGGCAGGGGTATGATCTGATCGCGACCGGAGAGATGGGGATTGGCAATACGACGACATCCAGCGCGGTGGCGAGTGCGCTGCTTCGTGTTCCGGCAGTGGAGATGACCGGACGCGGCGCGGGGCTTTCTACGGAAGGACTGAATAAGAAAATACAGGTCATCCAGGAGGCGATTGACCGCTGGAATCTGTTTGAAGCGGATCCCCTCACGGTGCTTTCCTGTGTCGGCGGATTTGACCTGGCCGGGATTGCCGGACTGTTCCTGGGCGGGGCCTGCTATCATATTCCGGTGCTGATTGATGGATTTATCTCTTCTGTGGGAGCGCTTCTGGCAGTGAAGCTGTGTCCGGCGGCGAGGGATTATATGCTGGCGACACATGTGTCAAAGGAGCCTGCCGCGCGCAGGATTCTGAAGGAACTTGCTTTGGAACCGGCGCTGGATGCGGGGATGTGCCTTGGAGAAGGCAGCGGTGCGGTCGCCGCGTTTCCGCTGATTGATATGGGGGCAGAGATTTACCACAGGATGAGTACGTTTGAACAGATTCAGGTGGAGGCATATCAGGAACTGAACTGAGGAAGAAAAAGGAAAAAGTAGAGCAGGAGGCAGAAGACTGCCTCCTACTCGATTTTACTCCAGATTCCGCACAGCTTCCCGCACCGGCAGGATGAAGGACGGGGAGACGGACAGCTCGTCGATGCCCATTTCGACAAAGGTCTCGGTCAGGGTGGTGTCCGCGCCGAGTTCGCCGCAGATGCCGACCCAGGCGCCGCCTTTGTGCCCGTTTTCAATAACCGTCTGGATGGAACGGAGGACAGCCGGGTGATGAGAATCGTAGATGTTGTCCAGCTTCGGGTTCTGTCGATCGATCGCCAGCGTATACTGGGTCAGATCGTTGGTGCCGATGCTGAAGAAATCGACTTCTTTTGCCAGCTCTTCGCTGATCCATACGGCGGCCGGTGTCTCGATCATGATGCCGACTTCTACATCTTTGTATGGAATATTCTGCTCGCGAAGCTCTGCCTTTACTTCCTCCAGAATCCGTTTGCTCTCCAATACTTCCTGCACGGAAATAATCATCGGGAACATGATGGAAATGTTGCCGAAGGCGCTCGCCCGCAGCAGCGCGCGCAGCTGTGTGCGGAAGATTTCCTGCTGATCCAGGCAAATGCGGATCGCGCGGTAGCCCATGGCGGGGTTGTCTTCTTTTTCAAGGTTAAAATAATCGACCTGCTTGTCGGCGCCGATGTCCAGCGTGCGGACGACCACCTTTTTGCCGGCCATATTCTGGGCGACCATTTTGTAGGCCTTGAACTGTTCTTCCTCGGTCGGGAAGGTTTCGGATTCCAGATAGAGAAATTCGCTCCGGAACAGACCGATTCCCTCGCCGTCATTTTTCAGCACCTGGGCGACATCGGAGACACTGCCGATGTTGGCGTACAGGTGTATTTTTTTGCCGCTTTTTGTGATGGTTTCTTTGCCGCGAAGCTCCCTCAAAAGCTGCTGTTTTCGCTCGTCCTCGCGCATTTTTTCGCTCATCTGCTCCAGGGTCGCCGCATCCGGGTCGATGATCACGGTTCCGGTATAGCCGTCCACGATGGCTGTTTTACCGGCCCAGTCATCCTGGATATCGATGCCGATTACAGCGGGAATGTTCATCGTGCGGGCCAGGATGGCCGTGTGGGAATTGGAAGAACCATGACGGGTAACGAAGGACAGAATCTTTGACTTGTCCATCTGCACCGTCTCGCTTGGCGCCAGGTCGTCCGCCATCAGGATAACCGGCTCGTTCAGAGCATGCATATCTGTATTGCCGCCGCACAGCACCGCGACCAGACGCTCGGAAATGTCCCTTACATCCGCCGCGCGTGCCTGCATATAGGCGTCGTCCATCTGCGCGAACATTTCGGCAAAATTGTCCCCGGTCGTCGCGACCGCGTACTCCGCGTTGATAAGCTCCCCGCGGATCATATTGTAGATGGAATCCAGATAATCCTCGTCCTCCATCATCATTTTGTGTACCTCGAAAACGGCCGCATTGTCCGCGCCCACTTCCTTCAGCGCTTTTGCGTAGATCTGATCCAGCTGGGCGAGCGCCGCCTCTTTTGCCGCGTCGAAGCGGGCGATTTCCGCTTCAGCGTCCTCAATGTGTTTTCTTTTTACCTGTGTTTCTCTTTTCTGATAAAGAAACACCTTCCCAATCGCTATTTTATTAAAAATTGTTTTGCCCTGGTATTGCTCCATGAGAGAATTCCCCCTTCCGCGCCTGCCGCAGAACAGCAGGCAGACCTTTACAGATTCTCCGAGAAAAATGTCTGCATTCCTGCGATTGCCGCATCCTCGTCCTCGCCGTCAGCTTCGACTGTCACGGTCACGCCTTTCTTTACGCCAAGGCTCATGATCATCATCAGCTTGGTAGCGTTTACTTTTCGGCCGTTCGCATTGATGGAGATGGTGGAGGTGTATTTCTTTGCCTCTTTTACCAGTTCTCCTGCCGGACGTGCATGGATACCGAGTTCGTCTGTGATGGTGTAGTCAAATGTTTTCATAGTGGTTTTCTTCCTTTCTTTTATTGATTGCTTTACTGTAATATCTGTTAGTATGTGAAGCTTTTTTGTGTATTATTCTTGTTTTGCTTTAACCCGCTTCCTGTGATGGATTTCAGGAAGCGAGGTAAGGCAGAATACAATTCGCGATTTACGAGAGCTGTGCGAGCACCCAGTCGACATCCTTTGTCGTTTTCAGGATTTCCATACGTTCCTCGTCCTCAAGCATTGTGCAGAGCTTCGCGAGCAGGTCGAGGTGCTCGTCGCCGATTCCGGCGATGCCGAAAATCAGCTGTGCTTTTTCGTCTCCGAAATCAACGCCCTCCGGATACTGGAGGAAAACAATGCCGGTCTTCTTTACGGTTCCTTTGGCCTGCGTGGTGCCGTGCGGGATGGCTACGCCCATACCCATGTAGGTGGTGGTCAGCTTTTCCCGCTCCTGCATCGCTTCCACATAATTGTGTCCGACATAGCCAAGTTTTTCGAGAAGTTCACCGGCTGCCTGGATTGCTTCTTCCTTGCTCACCGGTTTTAATCCAAGCTGAATGCCGTCTGCAATGATGACCTGCTTCTTTTCAAAGGGGATATCTTCTTCTGTGTCGGAAACCATTTTTTCGGCAGAGCTGCTTGCTGCATCTATCTGAGAAGGCGTGTTCACAGACGAGTCTGTTTTTATCACTGCGGCTTCTTTTGCTGCTGCTGCATTTGCTTCTGCTTTTGTGCTCTTCGAAGCTGCATCGGACGGATTTACGTCAGCACTATTCTTTTCTGAGATCTTTGCGTCAGCGGTCAGCTGCGCGTAGAGTTCATCCAGCGCAGGGTCTGCGAGAAAGTTTCCGATGGTAATCAGCTGGGCCTGCGGCGCGGATTTCTGTGCGCGGGCGGCCAGTGTCGTCTGCACGACTGCGATGTCGCAGTCGCCGGGGATGGTGTCTACCGAAGTATTTGTTACCTTAATATCCGGGCGGATGTCTTTGATGCGGTTACGGAATTTGGTGGCGCCCATCGCGGAGGAGCCCATGCCTGCGTCACAGGCAAAGATAATTTTCTTCACTGCGGAGGAGTCCGCGATTTTTTCCGTTGCCGGTATCGCTGCGGTCTGACCCTTGGATTCCGCTTTCATCGCGGCTACCTGTCCCTGTGCGGCTTCCAGGCTCTTGTCGCCTGCCATCCGCACAATCGGGGCGGCGATGACGAAAGAGACGCCGGTCGCTAACAGCACGCCGATGATGACCTTGAGCATATCTGAGCCGGGCGTCATCATCAGGAATGCGATAATAGACCCCGGAGAAGCCGGGCCTACCAGGCCGCAGCCAGTGATGGTGTACCAGAAGATAGCGGCCATGTTGCCGACGATCGGAGCGATGATGACAATCGGGTTCATCAGGATGTACGGGAAATAAATCTCGTGGATGCCGCCGAACAGATGGATGATTACGGCACCCGGAGCGGAATCCTTTGTTGCCTTATCCTTGCAGAAGAACATGTAGGCCAGCAGCACGCCAAGTCCAGGTCCGGGGTTGGTCTCCAGCATGTACATGATGGATTTTCCGGTTTCCGCAGCCTGTGCCGTCGCAATCGGTGTAAATACGCCGTGATTGATGGCGTTGTTTAGGAAAAGCACCTTCGCCGGCTCCAGCAGAATCGAGACAAGCGGAAGCAGGTTGTTGTTGATCAGGATGTTAACTCCTGCGGTCAGAACGGAGAGGATTGCGCTCATGACCGGTCCGATCAGGACATAGCCGAGCATCGCCAGCAGCATGCCGATGATGCCGACAGAAAAATTATTGATCAGCATCTCAAAGCCCGCGGGCATATGGCCGTCCATTGCCTCATCAAACTTTTTGATGCAAAAGCCTGCGAGCGGTCCCATAATCATGGCTGCCATCAGCATCGTGACATCTGTGTTGCTCATGATGGCGCCGATAACTGCAATCGCGCCAGCTACGCGGCCGCGTTCCCCGCCGACCATATAGCCGCCGGTAGAGGCAATCAGGATGGGGATCAGATAGGTGAGCATGGGACTGACCATGCTGTTAAAGCCTTCATTTGGAATCCATCCGGTGTCAATAAACAGTGCGGCAAGAAAACCAAACGCGATCAGAGCGCCGATATTTGGCATTACCATCGCCGATAAAAATTTGCCGAAGCTTTGTACCTTTGCTTTCATTTCTTTCTCCTTGAAAATAGGGTAACGATTCAGAATAGCAGGCCGCAGACCGCCTGCGATGCAGGCTATATGCCGCTAACGCGTCATATGTCTGTGGCTTGATGGGCGTTCCGCCCATCCCGAAATGAAAATACTGCCTTTAGCAGGTAAACCTGCACAGTCAGTCTTTTCATTTCGATGCTGTTCTGAACTGTTACAATATAGGCTGATCGGCTCTGGTCTGCTGTCAACATCGGGGCAAGTATAAATCCTACAGAACCGTGATCTGTTGCTCCCTGCATGCTGCAAGGAATTCTTCCGGCAGATTCCCGTCGGATACGATGATGTCTACATCGGAGAGCCGACTGAAGCGGAAGCTGCATTTTACGTTGATTTTGGAGGAATCCATCAGCACAATGACCTGATCCGCCTGGCGGATCGCAGTCTGCTTTAAAAAGGCTTCCTCGCTGATGCCGCAGGTAAAGCCCGCGGAAAAGTCAAAGCCTGTGGTTCCCAGAAATGCCTGGTCGAAATTGACACGCTCGAGCTCGTGGACCGCGAGACTGCCGAATACACTCTGGCTGAAGCGGTTCAGCTGACCGCCCGGAATCATGACAGTGGGGCGGGAGAGGTCTTTCAGCTCCGCCGCGCAGCTTAAGCCTGTGGTGTAGATCAGGTCTGCCTGGTCGGGAATCAGCTTCGCGAACGCGGTCGTGGTGCTTCCGGAATCCAGAAAGAGGCTCGTCCCCTCGTGGAGCAGGGTAAGCGCCTTTTGGGCGATGACCTGCTTCTCGGCGATGTTCTGGTAGGCCTTACTGCTTAAGAGACCATCCGTGCCAAAGATCGTCTGCACGGACTTTGCGCCGCCGTGGATACGGAGGATTTTTTTCGCCTCATCCAGTGTCTTTAAATCGGTACGCAGTGTCATCTCAGATACATCCGGAAAAGCATCCTTGATCTGTGCGAAGCTCACTGTGCCGTTTTTATTTACAAGTTCGACAATTGCATTTCTGCGTGTTTCCATTGCTTCCATTTTTTGTTTCCTCCTGTATTCATCTCTCCTGCTGTATCGGCTGGCAGCCTGCAGAGCCTTTTTTCAAAATACAGGCTCTGCCACGTTTGTGCTAAAAGAAGAATCAGCAGCAAACGCCTGCCGCAAAAATACAATTTGCGGACGTAAAGTGTGCCTGGACAGAGAAAATAAGAGAAAAACAAATTGTGAAAGAATGCGTTTCAGCACACTTTATTCGGTTATAAAATTCGCCAGCAGATATTCCTCCGCGTCCGGGCACCAGAGCCCGTTGTTCGCGTCGACGATATCTGCCAGGGCGGTAAATCTGGCGTCATGCTCCGCTTCCCCTTTGGCGCGCAGGTCCGTCAGCGCGGTCAGCGGCATGGTCAGGTGCGTGTAGATCAGCTTCTTGCCGCCTGGAATCTTCGGCAGATTCAGGGTCGTCTCCGCCGCCGCGTCCAGTCCGCCGATGTGTGTCACCATAACGGCCGGGTTGATACGGCCTTCCGCGGTCAGGCGCAGGGATTCGATCATGTCGTCGGTATTGCCGCCGGTGGTTCCCATGACATGGGTTGAGTTGTAATGTACATCATAAAAATTCATTGAGGCGGAAAACTGCTTGTCTGTCGGCCCTGCAAAGAAGTTCAGGCAGCCGTCGCGTCCAAGAATCGCACTGCTTTGTGTAATCACAGAAGCAACCGGTGCGTAGCAGAGCACATCGTCAAAGCCAGTGCCGCCGGAAATGCGGCGAAGCTCCGCAACGGGATCCTCATAGTTTCCTGTGTTTACAAAACGCAGGTCAATGCCGTCCTTTGCCGCCTCTGCGGGCGGGAAAAGAGAAGCGGCGCGATCCAGGCGATCCTGGTTCAGGTCCGTGACGACGATCATGGAAGGACGTACATCGCGGTGCAGTGCGTAGGTCAGCGCGCCAAGTCCCATCGGACCGGCACCGGCCATGATGGCCAGCTTCCCGCCTTCTTTGATGCCCATAAAATGTGTGTAAACGCCCATCTGTGTGTGGTAAGCGGCGTTGAACGCGCCGATGCTGCAGGACATTGGCTCTGCGAGGGACGCTTCATAATATGCGCGTCCTTTGTACTCCAGCAGGCAGCCAAGCTCCATGACCTCCGCAGGAATGACGCAGTAGGTAGTATCCCCGCCAAAGAACTCATAGGAATATCCCGGGCTCCACATGGTGCCCTTGTAGTTCAGTGCCGGCTGCAAGGTAAATTTCATGCCTGGCTGGAACTGATCCTGATGATTTTTGCCGACCTTTACGATATCGCCGGCAAATTCATGTCCCATAATCGCCGGATGCTCCGCCACATCCTCGTGGACACGCTTGTGCGCGGTACCCAAAATCGCGCATTTGTAGGTCGACATGCAGATGCTGTCTGAAACAACCCGGACCAGAATCTCGTCGTCCGTGATCTCCGGAAGCTCGAACTCCTCCAGTCTCAGGTCGTTTGCCGCGTGAAGCCTTACGCCTCTTGCTTTCATAACAAAAACTCCTTTCTTATAATAATGAAAATTTACAGGGATTGCAACTGTTACTATAACAATTCACGTTACCGTTTTTTTCGACAGAGAGGATTTTCTGTCGTATGGCTATGCGAGCCGTGAAATGAGGAACTATAGACAGTGATAGACCACTTTCGGTATCAGCTCCTTGATAACGCTGTACTCTGCTGCCTGTGTTCCGCTGCACATCACATTAGCGGCTCCGGTCGCGGTGGAGAGACAAACCGCATCCGCCAGGCCAAGTCCGCGCTCCTCCGCCACGGCGAGAGCTGCGACCACGCTGTCTCCGGCGCCAACTGTGCTGCCGACCGGTACGCGCAGGCCTTCCGCGTAGATGGTCTCATCCGCGGTCACATATAGTGCTCCTGCACCGCCCATGGATACGACGATTTTCTGTATCCCGTATTGCACCATCAGCTCCCGCGCCGCTTTTGCAAGCTCTCTCGGGCTGGAGAGAGGAGTACCAATCAGCTCTGAGAGCTCGCGGTCATTTGGCTTGATCAGATACGGGGATGCGTTTAATCCCGCTTTCAGCAGATCGCCGTCCGCGTCGAGGAAGACCTTTGCGCCTTTTCCTGAGATGGCTTTTGTCCAGGTAAAATAGGTATCCGCGGGAGAACCCTTTGGCATACTCCCTGAGATCACGACAATCGCATCCGGCGTGATCCGCTCAAGCAGCCGCTGCAGCATCTCATCCAGAACTTCCTCTGAGACGATCACACCGGGTTCATTGATGTCGGTGTTTGTGTGTTCTACCGGATCAATGATCTTCAGATTCGTGCGCGTTTCTCCATCCACGAAAGTGAAATCGGTCTCAAGTCCCATCTGGGTGAGTGAACTCTGGATCGACTGTCCGGTGTGCCCGCCGAGGACTCCGGTGGCAACGCTTGTCCCGCCGAGCTTCTGGATCACCTTCGAGACGTTGATGCCCTTCCCGCCGGGATCCGTGCGCATCTTCACGATGCGGTTCACCGTATCCAGCTTCAGAGAGGGGATCTCGACCGTCTTGTCCAGCGCCGGGTTTAAGGTAACCGTGTAAATCATGACAACCCTCCTTACTTTTAAAACAACAATTTAAAAACTTTTGTTTCAAAAATCTTGATATGAAAATAGCACACTTTTTCTCAGAATGCAAGCACTTTTTTATAAAAAAATAAAAAAAGTTTGATAAAAAATTGTCAAAACGACAATTTATAACGGACGAGAAATTGTCGAAACAACAATTTGACGTTTTTCGCTTGTCAGCGATTCGAAGAATGGAACGGGGAAGCTTTCTTTCCGGAAGCTTCCCCGCTTTTCGTTTCAGGCATAGAGACATGACAATCGGATTTTACCGGGAAAGCCTCTGTCGCATACATTTCTTTTCAAGCAGATTCAGAACCGCGTAAAGCAGCATCGCGATCGCACATAGAATGACAATCGACAGGATGACCCAGTCCAGCTTGAATACCTGGCTTCCGTAGATGATCAGGTAGCCGAGCCCTTCCCTGGCTCCGATGAATTCACCGATGACGACGCCGACGAGACAGAGGCCGATATTGACCTTCATTACACTGATCAGCAGCGGGAGGGTGCCGGGAAGGATGACTTTGAGCAGGACATCCTTTTTCGTGCCCTGAAGCGTGTAGATCAGCTTGATTTTATCCGGATCCATTTCCCGGAATCCGGTATACAGGTTCAGAATCGTCCCAAAGAGCGCTACCGAAATGCCGGAGACGACGATGGATTTGAGGTTTGCGCCGAGCCAGACAATCAGCAGCGGCGCCAGGGCGGATTTCGGCAGGCTGTTCAGGATAACGAAATATGGTTCGAGGATTTCGGACAGGGTATTGCTGTACCAGAGCAGAACTGCGCAGCCAACGCCAAGCAGGACGACCAGCGCGAAGCTGATCAGCGTTTCGGCCAGTGTAATTCCCGTATGGGCAAGAATTGTTCCGTCGTTCCACATAGTCAGAAACGTTTTCACTATTCGTGAGGGGCTGCTGAAAATAAACCCGTCGATCCATCCGGCTCGGACTGCCGTCTCCCACAGCAGCAGAAAAAGCACAAAAATCAAAATCCGGATCGCCCGGATCCGGTTCTGCTGCCGTCTTAAGCCTTTCAGGTAATCCTGCTGGGAGAGAGTCAGGGGCTTGTTTTTTTCTTCATTATTGCAGGTTCTGTTCATCAGCGTTCAGCTCCTTCCAGAGATAATGAAAGTATTCCTGAAACTCCGGTTCGCCGCGCCGCTCAAATGGGGTCAGCCGTGATGGACTTTTATCGGAAGCCTTTCCTTCAAACGGGGGCGTCCCGGATGGAGTCTGATCCGGATTCTCCTGCTCAAGCGGAGACCTCCCGGATGGATTTCCGTCTGGTTCTTCCCGTATAAACCGGATGGTCAGAATCGTCCGAATTCGGGCAGGACGCTTTGTCAGGACGAGAATGCGGTCAGCCATGCTGATCGCCTCCGAAAGATCATGCGTGACCAGAAGCGCCGTTTTTCTCTCTCTGCGCAGAATCGCGGCGACATCGTCACAGACGGCCAGCCTTGTCTGGTAATCAAGCGCGGAGAACGGTTCATCCAGCAGGAGCAGCTCCGGGTCTGGCGCCAGGGTACGGATTAGCGCCGCCCGCTGACGCATGCCGCCAGAAAGCTCGCTGGGTCTGGCGTCACGGAACGGCTCCAGTCCGTAATCCTTTAGCATTTTATCTACGCGTGCGCGTGCATTTTCATCCAGGCGGTGCTGAATTTCAAGCCCAAGCAGGATATTCCGGTAAATCGTCCTCCACTCAAAAAGATGGTCTTTTTGCAGCATGTATCCGATGCTGTTTCTGTTCGTCTGATCGGACAGAAGCAGCTCATTTTGTCTTCTGTCCGTCCGTGCAAGGCGCGTCCGGCGATGGCCGGAGAATTCCTTTGCGTGCCTCTGCGTATATAAAATCGTTCCGCTCTCGGGGAGAAGCAGCCCGGAAATTAAAGAGAGCAGCGTGGATTTGCCACAGCCGCTCGGCCCTATGACAGCAATAAATTCTCCGGGAAATACCTGAAACGAGAGATCGGACAGGGCGGCCGTCTCGCCATTTTTGCTGTGGTATGCATAGCTTACGTGATTTAGTTCCAGTAACGGCTTCACCGATACACCTCCTGATTCACATCATTGCGGCGGAGCGTCTATCCGCCTGTAATAAAATATGCTCTGGAAAGGGGAAAGTCACCGGAAATCCGGCAATTTTGCTGTAATTCTGCGGTCATCTCGTTTCCTGCGCTCGATTGACAAACAATCCAAAGTGCTATATCATATACACATGTACCTTTCTTCATGCAATAGCTGAAAGCCAGGAATCGAAAATGCAAAAACCAGGGGGGTGAGCGAAGAATGGGATACTATCTGAATCCGGAAGACATCATTGATATTTACAAAAGAGAGACGGTAAAGCCATATTTTGTGGATAAGACGGGGTTCCTGAAAGAATTAATCCCGCTTGTGGAGCAGCAGGGCAGTTATCTTTCTGTTACAAGGCCGAGACGGTTTGGAAAGTCGGTGATGGCCGCGATGATTGGTTCATTTTTTGGCAAGGGAATAGACGGTACAGAAATCTTTTCTCATCTTAAGATTGCAAGAGAAAAGAATTATAGGAAACATATGAATCAGCATAATCTGATTTATATTGATTTTAGCAGGGCAGTGGAAGAATGTGAATCTTATAAACAATATATTACGACTATAAAAAAACGACTGATGCGTGATTTGAAAAAGGCATACCCGGATGTGGAAATTGATGAAGAGGATTCTATGGGGGCTGTTTTACGTACCATTTCACTGACACATAATAATGAAAAGTTTCTGATGGTATTTGATGAGTGGGACTATGTATTTCATAAAGATTATTTTACGGAATCGGACAGAGGAAAATTTACCGCATTTCTTGGAGGAATGACGAAAGGAATGGCATATGTTGAGATGACCTATCTGACGGGTGTCCTTCCGATCAAGAAATATTCTGCCAGTGATACAATGAATCATTTTGATGAATATAATATGGCAAATAGTGATATGTACGATGAGTATTTTGGATTTACCGGGGAAGAGGTGGATGAATTATATCAACGCTATTTGAAGAGCTGGGTCACACCAGGATTTTCAAGGGAAGACCTGGCAGACTGGTACGATGGGTATCAGAGAGAAAACGGCGGCAGTATCTATAACCCGAATTCAGTAGTGCGTGCCCTCACGCGAAATGCGCTGAACAGTTACTGGGCAAAGGCTGGTGAATATGACGAGCTGAAGGATTATGTGCTGGACGATGTTGACGGCGTAAGAGATGCGGTGATGCTCCTTGCAGCGGGAGAGCCGGTTGAGGCAGATCTTTCAGAATATGCTTCGACGGCGACAAAGTTAACGTACAGGGACGAAATTTTGTCTGTGATGACTGTGTATGGATATTTGAATTATAATAATGGCTGCGTGCGTATTCCGAACAAAGAACTCGAACAGGAATTTGACCGGATTATACGGACAGAACCAAAGTACAGCTATATGCGCGAACTGGAAAGAGAATCTTCGCGCATTCTGCAGGCGACATATGACGGAGATGAAGAAACCGTCGGAAAAGTGCTGGCTATTGTACACACGACAGAATCACCGCTTAAAGCATACAATGACGAAGCGGAATTATCTGGCAGTGTGAAGCTTGCCTATATTGCTGCAAGAAATAAATACAATATGGAACGCGAAGATCAGGCCGGAACCGGATATGTGGATTATATTTTTTATCCTTATAATCGTTCAGATGATGGGATTATCATTGAATTGAAAGTAGATGATTCCCCGGAAACAGCGCTGCAGCAAATCAAAGACAAGAATTATGCTTTGAAGTTCCGGGGAAAACTGGGGGAACAGCCCAAGACGACCGGGAGGATTATTCTGGTTGGCATTGGGTACAATCGGAAAGAGAAAGTACATCGGTGCAAAATAGAAGTTTTGTAACGATCCGGGCTGGTCGCCTGGCGATTTGTCAGAAGTGGAAATGTTCTTGACATATGATTTCGGATAAAATAGAAGGCCCATAAAAGCGCGAAGGAAAAGGCAGCCGTACCGGCTGTCTTTTTTGCCATAAAAATCAAGGTACGAATGGTGCAGAAATACGGCACGAATGGTATATCGGATGTATCAATTTAGTGTTAAAATAACACTAATAAGTTTTTTAACGAGGGGGGGGGTACTGGTGAGATGCGAATTGCTATCTGCGACGACAGCAGACGGTCACAGGCTCTGTTTACCAGTGCTCTGGGAGAGTTTGATCCGAGAGCATGCGCAGAGTGTTTTACCAATGGTGCAGAACTGCTTGAAGCAGTGCAGGAGCCGCCTGTTTTTGACATTGTATTTTTGGATATCTACCTTCCCGGCGAGAGCGGTATCGATATCGCGCGCAAAATTCAAAAACTGTCTCCGCAGACAGGCATTGTGTTTATCACCTGCAGCCTTGATTTCGCGGTAGACGCTTATTCCCTGAATGCGCTTCACTATCTGGTAAAACCGATTACCGCAGATGGGGTGGCAGAGGCGTTTCAGCGCTTGCAGCGGCTGCGCTCGAAGCTCCGTCCCTTATTGTCCCTCACTATTGGCAGAGACAACGTGACGATGTATCTGGATGAAATCATCTGCATTCTCAGCGCCAGACATAATAAGGAAATCTATTTGACAAACAACCGTACCATTCAGGTTCGGTCGCCCCTTCAGGAGCTCGAAGACAAGCTCGATAAGAACTTTCTGCGGCTGAGCCGGGGAACGATTGCCAATATGGAACACATCCGGCAGATGAGTGCCGACTACTGCTTGATGGACAATGGAATGCGGCTCGACTTTCCACGCCGGGGAAAGGTGGGAATCCGGGCAGATTATGACGCTTGGCTGTTTTCTCGTCTCTACAGGGATCAATAAGGCACGAATGGTCGGAGCCTGGGGACCAATGGTTAAGCGCTTTGCGGATTCTGTGATATAATGGGGGCAGTTAAAATTGGAAGGAAAATGAGCGTGGGTGATCAAAAGGTTTGATGAAGCAAACCGGTTTTACCTGCCACACTTTTCGCAAAAGCCGGAGAGCGCATCCGGCGCGAGGAGGAGGAACGGGCAATGATATACATAAGAAACAGACATGGGTGGATCAGATGCAGAGGGAGGACTTTCTCGAAGGAGAGGAAAAGTTATTCCGGAGTGATATCTTGGGACACCCTGTTTTTATAAAGGAAATAAAAAACGTAACTATTCAGAACAGCAGGCGGTCTTTTCATTTTGATGCTGTTCGGAACTGCTACAACAAATCAAATAACGCTAAAGGAGAAGAGCATGATGAGAAGATTTAGAAAAATTGCGGGATTGATGCTGGTGCTGGTCATGGCGCTGGCGATGAGTATGACGGTGATGGCGGCGGATACGAACACATACACCATTACTATTGAAAATGAAACAGATGGATATACGTATATTGCGTATCAGATTTTTAAAGGAGATCTGTCTGGTAGCACATTGTCTAACATTGAGTTTGGCAGTGCACTCAGCCCAACGGATCAAGCTAGTGTGCTTTTAAATTATTCATCCATATTGGATGGGACTACTTATGCATATAGTGCCGCCGGTCTCGCCGAAGCATTAGTTGATGGAGCGAGTAATGGAGGAATTGATGTTACTGCATTTGCTGAGTACATTGCTGAAAGCTATACTCTAACTCCAGCGAAAACTTTCACATATAGTGATACTGCTAAAAACTATACTGCTGATGTTGTTGGAGCGGGTTATTATTTGATTAAAAATACTGCTATTCCTTCCAGTGGAGAAGGCACTGTTTATTCCAACTACATACTTGAAGTTGTGAAAAGTATTACGGTGACCCCAAAGTCTGGTATACCCACTGTTGATAAGAAAGTTAGTAATACAAGCGCTAGTATCGATGAAGAAGTGACATATACATTGACTGCCACACTTCCAAGTACACTTGCTGATTATTCTACTTATCAGCTTGTGTTTAACGATACTTTGTCAAAAGGCTTGACACTGGTTACTTCTGGTTCTTCAATACAGACATCAGATGTGACAGTTACTGTTTACCCAAGTGCTTCTGATGCTGAGAATGGAACTAATGGGGTGGTAGTAGATAGCTCAAATGGCAGCTATACGGTTACTGCGGCTAATTATTCTGGCACGAACAGTACGTATGAGGGTGGCACGGTTCTGACGGTTGGGATTGGTGATGTGAACTCTTTGTATTCAGATAGTGCTTCAACTTCGAAAATCTCCGTGACAAAAGATAGTGTAATTGTTGTGACCTATAAGGCCAAGTTGAATGGGAACGCTGTTAGTGGTAGTACTGGTAACCCCAACGAGGTTAACGTGACGTATTCCAATAATCCAAATGGAAGTGAAACAGGCACAACAACTACGGATCAGGTTGTTACGTTTACATTTGAATTGGATGTGACCAAGGTAGATGGAAACGACAATACTAAAGTATTGGAAAATGCGGAATTTAAGCTTTATTACACTGACGGAAATAGCATCACGTATTATGCCCAGGTTGATGAAAACACTGGTAAAATTACCGGATGGACGACTGACAGTGACCAGGCATCTACTTTGAAATCGGATTCATACGGTATCTTTAAGATCATTGGCCTTGGCGCAGGAACATATTACTTGGAAGAGACAAAGGCTCCAGATGGTTATAATAAGCTGTCTAGCTCGATTACTATCGTTATTTCTGCTACATATACGGATACAGATTCTGACGGTGATTATGATGAAATTAATACACTGACGGTAACGGTTGATGGAGGAACGCCTGCTAATGGAAACACATCAACTGGAGCGGTTTCCGTAACTGTAGAAAACAACTCCGGCTCTACCATGCCTTCCACCGGCGGCATCGGCACGACGATCTTCTATGTTGTTGGTCCGACACTGATTCTTCTGGCGGTGGTGCTGCTGATTACCAGAAGTCGTATGAGAAGGCGTGAGGAGGAGTAAAACGGGTTCGGCGTATGAGAAATGTGACCTGTAACATGTGAGCAGTGATACAGAGGAGCGGCTAAGGAAGGAATGAAACAGCGCGGGAAAATGAAGCGGGGTGCAAGAAAGGATCGGATGATAACGATTCTTCTGGTGTGTGTGCTTCTGGCTGGAATTGTCATTGTGGCCTATCCCTCTGTGAGCAACTGGTGGAATGATCAGGTGACGACCCGTGCTGTGGCGACTTATGATGAGGCCGTGGCGGATTTATCGGAGACTGATTACACTGCTTACTTTGAGGCGGCGGAAGCGTATAACGAGCAGCTGGCGGAAATCGGGTCGGCGCGGACGATTCCGTCTCCGGAGCTGGTGGATGAGGATTATTGGGATCTGCTGGATGTCAGCGGTACCGGCGTGATGGGGTATGTTACCATTGAGAAGATTGACGTGCAGCTCCCGATTTATCACGGCACGGATGTGAATGTGCTGCAGACCGCCTCGGGACATCTGGAGGGGAGCAGCCTCCCGGTGGGCGGGGAGAGTACCCATTGCGTGATTTCCGCGCACCGCGGATTGCCGAGCGCTCTGCTGTTTACCCATCTGGATCAGATGGAGATCGGAGATACGTTTACGATTACGGTGCTGGATCGGGTGATGACCTATGAGGTCGACCAGATATCCATTGTCGATCCGAGTGAGATTGAATACCTGTATATAGAGGAAGGAAAAGATTACTGCACGCTGCTGACCTGTACCCCCTACGGGGTCAACAGCGAACGGCTTCTGGTGAGAGGCGTGCGGGTGGAAAATGCGGATACGCGGCTGATCAATGTGACAGCGGAGGCGAAAAAATTGTCGCCGCTTCTGGCCACCCCGATTCTGGCGGTTCCGATGATGGGACTTTTGATGGTCTGGGTGTTCTGGGATTCTCACAGGGTCAGAAATAAGAGGAAGAAAGAAAAGCAGGAAAAGCAAGAGACCGGAACGGCCAGTTAGACTGGCCTGTTCCTGTTTTGGCGGGCAGTGACTGCGGGAATGCAAAGTAATTACTTTTGGACTTGGTGATGTGCGTGAAACGGGCATGAAAGCTTAGATGGTAATTTTGAAACAAGGATGAAACAGGAGGGGACAATATTTGACGGAGCATCGGTATGACCTGCATACAGCGAAAATCCCCAGCGAGGAAGCGATTGTGGAGGAGCGGGAGCGGCTGAAGTATCAGAAGCAGTATCGGCAGACCCTGCGGACGACCATATACGCGCTTATCATTGTGGCGGCGTTGTCTGTCCTGTTGGCAACCCTTTTTCTTCCAATGTTGCAGGTATCCGGTTCTAGCATGGAGCCGACCCTGTCGGATGGCGACATCATTCTTCTGGTAAAAACCAAAAAGTTTGAAACGGGGGATCTGATCGGGTTTTACTATCAGAACAAGCTGCTTTTGAAACGCGTCATTGGCGGCCCCGGAGATTATATTGATATTGATGAGGATGGCAATGTGACGGTCAACGGCGAATTGATTGACGAACCGTATGTGACGGCAAAATCCCTGGGAGAGACGGATATTACCTATCCCTACCAGGTGCCGGAAAACCGCTATTTTGTTATGGGAGATAACCGGACGACCTCGATCGATTCCCGAAGCAGCGCGATTGGCTGTATTGAGGTCGATCAGATTGTCGGGAAGGTCATATTGAGAGTATGGCCGCTGAATCAGATTTCGCTGATAAGCTGATAAACGTGGTGGAACAAGGTCAAAGGTCAGGAAAGGAGCCTGGCAGGCTTTGCCGGGCGAAAGGGAGATGGCAGTTTGCAGAACCTGATAAATACCTATCTTGATAAATTTAAGAGGGAACGGCGCATGCGCAGATGGCTGGTCTGCGTGCTGCTGTTGCTTGCCCTCCTGGTGGGTACGGGCGTGTACTGGCAGCTCCGGCTGACCGGTGCGGCACTGACCAACGAAGTTTATTGCGGCAAAACCGAGCATGTGCATGACGACAGCTGCTATGAGCTGGTGCTGGTCTGCGGCCTCGAAGAATCGGAGGGGACGCCCGGCCATACGCACACGGAAGAATGCTACGAGACGGTGACAACGCTGATCTGCGGCCTGGAGGAGGGCGAGGATCATACCCATACGGAAGCATGCTATCAGACGGAGCAGGTGCTGATCTGCGAGCTAGAAGAGTGTGAGCCCGAAACTGGTCACACCCATACCGATGCCTGCTATGAAAAGCAGCTCGTGTGCGGTCTTGAAGAACACACTCATACGATCGCGTGCATGATCGACGAGACGGCGGATCTGGAGACCGCTTCTGTCTGGGAAGCAACCCTTCCCTCGACCTTAAGCGGAACATGGGCGGAGAACCTGGTGGCTGTGGCGAAGAGCCAGGTCGGTTATGCAGAGAGCACGGCTAACTTTAAACTGGCCGATGACGGCGAGACGACACAGGGCTACACCCGTTACGGCGCGTGGGCGGGAAATGAATACGGAGATTGGGATGCCATGTTCGTCTCTTTCTGCCTGTCTTATGCCGGCGTACCGCAAACAGAATTTCCAGAGGCGACCGGCGCTTATGCCTGGTCTGTCACCCTGAATAACATGGGACTTTACGAGGACGCATCGGATTACGAAGTCCAATCTGGCGACCTTGTCTTTTTTGATGCCGACAATGACGGCAAAATCGACCGGGTCGGTATCGTAGTAACTGTCAATGAAAGCAACGCTCGGCTGACCGTCATCGAGGGCGACTATGCGGCGAACGAGGGCGATACGGACGCAGTCTGCAGTACGGAATACAGTGTGAGTGATCAGAAAATCGTTGGTTATGGAACCGTATCTGCAGCGCAGAAATCCGAGGAAGAGTCGGAAACGGAAGAGGCAGAGACCGAAGCAGAAGAAAGCGAAATAACTGCGGCTGCGGAAGGTCTGACAGAAGTCGAGACCGAGAAGAATCTTGCTGAGGGAGAATCGGAAGAAAATCAGGCGGAGACGGAGTCCGAAGAAGGCCTGACAGAAGTGGAATCTGAGGAAGAAACTGATTTCGATGGGGAATCTGAGACGGAATCGGAATCTGAGATGGAACCAGAATCCGAGGGCTCCGAAATCTCTCTGATGAGTGAGTGCGAAGAATATACGGTGGTTGTCACATATGACGAAGATGCAGAGATTCCTGAAGACGCCGTGCTGGTGGTGGAAGAATACGATTCAGATTCCGAACTATATCAGGCAGCGTATGCCGAAGCAGTGGTTTTGTATGGTTGGAGCGTTACAGGCGAAGTGGCGGATGCAGAAGAAACGCAGGTTGTCGCGGAATACGCAGATGCGGGAGAAACGGAGGCTGTCGCGGAAGTAGCAGATGAGGGAGAAATAGAGGCCATAGCGGAAACAACTGATACGGAAGAAATGAAATCTGCTTCGGAAACAACGGATGCAGATGTAACAGAAGCAGAAGCGGAAGCAGCTGTTGCAGATGCAAGTACTGGTTTAGAATTTCGGCTATTTTCCTTTGAACTGTACGCGGATGGAGAGAAAATTGAACTTACCGCACAGGGTAGTGTAACCTTTACATTCCATAATAGAGAAGGCGCGGCTTTCTGCACGGTAACAGAATATGGCGTAGAGGATGGAGAAGCTGCTGCAGCCGATTTTTCATCGGAATACAACGAAGAATCCGGCGATCAGATCCTGCAGTTTGCTCTGAACGATGGTTTTTATTATGCAATCTCATCCGCTATTTATGAGGAAGATGAGGAAACAGAAGAGGAACTGACGACTCTGACATATGAGGGAGAAGACTATGTCGTTACCGTTACTTACGGAGAAGCTGCAGGACTGCCTGATAACGTAGAACTGATTGTGTCAGAATATGCGCAGGATTCCGAGAACTGGCAGACCAGCTATGCGGAAGCAGCGGCACTGTACGGATGGGATCAGGAAGAAGATGTGGAAGAGTCTGCTTCCGGTGAAGAGGATGCAGAAAATGAAACCGAAGAAACAGAAGTAGTGGTAACAGAAACAGAGGAAACAGATACTTCTGAGCCGGAAGACAATTACCATGGATTTCGACTGTTTAATATTGGCCTGTATGTGGATGGTGAGGAAATAGAACCCGACGCTGCAGTGACCGTTACGATCTCCTACCTTGGAAAAGACGGTCTGGAGTACTATTCTGTCACTCATTTTGGTGAAGAGACAACCGAAACGATGGATGTTCTTTCTGATTACCAAAACGGCAGTCAGACTATCACTTTTGAAGCTACAGGGTTTTCTGAATATGGGATATCTTTGGCTTCCATTAGTGGGGATACTACGGTGCAGGTAGGGAAGAGTATTCTTCTAACAAGCACAAGTGGTAATAATAACCATAACTGGACTTATACAAGTACGGATGGCGGTGAAGTAAGCTTTGATTCGACGAATAATAAGTCAGTGACCGTTACCGGTGTGAAGGTCGGTACTGTAACGATTACGCATACATGGGGGAATAATAATAAAAATAAAGAAACCTACACCATCACTGTCACTGCGGCTACCCCAACTGCAGGTATTGTCCTGAATCTGGGCAACGGGAATGGAGTGCTGCAGGACAGCGATTATTCAGGCGGCAGCCAGGGAAGCGGCGGAACAGACCTTCGTTATACTGTTGATTTATCTAATGCAAATGAAGATACAGATAGGATGGTCACAATCCATCTGCCCAGTGACAGCGATCTGAGCAGTGGTACAGGGACAAGTACGTTCACAGTTGTAGATGCGGATGACACATCAAATTCCACCGATATTACCGTGGATTTAGCGAATGAGGCTGCTCCTTATGCATGGAAACTGGTGGGCTGGATCAACATTGCCACCGGTGAGTATTATGATGTAAGCAACGGTTCGGTCGACGCTGCGGTGGATTTAGATGACGATAATGTATTTTACGCAGACTGGATCGCTGAAAGCTACGACTTTGGTTCCAGTTCGACATTGGGAGTAGATACCAGTAGTTTCATCACTATTCAGATGTTTGACTATAATGAACTGTTTAACCTGTACAGCGCTTCCCTGACACAGTCTGGGTTGACGAGTGAAACATGGGCGGACAGCGGAAGCTTGTATTCAGACCTGTTGATAAGAGGAAGTTCAACTGTGCTAGATGAGAGCTTCATTTTCCAAAATAGCCGAACAAACAATAGCAGTGATCAATCTGCTGACAGCAATGGACTGCTTGGCTTTGTAAAAAATTTGCAGACGTGGAACTGGAATAATGAAAAAACATATGATAATTGGGAAATGGATGAAGCATCTACTTCGCCAGTATTCAGCAAGCTCTATGATACCAGCGGAAGTACAATCGGTGTGGAATATCTAGGTACTGCTAATTATTTATTTCAAATAGATAGCGACGGATACTATTATTTTAATTCCGATGAAGATGGTGCTGCCTATAACCAGAGTGCACAGAGATTTTATTTGTCAGATACACCTACGACTGTGAGTGGATATGGTCAGGCTTTTTTCCCATACAATGAGGTGGACTCCTATTCCAGTATCAGTGACGGTACCTTGAACTACTGGTTTGGCATGAGCATTGAGATTGATTTTTATCTGCCCAATGATGTAGGGACAGGTGGGAATATATACAATGACACAGATATGTTGTTTGAGTTCACTGGTGACGACGATGTTTGGGTCTTTATAGATGGCGAGCTTGTGATGAACATGAGCGGTATACATAGCACAATGAGCGGCACTATTGATTTTTCGAGTGGTGATGTAACAGTGAATGGGACTGTATCCTCGAAAGCTTTATCAGGCACCACCGCTGGCACTCATACTCTGACGGTTTATTATATGGAGCGCGGTGCATGGGATTCGAACCTGTCGATTAAGCTTAATATGGTACCCCGCTGGGTATATGAAACGGCTGAAGCAGGAACCATGAAAATCACGAAGGTATGGAAAGATTCTGACGGAAATACAGTAACGGGTACGGATACATCCGGATATTCTTCTGTGACTATGGGCCTGTTTCAGAAGACGACTGTGACGTCAGGGAAAGATAATGGGGATGGGACGGTTACCTATACCTGGAATAATACAGACTACATATTGCAAAGTGACGGTTATTCATATGACAGTGACTCAAATGGATATGTAAATGCGTATGTCAGTGATGGCTATTTGTATGTGCGGGTTGATACGCAAGTGGTGAGTTATAGTAATGATTGGACATATACCTGGGAATTACTGGATCTTGATAATACCTACGAAGTGCTGGAGCTGACCGATCTTTCAAATTACACCACTACATCCACATATAGCGCGTTACAGGAGTATGAGTATTGGAAAGCGGTCGATGGGTGTGATGCGCTGAATGGTACGGTTACTTATGATGGCAGTACTTACACGCGAACGGGCGGAATTCTGACGGATGGACTTCAAATTGTTCTAACGGATGGCGCTCAGAACGGAAATGCGAGTACCTCTGGTTATCCGGCTACCTACAATGGGTATGTGATTGACAGTGATGGCAGTAGCATTTCAACGAAAGAAGCCCAGTTCTCTCAGAAAGCGACAGAATCTGTAGCTAATAGCGGCAGTTACACTTACGGCGTAACTTCCGATACGTATGTGAGTACAACTTCTGTCTGGACAGTAGAATTGACCGGCGAGTATGTGAAATTTGGTGACGGTACCGGTACTTATTATGTGCCTTCCTTTTATCTGAAGGATTCATCTGGAGCTTATCTGGCGATTACAGGTACTACGGGGAACTACAGTCTGACGACAGTGAGTGATAAGAGCGGAGCAACTGTTTTTTCATACAATCAGTTAGGCGAATTGAATACGGAAGACAATACTGGTCTGAGGATAATAATTAAAGAAGACGGTTCGTATGCTTTGGTTGCTGGGCGGCAGACAGAAACAGACACAAGAAATGTAAAGATATATGTGAAAGAAACAGTAACTACGGAGGGCAAGGATTATACGATTACGAATAAACGGCTTCCAATCGTTACTCTGCAGAAGGTGAGTTCAGCTGATACGAGCACGTCTCTTTCCGGCGCGGCATTTGTCTTGTATAAGACAGAAGTCTCTGGTAATGAGACAAAGAAATATTATTATTCCTACAATCAAACAGACGGCGTGTCATGGGTAGAAAACGAGAATCAGCTAACAACGGATGCGTCTGGTTCTATTTCATTTATCAGTTTGCCGGACGGAACTTATTACCTGGAGGAAGTTACTGCTCCGGACGGGTATAACACCTTGAATGGAACGATTACATTTATAGTAGCTGATGGCAAAGTTACAAGCGTCAGCGGTAACAGTGCGGTTATGAGTTTGGTTAAAGCAACTGACAGCCTGACCATTCGGGTTATGAACACACCCGGCTATGAGATGCCGGAATCCGGTGGTTCGGGGACGTGGATGTTTACACTGATAGGCACACTCTTCGTTCTTTTCGGCGGCGTGGGGCTGGTGCTGTTATACGGGCGTAGAAGGATGATTTGATGTTACTTAGAACAGAATGTTTGTCTGTCGAGAAATGTTTGAAAAAAAGAATATTATTTTGCATAATCAGAAATTTTACAGTAGAAGTTGAAAGATAGTTCGGTTTAAAGAAGTCCGGATATGGTGTTTCGGCCGATATGAGGAGAGGACAGCATGAAGAATGTGGTAAATACCTACCTTGAAATATTTAAGAGGGAGCGGCGTATGCGCAGGCGGCTGGCCTGCGTATTGCTGGTGCTTGCTGCCGTGGTGGGTACGGGCGTATACTGGCAGCTTCGAATGACCGGCGCGGCGCTTACGAATGAAGTCTATTGCGGCAAAACCGAGCACACGCACGATGACAGCTGTTATGAGACGGTGTTGATGTGCGGCCTCGAAGAAGGCGAGGGGACTGCCGGTCACACGCACACAGAAGAATGCTATGAGACGGTGACAACCCTGATCTGCGGCCTGGAAGAGAGCGAGGGACACAAGCATACCGATGCTTGTTATACAAAAACACTGACCTGTACACTGGAAGAGAGCGAAGGGCATACGCACACCGATAGCTGTTATGATGAGGAAAGAAACCTGACCTGCGGTCTGGAGGAAAGTGCAGGGCATACGCACACCGACCGCTGCTATGCAATGGAATTGACCTGTGGTCTGGAAGAGAGCGAGGGCCATACGCATACGGATGCCTGCTATCAGACGGAGCAGGTGTTGATCTGTGAACTGGAAGAATGCGAGTCAGAGACTGGCCACACGCACACCGACGCCTGCTATGAAAAACAGCTGGTATGCGGCCTTGAAGAACACACCCACACCGTTGAATGCATGATCGATGAGAGCGCGGATACAGAAACCGCGTCTGTTTGGGAAGCCACCATACCAACTACTTTAAGCGGCGTCTGGGCAGATGATCTGGTAGCCGTTGCAAAAAGCCAGCTTGGCTATACCGAAAGCACCGCCAACTTTAAGCTGGCCGACGACGGCGAGACCCGGCAGGGCTACACCCGTTACGGCGCGTGGGCAGGAAATGAATACGGCGACTGGGATGCCATGTTTGTTTCCTTCTGCCTGCATTATGCTGGCATTTCACAAGAGAACTTCCCGGAGGCGACCGGTGCTTACGCCTGGTCTGTTACTCTGAAAAACATGGGATTGTTCATTGAAGCTTCCAAAGCGACTTTTTCTGCGGATGCGTTGGCAGATGCTTCTGAAACAACGTCCGCTGGTTCGTCTGAGGATGAATCCTCGACATCAACCGATTCGTCAGTAGCATCAGCGGATGTGTCTGAAAATGTGTCCGAAGATGTCTCTGCAGAAGAAACTACTGATGAGGCAGACACTTTAATCACCGCTGGCGATCTGATTTTCTTTGACACCGATGACGACGACAAAATCGACCGCGTCGGCATCGTTATCAGCGTTGATGAAGAAAACAGCAAGCTGACAGTCATCGAGGGCGACTATGCGGAGAACGAAGATGACACGGATGCAGTTTGCACAGTAGAATGTAGCATAAACGATGAAAGAATAGTCGGCTATGGCGTTCTTCCGGAACAGGAAGAAGAGGAAGTAACAGGAACAGGAGCGGAGAGCGAAACAGGGTCAGAGACCGAAACAGAAAGTGAAACGGAGTCTGAAACTGAGAGTACGGAAGTGTCTCTGAGCTTTGAAGGAGAAGACTATGTCGTAACCATTACTTACGGAGAGGACGCAGAATTGCCCGATAACGTAGAACTGATTGTGTCAGAATATGCGCAGGACTCGGATGTTTACCAGAGTCGTTATGCGGAGGCGGCTGAATTATATGGCTGGGATTCTGCAATTGCGGAAGCAGAATCGGATTCTGTGATTCAGACATCAGAAATCGCAAACACGGAAAGGACGGCAGAGGACGATTCCAGCGGAACCACAGAGACTGGCTCAAGTAAAGATACAGAAACAGCCGCAGAAATTAGTGAAACTGCAGAGAGCGGAGAAAACGGCGCGGAAGATACGACCGGCGAGAATAATTCAGAAGAAGCTTCCAGTCACGAGTTTCGATTGTTCAATATCGGATTTTATGTAGATGGCGAGGAAATAGAACCTGCGGCAGCAGTGACGGTAATGATTTCCTATCTTGGGAAAGACGGAATGGAGACTTATACGGTCACGCATTTTGGTGATGAAGATACCCAAAATATAGATGCTACATCGGAATACGAAGACGGAAGCCAGACACAGACGATTACCTTTGATGCGGATGGATTTTCGGATTATGGGATTGCACCAATTGCAGAGGAAGCAGGAGCAAATGCTTCAACAGGACTACCGTCTGGATACGAATATTATTCCTATATGAGTAACGGAACAGAGCAGGGCTTCTGGCTTTGGATTTATGACAGTTCTGCGACTAAAGTATATGAAAATGCAGTGTGGAGCACTGGAAATATCTGGACCGTGAATACTGTTATTTCAGATGTCGTATTTTATACAGATAACGGAACTACGTACTATTTGATTCCGGTCAGTTATTTTGAGGCGTCTATCAGTAATTACACATTTGATAAAAACAATACAGCAAGTTGCCCATTTATATACATACCAGATGCGGATAATGGTTCGAAAGGATTATCCGCTGCCACAGAGCAGGCTTCTTATGTTTCTCTGGAAGTAAATGGAACCACTATCTGGTATATTCAGGTAAGCCCAACGGATTCTTATAGTCCGGCTCGTACGAATGTCTATTATTCGCCCTCCTATTACCGTTATTGGTTGCGTACTGACTGGGATGGGACAGGGACACCATCCGCTACCACAGCTACAACGGTCGATATCACCAATTTTATTTCTCTTGACGACGATTATTATCTGATACCTGTCAGTGAATTCAGTGGCTGTGTATCTGAGTCGGATCTGTTGGAAACGGAGCTTACTTCTGCGGGCGACACGATTACATTCAATGGTATAGATTATACACTTTATAAAAGTGCTTTCTGGTATACGCCCAACGCAAGTTCCAGTACTTCAAACATTACCCAGGCATATTATGTCTGCATTGGAGACACCTGGTACATTCGCGTACAGGACACTGGGAGTTATGGAGATCCGCCCCGTAATAATATCTGGTATGTGGGAACCGTTAAGTCTGTTGTCCTGAATCTTGGTAATGGAAATGGCACCAATTCAGATGGTGACTACACAGGTGGATCTAAGGCCAATACCGGAACAGCGGCGTTGCGTTATACGGTTGATCTTTCTTCCGTTGCAAGCGGAGATAGCATTACGATTCGCCTCCCCAGTGACAGCGATCTGGCAGACGATACGACGGCGACAAAAACATTTACTGTTGTAGAGGCAACTAACAATACTGCTGCAGTAACAGTAGATTTAAGCAAAGAAAAAGCATATGATTACAAATTGGTAGGCTGGATTAATATAGCTACAGGAGAGTACTATAATGTGGAAAACGGTTTCGTCGAAGCAGAAGTGAACTTTTACAATAACAATGTGTTTTATGCAGACTGGATTGCGGAAAGCTACGATTACGGAAGCAGCTCGGATAATAATTTGATTACAACTGCTGACACAAGCGATTTTGTAACGATTCACATGTTCGACTATAATGAACTATTTAATATGTATAGTGCGGCTCTGACGCAGACCGGGCTGACCCAGGAAAAATGGGTGGATAGTGGTTCTATGTACAACACGGCACTTTTGGCAAATTCCGCGAGCAGTTTGACGGCTCTGACGAAAAGCTTTATATTTCTGAACAATGGTACGAATACAGGAACAAAGGCTAACAATGCCAGCAACCCGGGTGTTTTGGCATGGCCGGCCAGTCTGGAAGATTGGAATCTTTATGTGGGGAGCGGCGTGGCTGGATATACTGGACTTGTCAGTTCGACGGACGATGCAGTTCTGGCGAAGCTTTATGACACATCAGCCGGAAATACCGCGAACGATCTGGGCGTATATTATGTAGGAGAAGCAAATTATCTGTTTTCCTATGATGATACAACAGGATACTATTCCTATGATTCGTCTACGAATGCTGCAACCTATAACCAGTCTGCAAGCCGTTTTTATGTATATAATGGTGCACAGAGCGTAACCGGAACAAGTAATCCTTGTTTTCTTCCCTACAATACTTATGGCAGCACGCTAAGTGCTTCTAATGGCTCTGTGAATTATTGGTTTGGAATGGACATCGAGCTGGACTTTTACCTCCCGAATGACACTGGAACTGGAGGTAATAAGGTAAATAACGCGGAAATGGTATTTAATTTCTCTGGGGATGACGATATCTGGATATTTGTAGATGGGAAAATTGTGCTGGATATGGGCGGTAACCATGATGCAATTTCCGGGACAATCAATTTTACCACTGGAGTAACTACGATAACAATAGGAAACAGCACTACTACCGGTTCAGTAGAGTTGAGTGCCGGTTCTCATACCTTGAAAATATATTATATGGAGCGTGGCGGATGGGCGTCCAATCTGAAGACAAGCTTTAACACGATTACTGCTTGGCAGTATCAAACTGCTGTTGCGGGAACGGAAAGTGTCACAAAAGAGTGGTATGACACTGACGGAACGCTTGTTACGGATACTTCAGGTTATCCCTCTGTGGATGTAGGCCTATTTCTGAAAACGAGTATAGAAGAAGTTTCAGGCGAAACTTCATATACCTGGAATAATAAGACTTATACACTCAAGGACGACGGGTATTTTTATGATGATTCGACCGGTTACGTAAATGCCTATATCAGTGACGGGTATTTGTTTGTCCTGGTCGATAAAAAGGAACTGAATGAAGCAAATGGATGGACGTACACCTGGGAACTGCTGGATGGCAGTGCAACCTATGAGGTATTGGAACTGACGGATTTGTCCACTTATGAAACAACCTATAGTACTTCCTCCTTGTCCAGTTACAACTACTGGAATGTGACCGGCAGTGAGGAACTAAATGGAACAGTGACTGTCAGTGGGAATACTGTAGCAGGCTCGACGGGAATATTGCAAGATGGGAATATTGCAAGATGGTCTCGAGATTCTTCTGACAGATGGTGCGCAGTATGGAGAAGTGGATACTACAAATACAGTAGAGTATCTGACATTGTATACGGGCAATTTGATTTACAGCGATGATGGAACCATCGGAACCAGAACGGAACAGTTTTCTCAGGCGGCGACGGATGATGACGGAGATGGAACGTATACGTATGGTGTGATTGCCGATGAATATATAAATTCCGCTTCAAAATGGATCGTTAAACTGACAGGCGGGTATCAGACAACTACCGTAAAAGGCGTGACGGAATATGCGCTTGGATTCTGGTTGATAGATTCGAATGGAAACTATCTGGCTATCGCAGGCTCAAAGGGGAGTTATTATCTGACAACTGTAACGAATCAGGCTGATGCAACCGAATTTTCTTACAATAGCCTTGGCGAACTGAACACGGATCAAAATACTGGTGTGAGGATTACCTTTAACCAAAACGGCAATTATGTTCTGGTTGATGCCAGGCAAGGAACGATTGATGATTCAAACGTCAAAATCTATGTGAAGAATACGGTAACTACAGAAGGAAAAAGTTATACAATTGCAAATACGCGCTATTCGGATGTCACGATTAAGAAAGTAAATTCGAAAGATGAAACGGAAACTCTCCCCGGTGCAGTCTTTGTTTTATATAAGGAAGTGAATGGCGAAAAAGTCTATTATTCATACGATGAAACCAGTGACAAGGTCTCCTGGGTTGATGAGAACAGTGCGGAGCAAAAAACAACGAGTAATATAACAGGCGGTGACTATGGAACCATCGTTTTCGATGCTTTGCCGGATGGCATATATTACCTGGAAGAACTCACCGCTCCGGATGGATATAACCTCGTGGGAGGGACGATTACATTTGAAGTATCCAATGGAAAAGTAACAGGTGTTAGCGGCAATAGTTCGGTTACGCAGTTGGTTAGTATTTCGAGTGCGGACAACAACAGCCTGACCATCCAGGTCATGAACACCCCCGGCTATGAAATGCCGGAAGCGGGCGGTCCGGGCACATGGATGTTTACACTGGTTGGCTTTCTTCTGAGTGGAGGTGCGGCACTGATGCTTTTGTACAGACACAGAAAAACGAAAAGTGGAAATCGAATCTGTCTGCGGATGTTGGTGCCGTTGCTTTTGCTGACATTTGCCCTTTCGGGGAGTTTATCAGTATCTGTTCTTGCCGACAGTGGCCTGCCGGATGTGAATCGAATCGGTTCGATTACTCTGACATTAACGGATGATGAAACCGGAGCAGTGATTCCCGGCGGCACGATTGTAGTATATCAGGTGGCAGATCTGGTTTCTGGTGATAACGGTTATGTGTGGCAGTATACGGAGGATTTTTCAGATTGCACTGAATCTCTGGAGTATCTGGAATCGACGGACTTGGTGGACAGTCTGGTAAGCTATGTCAATGAGCAGGAGCTGGAAAGAACGGAGATTGCGATTGACTCAGAGGGGAAAGCTTATTATGAAGATGCAGGTGTAGGTTTGTACCTGATTATACAAACGCAGGCAGCGGAAGGATATGAAGCGTTTCTTCCATTTCTGGTAAGCGTTCCCTACGAGAGTACTTCCGGATGGATTTATGATGTGGATGCTACTCCTAAGATTGAACCGGTCACACAAAGTGAGACGGATGCGCAGGGCAGTGGCGAGACAGAGCCTGGGGGCGTAACACCGTCAGAAAGCGAGAGCGAATCACAGTCAGAAAGCGTGAGCGAACCGCAGTCGGAAAGCGAAAGTGAGCTGCAGTCGGAAAGCAGAAGTGAACTGCAGTCAGAAAACGAGAGCGAATCGGAGTTGGAGAGTGAAAGTGAAACGGAGCCGGAGAGCAGCGGGAGCGAGACGGAATTAGAAAGCACGGATGAAACGGAAACAGAGAGCGGCGGAGGCGAGACTGAACCAGAAACGCAAAAAGAGACCAAATCCGGAACCGGAACTGAATCGGAGAGCGAAAGCGCGACCGAATCTAATACACTGCCGCAGACCGGACAGCTGCTCTGGCCGATTCCGGTGCTGGCGATTCTTGGTGTGCTGCTGATTGTTGTGGGACAGGCTCTGTCTGCGAAAAAATCTGTGACAGATAAAAGAAAGAGGAAAGATTAATCGAAGAAAGAGCCCGGCTGTTGAGACAAGTAAATAAGAGAGGCTTAAGCAGAGAAAAGGCCCCCCTTTTTGTATATGCCAGTTGAATGTTCTGTCCTGAAATTAGACAGGTACAGTCATCTCTGCTAAAAGCCTCTTTGCTGCTTCATATTCTTCTACAGAAGAATCCAGAACGCTGCACGCACGTTCTTTCGAGAAGCCTTCATTTTTCATAAGAGAATCGACACATTTCACAAGCTTTTCCGCCATGCCTCCTTCGATGCCAGTTTTTCTGCCCTTTTTTATACCATCCTCAATACCTTTCTCAATACCCTTCTCCGTTGCTTTATCTAATGCTCTCGTTAACCAGTCTTCCATTTTTGTTACCTTCCTTTCTTCGACTTCGTTTTGTGTAATTTCGAACCTCCGATCACCGGATACTGCTGCTAAAAGATTTAATACTTCCTCTACATGCTGCATATCTTCTGCGGACGGAACATAATTGTGGTTCTTTCGCATTTGCACAAAGTAGTCTGCAACGATTCGAAAATCGCTTTTAAATTTAGCAACGGTTTCATCGTCTAGCCAGGCGATTTCGAAAATGTTTGCCTTGTAGTCATGGATGAAGCGTCCAAGCTCTTTATCCTTGTCTGGTACGCCGATCACGCTGTACAGACTGCGGGATTTCTGCCCCCAGCGATGATCTGTTCCAAAATACAAGACAAGGGTTACGACAGGATATCTGGCGTCTCCGTGTTTTAACTCATCGCGGTATGCTGCTCCATCATAGCCGATCACGCGCAGGGCAATATCGGGATCTCTTACCGACTGATTTTCTAGGCCAAGAAAGCAGATACGTACCTGCCCCTTTGTCCAGTATTTTGCTACATCGCGATCCTGACTGTGAATGGTGTTTGCCGCTTTATACTGACTTAGTGTACCGGCCATTTCGAGATCGTCTGCTTTCACGATGTCTTCGCCGTTGTATATAAGAACATTTACGATGTCAGCAAAGACATCTGGATAATCTTCCAGTAGTTTTTCTGTGATATCTTTTTCTGCCATTTATTTTCCTCCTGATTTTATCATGTAAAGTGAAAAAAGGAAACCCCGGAATTGCATGAGTGAATATAAGTTGTTTTGACATTGGTAATTTTGGTAGAAGACAACAAAATAATACCACTTAGTACTAAATAAGTCAACTATAAATATTATTTAAAATTACATAATATATAAAACTAGTATCAGAATAACTAAAATAAAAAAATAAAAATGTTTTTTTCATAAAATGAGTTTTACGTAAATGGTTGCTTATGACAAATGCTACCGTGAGTTGTGATGAAGAATCTATAGTAGGCATCTTGTAATTCGTGATTTTGCATGGTAAAATAAAAACCAGAAATAAAAGGAATTCAAGAAAAGGCAGACAGAAAAGAAAAACGATGAGATACAGATGCGGTACAATTTTGACAATTATAGGGACAATATTGGTCGCTGCGGCATTGGTTTTACTGGTCTATGACAGCTGGGATAACTGGCGGGCGGGCAATTCCGTGACGGAGATCCAGGCAAAGCTGGACGATGCGGATTCTTCCAGTGATGTGGGAAGTACGCCTGATGACGTGGACAGTCTGGAGGATGGAGATGCGTCTGCGGAAGCGGAAATGGCGACGGTTGAGATCGATGGCTACGCGTATATTGGGACGCTGTCGATTTCGCGTTTTGGGCTGGAATTGCCGGTGATGTCCGAATGGAGCTATCCTGGACTGAAAATTGCGCCGTGCCGCTACAGCGGTTCCGCCTGGACGGATGATCTGGTGATTTGCGGACACAATTACGACCGCCATTTTGGAAATCTGAAGAATCTGGAAGCAGGAGATACGATTTCCTTTACTGATGTGGACGGGAACATATTTGAATATGAAGTACTGGAAGTGACGACGCTCCAGCCGACGGACATAGAAAAAATGCTTGGAACAGATAGCGGGGAAGAGGAGTGGGATCTGACGCTGTTTACCTGTACCATCGGGGGGGGCAGGCCAGAGTAACCGTGCGTTGCAGCCGCGTGGAAGAATAAGGGAATGCGGCATAATAGCAGACAACATAAGAATATAGAATATACAGAAAAAAACATAGGATAAAGGCATGTAGCTGACATGTTTGCAGAATGAAGGCAGGGAGAGAAGGTATGGCAGAGAAAGAATTGCGGCGGATGAACCGTACAGAACTGATTGAGATTATTTATGCATTGCAGCAGAATGGCAAGACAATCCAGCAGGAAAACGAAGAACTCCGCAGGCAGCTGGAGGACAAGACGATACGCATGGAAAACGCAGGCTCTATTGCTGAGGCTGCGCTAAGTCTGAACCGTATCTTTGAGGATGCCGAGGCAGCCGCGCAGCAGTATCTTGATTCGGTTCGAACTGCATGCCAGGCGGAACCAAAGCAAAATGCGGATGAAGAGGCGGAAGCAGAGGCAGATGCTGCTTCTTCTGATGCGGATGAGTCCCGGCAAGAAAAAACGCTGCCCGAACAAGAAACCGAAAATTGGAGGGAAGCTGCGCAGCAGGAGCGGGAGAAACTTCTGGCCGAAGCACAGCAGGAGCGAGAGAAACTTTTGAGCGAAGCACAGCAGGCGTGTGATCGGATGCTGGAAGAAACACAGCGGAATCGCGACGCGCTTATAGAGAAGACGGAACGGGAATGTGCCAGGATGCAGGAAGAACGCCTGAGCGAGGCACAGCAGGCGTGCGACATGCTTCAGGAGAAAGCACAACGGGAACACGATTTGATCATAGAAAAGACACAGCTGGAGTGCGATGAAATGCGTGAGGAGGCTAAAGCGCAGGCGAAGAATACGATGGACATTTTGTTTCAGGAAATCAAGCGAATACTGGATAAATACCCGGTACTTGTAGGGTATCTTGAAAGAGAATATGACGCGGGTGATGATAGCCCTGGAGCGTATAGACCAGAAGGTGCGAAATGATTACGGTAATTGAGATGAGGAGAACGATATGAGCCTTTATTTAAACAGTTCATTTCCTGCGGCGCAGTTTCGGGAAATGGCTGCAAATCCTTATTTTGTGGACAAATCTTTACTGCTGGGGCAGCTTTTTAATTTTCTGGATCAGAGTGACAGTGATTTTTGTATTACGAAACCTCGCCGCTTTGGAAAGACAGTCATGGCAAACATGGTGGGTGCGTTTTTTGGAAAAGGCGTGGATAGCAGTGCTATTTTTAACATTATGAAGATATCGGAAAATACAGATTATCATAAACATCTGAATCAGCATAATGTTGTTTATATTGACTTTAGCAAGACACCGGAGAATTGCCAGAGTTTTCAGCAGTATATCGATAGCATTTCGGAACAGCTGAAATCGGATCTGATGGAAACATATCCGGAAATCTCCGTCATTTCGGAATTAGCGGTGTGGGATTTGTTTTGCATTGTTTTTCAGAAGTATGGTGAGAAGTTTATTTTTGTGCTGGATGAATGGGACGCTATATTTCATAAGCGTTTTTTTACGGAAGTGGACAGGGAAGCTTACTTAAATTATCTGGCCTGTCTGATTAAGGATCAGCCATATGTTTCGTTGACGTATATGACAGGAATTCTTCCAATTGCAAAATATTCGAGTGGTTCATCCATCAATAACTTCGATGAGTATACAATGGTGGCGGATGATTTGTTCAGTGAGTACTTTGGTTTTACAGATGGTGAGGTGGATGTCCTTTATCAGCAGTATTTGAAAAGAACAAAAGTACCTGCTATTTCCAGAGATGACCTGAGGTATTGGTATGACGGTTATCATACGACCAGTGGAAAGCGAATCTATAATCCGCGGTCGGTGGTCTATGCACTGCGGCGCAACCGGGCAAGAAGCTACTGGACAGGAACCGGTCCGTATTCGGAAATCTCCGAATATATAGTCAATGATATGGATGACGTCAAAAATGATGTGGCTTTAATGGTTGCGGGGGAGTCGGTTCAGGCTGATGTGGAAGAGTATGCGGCTACTGCTATGAAGCTTGACACAAAGAATGAGATTTTTTCTGCAATGGTAGTATATGGTTTTCTGAGCTATGAGAATGGAAACGTTTGTATTCCGAATAAGGAATTGATGGATGAATTTTCAAAGACGATTCGCAGGGAAAGTTCATTGGGATACGTGAATCGTCTGGCCAGAGAATCGGATCGTATGCTGCAGGCAACATTAGCGGGTGATACCAGGACGATGGAAAAAATTCTGGAGTTTGCGCATAACACGGAAACGCCGATCCTTTCTTATAATAATGAGGTGGAGTTGTCAACGATTGTTACGCTTGTCTACTTGTCTGCGAGAGACAGTTATCGGGTTGAACGGGAAGATAAGGCTGGTATAGGTTATGTAGATTTTATTTTTTACCCGGAGAGAAAGGGAGCGGACTGTATTATTCTTGAATTGAAGGTTGATCATACGCCGGAGGAAGCAATTGCGCAGATTAAACAGAAACAATATGCATTGCGATTTAAAGGAAAAATGGGTGAAAAACCACGCTATACAGGTCGGATTCTGGCTGTTGGAATTGGGTATGATAAGCAAAATAAGGATCATCATTGCAAGATAGAAGTATTGCCTTGAGGATTTTTACCTATAGCAGAAAATCCAAATGGACTGGCCGCGGTGAGAGTGTGGAGAATCAGCTTGCTATGTGCGGGATTATGTGCCGGAGACCGTGAGCGCCGAAGAACTTCTGGAACAGGAAATTCGGAAACGGAAGAAGGAGACACAGAATCTGGTCTGTTTCCTTTTTACTTCCGGGAAAAAAGGAGCTGGGATGTATGGAAATTTATCTGATCCGGCACGGGAGCACGGCCGGAAATCTGGAACACCGCTATGTGGGTACCACTGATGAGCCGCTGACGGAGGAGGCTCTTCGAAAATTGGAAGAAAACCGTGGCTTTTATCCTCAGCCAGAGCTTGTATACGCAAGTCCGCGGAAGCGGTGCGTACAGACGGCGAAAGCCCTGTATCCGGATGTGGAAGTCCGGCTTTTATCCGGCTTTGCGGAGTGTGATTTTGGTGAGTTTGAGTATAAAAATTACGGGGAATTGAAGGAGGATGCGCGCTACCAGGCCTGGATTGACAGCGGAGGCACGACTGCATTTCCGGGAGGAGAGAGCCGGGCGGATTTTATCGAGAGATGCTGTGGCGCCTTTCTGGAAGCCTGTGCCGGGGCGCAGAGAGCAGAAGCGAAAAGTGTGGCTTTTGCTGTGCATGGCGGAACCATTATGGCGATCTTGGATCGTTTTTCCCGGCCGCACCGGGATTATTTTGAGTGGCAGGTGAAAAATGGGGAAGGATTCTGTTGTGAACTGGAATCGAGTATTGGGAATGAGGAACTGCCTGGCGATGAAAGGGGAGAAAAATCCGGGGATGCTGATCCTATTGCTGAGGCGGTTGGAAAAGCTTCCGCAGATCAAATCCGTTTGATAAATATTCATCCGCTGCCGTTCATTCCCGGGCTGACCGGGATCGAAGATCAGTTTGTTATGAAAAAGAATAAAAAGCTGCGCTGCGGTTACACGACCGGAAGCTGCGCTGCAGCAGCAGCTAAAGCGGCGGCGCAGATGCTGTTGTCCGGGAGAATCTGTCACCGTGTGGATCTGTTGACTCCGAAAGGGATTCGGCTCCATTTGCCGGTGGAAGAGCAGGAACTGGCGGAAGGCTCGGTGAGCTGCGCAGTGCGAAAATATGCTGGCGATGACCCGGATGCGACAGATGGGGTTCTGGTATATGCGCGGGCAGAGTTTATGGTTGAAGATGCAGCCTGGAGTGAATCGGCGAATTTAGAGAGTCCCAGGACGGTTAAAAAATTGTCCGGTGCAATTCAGAGGGAAGACGGAGCGAATCCGGAGTGCGAGAGCCGGTCACGGATACTGATTGACGGCGGCCTCGGTGTCGGACGTGTGACGAAGCTTGGCCTGGAGCAGGCGGTCGGGGAGGCGGCGATCAATCGGGTGCCGCGCAAGATGATTACGCAGGAAGTGAAATCGGTCTGCGAGGATTTTGAATATCCTGGATCTCTGAAAATTACCATCTCGGTGCCGGAGGGGGTGGAAATCGCGAAGCGAACATTTAACCCGCACCTGGGAATCGAAGGCGGTATTTCGATTCTTGGTACCAGTGGAATCGTGGTTCCGATGAGCGAGGAAGCTCTGATTGCCAGTATTCGCGTGGAGATGAAGCAGAAGGTGGCGAATGGAGAACAATATATTCTGATTACGCCGGGAAATTATGGTGCAGATTTTATTCGGAGAGGGGGCACATCGATTGGCAGTCCGATTCCGGACGGGCAGGATGTGGAAGTGCAGGAAAAAACTGTAAAAATGGTAGCGGAGCAGAGAGAAACGTCGCAGGGGGGACTGGGTGGGCAGAATGCGCCCCCACAGGGGAATTCAATCGCGAAAGAAAATGCCAGGGAAGAGTTTTTCGGATTAAGCGCCGACGATTCCATGAAATGCAGCAATTACGTCGGAGAAACGCTGGATATCGCGGAAGAATTGGGTGTGAAAGGGATTCTGTTTGTCGCGCATATCGGGAAATTTATCAAGGTTTCAGGAGGTGTGATGAATACCCATTCCGCGCATGCGGATTGCCGCGCGGAGCTGTTTGCGGCGCAGGCAATGCGGGCCGGGACGCCGCCGGAAATCGTGAGCAGACTGCTGGATACGAATACGACAGAAGAGGCGGTCGGCATTTTGCTCGAAGCTGGCTGGCTGGCGCAGACGATGGCAGAAGTGGCAAGCCGTGTGAAATTCCATCTGCAAAAGCATTGCAGGGGAGCGTTTGAAACGGAGGTTATCCTGTTCTCTAACCAGTATGGGTATCTGGGAGAGACCGATGGCGCGGAGAGCATGATGGAAAAAATGATGATGGAGAGAATGGAGCTGGCCAGAAAGCAGGAAGAGAGCAGAAGGATAGATAATCAGGCTGAGCTATAATGGATGAATCTGTGTCCCGATCAAGACAAAAGGCGTTTGCCGCCAGCGTTCGATCGGAACACAGGAGATTACGATTATTCTTGTCCGAGATAAGATTTCAGCGCCTCGATCTGCGCCTCTCCATCATTCAGCCCCAGTTCATAGACGGCCTGCAGCTTGGACGGGTCGCTCTCGATGCGTCCGATCTCGATCGGAACAGAAGGACGGATGACGAAAGCCTGTCCGTCAGCTTCCCGCTGTTTCAGGGCTTCAATCGCTTCATTGTAGATCGTATGTCGGCGCAGAAGCTGGCTTTGCAGCTGCGGATACTTCCGATAACAGACTTTAATCAACGCTGGGGACATGGGTTCCTTGCGGTAGGACAGGTCGCGGGTCAGCACGACGATCAGCCGATCGTACTCGTTTCCATACATCCACTCGAAGGGCACGCTGTCTGAGATTCCGCCGTCAAGATAGCGGCTGTCGCCGATTTTTACAGGCTTTGAGACAAAGGGCATTGACGCGGATGCGCGCAGGACGTCCATTTGCTTATAGACGCTGCGGATGCGGACATATTTCGGCTTTCCGGTTTCGATATCTGTGACGACCGCATAAAAGGGAATTTCCTCTGCGGCTGTTCGGTAGGCGGCGTCGTCGAAGACATCCAGCTCATAGGGGACGTCATGATAAGCATATTTCGTGCTGATGATATTTCCTTCCTTTAATAATGGAAGGATTCCCATGTAGTTTTTGTCACTGTTGAAGCGTTTGTTGTAGCGGATGACGCGGCCATTCTGCCCGGAGAGATAGTTTACGCCGAACAGTGCGCCCGCGGACACCCCGATCGCGCCATTGATTTTGATCTGGTTTTCCATCATAACATCGAGAATTCCGGCGGTGTACATGCCGCGCATGGCGCCGCCCTCCAATACAAGCCCGATTTTCATTTTCTGCTGCCTCCTTCGTTTTTCTGCTTTTTCCAGACAATAAAAAGCTATTTCGTTGTTTGCCATTATCGGGAATTTTATCACGAATGTCGGATGTTGTAAACAAAAATGAGAATATTCAGAACAGCAGGCCACAGGTCTGTGCTTAACTGTTTTGAACTGTTATGTAAAAAAAGTGAAAAAAACAGTTCAATTTGTCGAAAAGTGTGGTATACTGTTCACAGATATGTGTCGGCATGGCGGCAATGCCTTGGAATATTGCATGGAAAAGAGGCACAGCCTGTACTATTTGCCGATTGGCCTGTGACAGACGGTGGGGAGTTCTGCAGAGGTGAGAAAAGGGGTTCATTCAGATCCAGAGCCGGTACTGGCTTAAGGATAAATAAAAAAACAAAGGAGTATGCAAAAATGAAAAGAATGAGCAAGGCATTAGCAGTACTGATGGCCGGCGCTATGGCACTTTCCGCAGCGCCCTCGTTTGCTTCCGCAGAGGAAGAGACCTACAAGGTAGCTATGGTTACCGACTATGGCGATATCACAGACCAGTCTTTCAACCAGACGACCTATGAAGCATGTGCCGCATTCTGCGAAGAGAATGGCATCGAGTTCCAGTATTACAAACCAACCGACGACTCAACAGCAGCGCGTGTAGAGAGCGTAGATCAGGCTGTAGCTGAGGGCTACAATGTTGTCGTTATGCCGGGCTATGCGTTCGCAGGCACGATCGTTGAGACCTCTGAGATGTATCCGGATGTGAAGTTTGTCGCGCTTGACGTTGGAGCAGGCGACATCCTTGAGTATGCGGAGCCGAATTATGACTATGTCCCGGAGAACTGGGAAGTAACCGATTACTATTATTCAGACAATGTTTACATTGCGATCTATCAGGAAGAGCTGGCTGGCTACATGGCAGGCGTTGCGGCTGTGAAGCTTGGCTATCGTCACATCGGCTTCCTGGGCGGCATGGCAGTTCCGGCAGTTATCCGTTACGGATACGGCTTTGTACAGGGCATCAGCGATGCGGCGGCAGAGCTTGGCGTATCTGACGAAGTGACGGTTGAGTATGTATATGGCAACCAGTTCTACGGCGATTCCGATATCACCGCTTATATGGATACCTGGTATCAGACCAACGGCGTGGAAGTAGTCTTTGCCTGCGGCGGCGGCATCTACACATCCGCGGCTGAAGCTGCTGCAAAGGTAGACGGCAAGGTCATCGGTGTTGACGTAGATCAGGCTGGTATCATCGACGGCGCTTATGGCGAGGGCATGACGGTTACCTCCGCTATGAAGGGTCTGGCAGCTACCGTAAATACCCTTCTGACCGAGATCATTATCAATGACAACTGGGATGCATACGTAGGCCAGATTCAGAACCTTGGCCTGGTATCCGAGACTCCGTCTGAGAACTATGTACAGCTTGGCGAATCCACGCAGTGGAGTGATGATTTCACAGAAGATGATTACGCTGCTCTGGTAGCTTCTATGTACAACGGAGAGATCACAGTGAACAACGATACGACACTTGAGCTGGACGAGGCTGGTCTGGAAGCGATGGGTGTGACCGTTACTGTGAATGCTTACGGTAATATTAAGTAATCAGAAACAAATACTGCTTCGCGCATATGGCGTGTGCAGGAGTTATATTGGCTGAAAACAAAAGAGCGGGCTGAGCTGGCCTGCTCTTTTTCGAAGGAGGAAAAGGGAAGTTGGGAAAAAACACGAGTGAGTATGCGATAGAGATGCTCCATATTACAAAACGCTTTCCGGGAATCATTGCCAATGATGACATTACGCTTCAGCTGAGAAAAGGCGAGATACACGCGCTCTTAGGAGAGAACGGAGCAGGAAAATCGACCCTGATGAGCGTTTTGTTTGGCTTGTATCAGCCGGAAGAGGGAGAGATTCGCAAGGATGGGCAGCGGGTGGAAATCAAAGACCCGAACGATGCGAATGACCTCGGCATTGGAATGGTGCATCAGCATTTTAAACTGGTCGAGTGCTTCAGTGTACTTGACAATATTATTCTGGGCGTAGAACCGGTCAGCCATGGTTTTCTGAAAAAAGCGGAGGCCCGCAAAAAGGTGGTGGAGCTTTCGGAAAAATATGGCCTGAAAGTGGAGCCGGACGCTTTGATTGAGGACATTACGGTAGGCATGCAGCAGAGAACGGAAATTCTGAAGATGCTTTACCGGGACAATGAGATTCTGATTTTTGATGAACCGACCGCGGTGTTAACGCCGCAGGAGATACAGGAGCTCATGCATATCATGAAGAATCTGGCAGCAGAGGGCAAGAGCATCCTCTTTATTTCTCATAAGCTCTCAGAGATTATGGAAGTGTCTGACCGCTGCACGGTGCTCCGCAAGGGCAAATATGTCGGTACGGTGGAGACTAAGGATACGACGCCGGAAGCGCTTTCCGCGATGATGGTGGGGCGCAATGTGAATTTCGTCGTTGAGAAAGATGAGGCGAAGCCCAAGGATGTCGTACTTGATATCAAAAATATGTCTGTCGCGTCAAAACGGCACAAAAATGATGCGGTACACAATGTGTCTCTTCAGGTGCGGCGCGGTGAGATTGTCTGTATCGCCGGTATTGACGGGAACGGTCAGACGGAGTTTGTCTATGGGCTGTCCGGTCTGGAGCCGGTAAAGGAAGGTACGATCACCCTGGATGGACAGGACATTACCCGCGCACCGATCCGGAAACGTTCGGTTATGGGCATGAGCCACATTCCGGAGGACCGTCATAAGCATGGTCTTGTTCTGGATTATTCCCTGGAGAATAATATGGTGCTGCAGCGCTATTTTGAGCCGCAGTTTACAAATAAGGCAGGCTTTTTAAAGCGCAAAGAGATCCGGGAATATGCGGAGCGCCTGATCGAGCAGTATGACGTACGTTCCGGCCAGGGACCGGTCACGATTGCCCGTTCGATGTCGGGCGGCAACCAGCAAAAGGCGATTGTCGCGCGTGAGATTGACAAGAACCCGGAGCTTCTGATTGCGGTGCAGCCGACCCGCGGACTCGATGTCGGCGCGATTGAGTACATTCATAAGCAGATCGTGGCGCAGAGAGACGCCGGGAAGGGTGTGCTTCTGATCAGCCTGGAGCTGGACGAGGTGATGAATGTGTCGGACCGCATTCTGGTGATGTACGAGGGTGAGATTGTCGGTGAGTTTGACCCGAAGCAGGTGACCGTTGAGGAGCTTGGCCTTTACATGGCGGGGGCAAAGCGGATGGATATGGCTGGAAAGGGGGTCCACTGAAATGGAGAAAAAAGCAAACAAGGGCGGCGGCCTGCTGCGCAATAATGTGGTGCAGTCTCTGCTGGCTTCAATTCTGTGTATCCTTTTAGGGCTTTTTGTCGGATACATTGCGCTTCTGATTGTAAATGCGAGCGGCGCCTGGGGCGCGATCGTTGCGGTTGTGAAAAATTATTTCTATTACCCGTCGGCAGCTGCGCAGCTGAAATATCTGGGCAGTACGCTGGTAAAGACTTCGCCATTGCTGATGTGTTCCTTATCGGTGCTGTTTGCCTACAAGGCGGGATTCTTTAACATTGGCGCAGCCGGACAGTATGTTGGCGGCGCGGGAGCCAGCCTGTATTTTGCAATTGCGCTTGGCATGCCCTGGTATATCTGCATCCTGGCGGCGGCTGTGGTCGGCGCTCTGATGGGAGCCATCTCCGGCGCGCTGAAAGCGTACCGCAATGTAAATGAAGTCATCTCCGGTATTATGCTGAACTGGATCGGTCTTTATACGGTGAATATGCTTCTGACAACGGTAAAGGAGCCTACAAGCCCCTACACGACAGCGGTTTCCAAGGCGAACAGCGGAGCCATCATTCCGAATCTTGGCCTTTCCGCGCTGTTCAGCAACAACTCCTATGTGACGATTGCGATTCCGCTTGCGGTGATTGTGGCGATCGTGATCTGGGTGCTGCTTGAAAAGACAAAGTTTGGCTATGAACTGAAAGCAACTGGTATGAATAAGGAAGCGGCGAAATACTGCGGCATGCGTGAAAAACGCAATACGATTCTGACCCTGGCGATTGCGGGCGGACTTGCGGGCATGGGAGCGGCGTTCTATTATCTGACCGGCATTGAGCAGTGGAGCTGTTCGCAGACAAGTGTTCCGTCGATGGGCTTTAACGGGATCGCGGCGGCCTTCCTTGGCGGTCTGCATCCGATCGGAGCGATCTTTTCTTCCTATTTTATTCAGCACATTACGAGCGGCGGCGCTTATGTGGACAAGACCCTTTACTGCTCTCAGATTTCTGATTTTATCTCTTCGATGATCATTTATCTGTGCGGCTTTGTATTTATTTTTAAGCTCGCTATGAACCGCTGGCTGGATAAGCGGGATGAGAAAAAAGCGGCGAAGACCCATCAGGAAGGAGGCGAGGCATAATGCTGTTATTGGTTCAGTATACCCTGATTTTTGCTTCTGTACTCGCGCTGGTGGCACTCGGCGGATGCTTCTCGGAGCACAGCGGCGTCATCAACATCGGCCTGGAAGGCATTATGGTCATCGGTGCGCTTGGCGGTGCGCTGGTCATGAAATATATGTCTGCGTCTGCGCCAGCCATTCTTATGATCCTGGCAGTTATGCTCGGCAGCGCACTTTTCGGGATGCTTTATTCTCTGCTGCTGGCAGTGGCTTCGATTAACTTCAAGGCCGACCAGACCCTGGTCGGCACGGCGATGAACCTGCTCGGTACTGCGGGCGCGACCGTAGCGGTGCGTGCGATCAACGCAGCCGAGGATGCGAGCAATGTCTCCTCTACCATCCAGTATGTTAATGAGAAAAAAGCGTTTCTCGTGTATTTCGGGCGCTTCGAGTTCAACTGGTTCATGGTAGTGGCGGCGGTAGCCCTGGTGGCTTCCTATGTGGTTCTCTATAAGACGCGCTTTGGCCTGCGCCTGCAGGCGTGCGGCGAGCATCCGCAGGCGGCGGATTCCGTGGGCATCAATGTCATCCGCATGCGTTACGCGGGCGTCCTGATCTCCGGTGTACTCGGCGGCCTGGGCGGTATCGTCTACATCACGGCAGGCGTGAGTGAGTGGAAGTTCGAAAACGGCGTGGCCGGCTTTGGTTTCCTGGCACTGGCGGTTATGATCTTCGGCCAGTGGACACCGGTCAAGATTGGCTTGGCGGCAATCCTGTTCGGGCTGTTCCGCGCACTCTCCAACGTATACACCGGATTTGATTTCCTGGTGGCGCTGAACCTGCCAGGCAGCGTGTACAACATGCTTCCGTACATCATCTCCCTGATCGTGCTTGCGTTCACGTCAGAGAAGTCCCGCGCGCCGAAAGCGGAAGGGATTCCGTATGATAAGGGGCAGAGATAGTATTGGGTAAAGTGTAGTTTTTGTGACTTTATGCAAACAATGTAAGGCATTTGCTTTTGAAACGGAATCCGTCTGATTCGGTTGAAGAACAAATGCCTTTTCCTTCACTAAAAAGAAAAAATGGCACAGCTCATAAAAGAAGAATGAAAAGGACAGAAGATTTATGCCAGCGAAAACAGAAGAACAAAAGAAGATGTTCGCTCTGGAAATTATTGAGCGTTTAAAAAAGGAATACCCGGACGCAGACTGCACACTGGACTATGATGAAGCGTGGAAGCTCCTTGTGAGTGTCCGTCTGGCGGCGCAGTGTACAGACGCGCGGGTCAATGTAGTGGTAGAGAAGCTGTATGAAAAATACCCGGATGTGGATGCACTGGCTGCCGCCACGCCAGAGGAGATCGAGGAGATTGTGAAGCCCTGCGGCCTCGGAAAAAGCAAAGCGCGCGATATCAGCGCCTGTATGCGTATCCTCAGAGATACCTATGGCGGGAAAGTACCGGATGATTTTGATTTGTTATTAAAGCTGCCTGGCGTGGGGCGCAAGAGTGCAAACCTGATCATGGGCGACGTGTTTGGCAAGCCTGCGATTGTCACGGACACGCATTGCATTCGTCTGACCAACCGCATGGGGCTGGTAGATGGGATCAAAGAACCCAAAAAGGTCGAGATGGCGCTTTGGAAGATCATTCCTCCCCAGGAAGGAAATGAATTTTGTCATCGGCTGGTTTATCATGGGCGCGCGGTCTGTACTGCGAGGACAATGCCGTATTGTGAGAAGTGCTGCCTGACAGATATCTGCGAGAAGAATGGAGTGTAGGCCAAGCGAAAGGAGGACATACTAATTTGCAACGATGATAAAAGTATGCAGACAGTAAAGCTGCAATACTTAGGGAAAATTGCGAATATAAAGATTCTGGAAAAAGAATTTGGTAAACTCCAGACGGATATTGTAATTGTGACACAAGAACGTATATCACATATAAAAGACCGTCATCCGGAGGATTATAACTTATTTGAACAATATGCAGAAAAATGTGTTGTAAGTCCAGATATGATATTGAAAGATAGCAAACATAATGGCACAGTATTTATGTTAAAGCAATTACCAGATACTAATTTAAATATAGTAGTACGGGTTGCACTGGATACTGACGAAAAAGGGCTAAAAAATTCAATAATGACTTTCTACAGAATTCGCAATAAAAATATGAAAAAACTGATTGAAAAACATGAAATACTTTACAAAAGAGAATAATTGATGTATGATTTACATATAGATAGGCTTGATCCAAAGAATTATAGAAGTAGAGATTGTGCTGCTACGCACCCTACGGGTCAAAAGAAATGTGGGAAGGGGCACACCCACCTATAGTTCTTTGGTTTAGCATAAACAGTATTTTGGATAGAGGTAGAATATACCTCTATTTTTTTAACAGTTCAGAACAGCATCGAAAAGAAAAGACAGACTGTGCAGGTTTACCTGCTAAAGGCTGTTTTTTCTTTTCGGGATGGGCGGAGACGCCCATCAAGCCTCAGACATATGACGCGTAAGCGGCATATAGCCTTCGTAGAAGGCGGTCTGTGGCCTGCTGTTCTGAATAATTGGTGTGTCTAACACAAAAACACGTTGACAAATACCTTCTAGGGGTATATCATACAGATTGCATAAATACCCAATGGGGGTATTTGAAAGGTTCTGTGAATAAGGAGGCTTTTTTTGTGGAAGATAATAAAGATATGCCAGAAGATACTTCTGATGTCTGTTGCTGCTGTAAGAAGACCGAGCGTTCTGAGGAAGAGCGCCGGAAGCTGATTAACCGCCTGAACCGCATTGAGGGTCAGATTCGCGGGATCAGGGGAATGCTGGAGCGGGATGCTTACTGCAATGATATTCTGATCCAGTCGGCGGCCGTCAACGCGGCGGTGAATTCGTTTAATAAAGAGCTGCTGTCCAGTCACATTCATACCTGTGTTGTGCGGGATATCCGGGAAGGCAAGGATGAAGTGGTGGACGAGCTGGTGGCGACGATTCAGAAGCTGATGAAGTAGTAATGATGAGGAGGGATTTTAAGTTATGGATCAATATACCGTGACAGGGATGAGCTGCGCGGCCTGCCAGGCGAGGGTGGAAAAGGCAGTTTCAAAGGTCGCCGGTGTGACGTCTTGTTCGGTCAGCCTGCTGACGAATTCAATGGGGGTGGAAGGGACGGCCTCCCCGGAGGAGATTATCCGCGCGGTGCAGGATGCGGGCTATGGCGCTTCGCAAAAAGGCGCCTCCGCGGGAAATGCGCACTTATCTCAGTCCATTGCGGAGCAGGAGGCGGCTCTGGAGGATCACGAGACGCCGGTGCTGAAAAGGCGGCTGATTGCCTCGGTCGGTTTTCTGCTGGTGCTGATGTATTTTTCCATGGGGCATATGATGTGGGGATGGCCCCTGCCGGCCTGGTTTGACGACAACCATGTGGCTATGGGGCTGGTGCAGATGCTGCTGGCGATCATCATTATGGTGATTAATCAGAAATTTTTTATCAGCGGTTTTAAAAGCCTGTGGCATGGCTCGCCGAATATGGATACGCTCGTGGCGCTCGGCTCGTCAGCGTCTTTTCTGTGGAGCGTGTACGCGCTGTTTATGATGACGCGCGCACAGGTGGACGGCGATATGGAAGCGGTCATGACCTACATGATGGAGTTTTATTTTGAGTCGGCGGCGATGATTCTGACGTTGATTACGGTCGGCAAGATGCTGGAGGCGCGCTCAAAGGGTCGGACGACGGACGCGCTCAAAAGCCTGATGAAGCTTGCGCCGAAGACGGCGGTTGTAGAAAAAAACGGCGCAGAAAAGACCGTGCCGATTGAGCAGGTGCAAAAAGGCGACGTGTTTGTCGTGCGTCCCGGAGAAAATATCCCGGTGGACGGTGTGATTCTTGATGGCAGCAGCGCGGTCAATGAGGCGGCGCTGACGGGAGAGAGCATTCCGGTTGATAAGACGGTCGGCGATCTGGTGTCAGCCGCAACGGTCAACCAGTCGGGATTTATCCGCTGTGAGGCGACTCGGGTCGGAGAGGATACGACCCTCTCCCAGATCATCAAAATGGTCAGCGACGCAGCGGCGACCAAGGCGCCGATTGCAAAGATCGCAGATAAGGTTTCCGGCGTATTTGTCCCGGTCGTGATTACGATTGCGGTGATTACGACCATCGTCTGGCTGCTGGCGGGGAAGGAGGTCGCTTTTGCGCTGGCGCGGGGGATTTCCGTGCTGGTGATCAGCTGTCCGTGTGCCCTCGGCCTGGCGACGCCGGTGGCGATCATGGTAGGCAATGGGATGGGTGCGAAGAACGGCATTCTGTTTAAAACTGCGGTTTCTCTGGAGGAGACGGGCAAGGTGCAGGTGGTAGTGCTGGATAAGACCGGCACGATCACAAGCGGGGAACCGAAGGTGACCGACCTTTTCCCTGCAGATGGTGTGACGGAGCAGGAGCTGCTGGCATATGCTTACGCACTGGAGCAAAAGAGTGAACACCCGCTTGCAAAGGCGATCCTGGCCTATGGAAAGGAACAGCAGCTGACATCTGTGGAAGTCAGTGACTTCCAGGCGCTTCCGGGCAATGGTCTCTCGGCTGTATTGGGCCAGGAGGAACTTCTTGGAGGCAGCCTGAAGTTTATCCAGAGCCAGGTAAACGTACCGCGCCAACTGGAAGAAAAGGCGTACGCCTTTGCGGAAAGCGGCAAGACTCCGCTTCTGTTTACGAAAAACGGGAAGCTGCTCGGCATTATCGCGGTGGCGGATGTGATCAAGGAAGACAGTCCGCAGGCGGTACGGGAGCTACAGAATATGGGCATCCGCGTGGTCATGCTGACCGGCGATAATGAGCGCACAGCGAAGGCAATCGGCGCGCAGGCAGGCGTAGACGAGGTCATCGCGGGCGTGCTGCCGGACGGCAAAGAGCGTGTAATCCGGCAGCTCAAAGAGATGGAAGTGCCGGAGAACGGAAAGCGTGGTTTCCAGCGTCTGCTTCATGGCAGCATATTCCGGCGCGGAAAAGAAGAAAAGCAGCAGATCCGGGTTGCGATGGTGGGAGACGGCATCAACGATGCCCCGGCGCTTACACGGGCGGATATCGGCATTGCGATCGGTGCGGGCGCGGACGTCGCGATTGACGCGGCCGACGTGGTGCTGATGAAAAGCCGTCTGAGCGATGTTCCGGCAGCCATTCGCTTAAGCCGCGCGACACTTCGCAATATTCACGAGAACCTGTTCTGGGCCTTTTTCTACAATGTGATTGGCATTCCGCTTGCGGCCGGTGTGTGGATTCCGATTTTCGGCTGGACTCTGAACCCGATGTTCGGAGCGGCGGCAATGAGCCTGTCAAGCTTCTGCGTTGTATCGAACGCACTGCGGCTGAATCTGTTCCGAATTCGTGATACCGGGCGGGACAGAAAAATAAGACCTGTTGACATAAAAATCGCGGATATCCATGAAAATGTCCCTGAGATAGATCAGAAGAAAATAGAACAAGTGCGATCATCAGACATGCATATAAGTATGTCCGATCATATAAATCAAAACGAAAGCGAAATGGAGGAAATGGAAATGGTAAAGACAACGGTAAAGGTAGACGGAATGATGTGCGGCATGTGTGAGAACCATGTAAACGAGGCAGTCCGCAAGGCGTTTGAGGTGAAGAAGGTCACATCAAACCACAGCAAGGGCATCACGGAAATTCTTTCCGAAGCCGCGCTGGATGAAACGAAGCTTCGCGCGGCGATTGAGGAAGGCGGCTACAAGGTCGGCGAGATCACGACCGGCGACCAGGAAGAGAAGAAAGGATTTTTCCACTAATTTAGAACTTGAAAAAGCACCGCTGGCCAGAAAAATGGGGTCGGCGGTGTTTTACATAGAAAAACTTATGGAAAAAAGATTTCTTTTGTGTTATCTTTTGTAGGATACTCTGTAAAAAATGTAACTATTCAGAACAACGGGCCGCAGGTCTACGCTTCGCTTCGGTCGGCGCTAAACGAGCGCCACTGGCGCTCAGCACCTGTCTTTCATTTCGATGCTGTTCTGAACTGTTACAAAAAAATAAGTGAAAAGTGATAAGAAACGGGGAGAGAAAAATGTCTGGTACATTTGAGAAGCTTTTGGGAAATACGGAGGGAAAGCATGATCTGCTGAATGGGCCAGTTGCATCTACGCTATTGGCTTTTTCGCTGCCATTCATGCTCAGCACACTTTTGCAGACACTGTATTCGACGACAGATACGATTGTAGTGGGGCAGTATCTGGGACAGAATGGCCTTTCTGCCGTGTCAAACGGGAGCCAGCTGATGCAGATGCTTTATATGATCTGTGTCGGCTTTTCTACGGCCGGACAGATTCTGATCTCACAGGCAAGCGGCAGCGGAGACGATGACAAAATACAGCGGGTGGTCGACGCCCTTCTGGTAATGGAGGTGGCGCTTTCTTTGATATTTGGACTGGTCTGTGTGGTCGGCAGCGGCTGGATGCTGAACGCCCTTGCGACCCCAGAGGAAGCCTGGGAACAGGCGCGCTATTACATTGTGATCTGTGGGATCGGTATGATATTTACCGGACTTTATAATATGTTCAGCGCCCTGCTGCGGGGCGTGGGCGACAGTGTGCACCCATTTTTGTTTGTGCTGATCGCTTCTCTGGCAAACGTAATTCTGGATGTAGTGTTTATTGTCGTCTTAGGATGGAATGTGGCGGGTGCTGCCCTGGCTACGGTGATCGGGCAGTTTATCAGCGTCGCCTTCAGCATTCAGTATATCAACCGCCACAGGGATAGTTTCCCATTTCGCCTCAGGCTGAGAAACATGCTCTGGGACACGGATACGGCGGTCAAGATCGTGAAGCTGGGGATACCGGCAGCCATCCAGAGCGCTGCGATCCAGTTCAGCTTTCTGTTTGTCAGCCATATGGTCAATTCCCTGGGCGTATCTGTGAGCGCGGCCTTTGGCGTTTTGCAGAAGCTCCGCAATATTCCTGCAATCCTGACGCAGGGACTCAGCCTCGGGGCTTCTCCGATGATCGGGCAGAATCTGGGCGCGCGCCGCATTAGCCGGGTGAATCAGGTGGTAAAAAGTTCTCTTTTATTTGCGACGGTTATTAACATTGCCTTTGGTATTTTGTTTTTTGCTTTTCCGGTGCTTTGCTTTCGCCTGTTCACGCAGGATGAGGCGGTGTTGGCATATGCGTCCGTCTGTATTTTCTCTTTGCTGATTGAACTGCCCGCACGGTTTGTGATGCCGGGCTGCAACGCGCTGGTCAGCGCGCAGGGGTTTGTGAAGTTCAGTATGATTGTGGCATTTGTCGACGCATTTGTCGGTCGCATTCTGTTTTGCTGGCTGTTCGGTGTCTTTCTCGGATGGGGCGCTGCCGGATTCTTTTACGGGTACAGCGTCGGCACTTACATGACGGCAATCCCGGTCTTTGTTTACTATATCACCGGACTATGGAAAAAGAGGACGAATCTGCTGTAAAGGAAACTGGAGTGCAAAATTCAGACAGATACCGGAATCTGGTGATTGGAAAAAGTCTGGAAAGTAAATATAATGTTCTCTGACAGTTCAGAACAGCACCGTACTGTGCTGTGAAGAAAAGGAGTGGATTATTTTGGCAAAGAAAACAGAATCAGCTGCCGCAGGCCGCAAACCGATCGTCGGCCTTCCGAGGGCGCTGCTGTATGACAGATACCGCATACTCTGGAAGATATTTTTCCAGGAATTGGGCATGGACGTGCTGGTCAGCCCGCCTACGACGCTTGAGACGCTGAATCGCGGTACAGCCCGCGCGATTGACGAGATGTGTCTTTCAGTGAAGGTTTATCTTGGTCATGTTGAGAAGCTGGTTGGAAATTGCGATTATATTCTGGTGCCGCGGATCAGCAATTTTGGCATCCGAAGATATATGTGTACGACCTTTGAGGGACTTTATGACATCTGCCGCAATCTTTTCCGGGAGACAGGGCAGAAGTTTCTTTCTTATAATATTGATGTGACGCATGACCTGGATGAGGAGGCTGCTTTCCTTTCGATGGCGCAGGAGCTTGGCTTCGCGCGAAAGGAGGCTGCGAAGGCCTATAAGAAAGCCAAAAAGGCGGAGGCCGAAGATTGGAAAAAACAGGTGAAGCGGCAGGAGGAGCTTTATAAAAGCGATGGCCTGAAGGTCATGATCGCCTCACACAGCTATGTGGTGAATGACGCTTATATTGGAAAGCCAGTCACGGACTTTTTGAAAAATGCCGGGGTCACCGTGCTGCGGGCGGATGTAATGGATCGGAAGGAAGCCCTGAAACAGGGATCAAGACTTTCGCCGACGATGCGCTGGGAGGTTAACCGTGAGATTGCGGGCGGCATTTATACCAATCGGAAGCAGGTGGATGGCATCATCCTCCTGAGTGTTTTTCCCTGCGGACCGGACGCGATGACGAATGACATGATTATCCGTAGAAATGATGGTACACCGATCCTGAATCTGATGCTGGACGCGCAGAGCGGTATGGCCGGTGTGGAGACGCGGCTGGAGAGCTTTATCGATATTTTGCGGTTAAAGCAAAACGCTCTGTGATCGAAAGGAGTTGGGACGATGGCAAAAGAGTACGCAATGGGCAATCAGAAGAAAATAGCCTTTCCGATCGCTGCGCGGTATAATTATGCGTTTAAATATTTTATCGAGGCTGGATTAGGGCAGCAGTACATCATGCAGCCGCGGATGACGAAAAAAACACTGGATATCGGAAGCCAATATAGCCCGGATACGGTCTGTACGCCGTTCAAGACGACACTGGGCAGTATGATTGAGGCACTGGAATGCGGAGCGGATACCCTGCTGATGGTGTTCGGATTATGCCGCCTGGGTTATTATGGTGAGCTGCAGGAGCAGATTCTGCGCGACCTGGGTTATCAGTTTGATTTTATTAATCTGGCTGAGTATACAACCGGCAAAGCACGGGATTATCTGAAAGCGGTCAGACGGATGAATCCAAAGCTGCATGTGGCGAAAGCAACGATGGTCGGTATGGAAACGCTCAAGATGGTTGAGTATATTGATGAAGTGGAAGACCTGTATTATAAAAACTGCGGTTTTGAACTGACAAAGGGTGCATACAAAAAGGCATTGAATCAGTTTTGGACCGATATGGAGAAGGCGGCTTCAAAAGCAGACATTGAAGCGGGACACCAGCGCGTGAAAAGTGCATTCCACGATATCCCCTTGAAAAAAGAAGAACCCATCCGGGTGGGATTGATCGGCGAGTATTTCACAGTGCAGGATGATTTTTCTAACCTGGAGCTGGAGCAGAAGCTCTGCGACATGGGAGTCGAGGTGCATCGGTGGATGAATATTTCCCACCGGAATCTGCATTACAGCGGCGAGAAAAATCTGAATGTGCGGATTCGTGATCTCTGCCGCTATGAGATGGGACCGACCTCTACGGCAAATATCTGGTGCGCGAGAGATTACGCGGAGCGCGGCTTTGACGGGATTATCCATGTGAAATCTGCCGGATGCACGCCAGAAATCGATATTATGCCGGTGCTGCAGAATATTGGCACGGATTACAAAATTCCGATTCTGTATCTGACCTACGATTCGCAGACCAGCGATACGGGACTGATGACCAGGCTGGAAGCCTTTTACGATATGTTGAGCATGAGAAAGAAGGTAATTCGATGAGTAAGCAAGAAAACGGCCTCGCAGCCGATCCGATCAATGATACAGCAGACGGAAAAAAAGATCGTCAGGCCAGAACAGGAAACGTAACGGATAGCTTTAGAGGTGATTCAGCCGAGAAGGCAGCGGATGGTCGGAAACGGGACGCATATCTGGGGATTGATGTTGGTTCTATCTCCACCAAGGGTGTGATTTTAAATGACGAAAAAGAAATTCTGGCCAGTGCTTATATCTGGACGGAGGGCAATCCGATCGGTGCAGTGAAGCAGCTGGTAGCTCTTCTGGAACAGCAGTTTGACAAGACCTCGTATCGCGTGGTAGCGACCGGCACGACCGGCAGTGCGCGCCGTCTGGCGGGCACCATTACAGGTGCGACGATGGTGAAAAATGAGATTACAGCACACGCGGTCGGCACGACGTCTTTTTATCCGGAGACCCGCACGATTCTCGAAATCGGCGGTCAGGATTCGAAGATTATTCTGGTGGAGAACGGCGTTGCGGTTGATTATGCGATGAATATACTCTGCGCGGCCGGTACCGGTGCGTTTCTTTCCAGCCAGTCCCGCCGTCTTGGACTGGAGGTGGAAGAGATGGGAGAGCTGGCGCTGCAGTCGAAGCATCCGACACAGATTGCCGCGCGCTGCACGGTGTTTGCTGAGTCTGATCTCGTACACAAGATTCAGATGGGTCATTCCAAAGAAGACATTGTCGCAGGACTTTGCCAGGCGGTGGTTGCCAATTATTTGAACAATGTCGGCAAGGGCAAACGCATCGTCTCCCCGGTGGTTTTCCAGGGTGGCGTCAGTAAAAATGTTGGGGTGGTCGCTGCCTTTGAGAAGGCACTCGGCTGTAAAGTGCGAGTGGATGAAAATGGGCATCTGATGGGAGCGATCGGAGCTGCGCTGCTCGCAAAAAGCGGCAGTGTCCGCCGGGAATTCGATTTTTCCATGGAAAATGTGGAATTCAAGACCCGCGAGGCCAAATGCGGCCGCTGCTCGAACAATTGTGAGATTATCTGTGTTTACCGTGACGGGACTCTAATTGATGGATGGGGGAACCGCTGCGAGAGGGGCGATGTAATGCACCGTAAGGCGGAGTGAAAGAAGTGCGGGCCGGCCGCGGGCAGCAGAGCTGTCAGATTCTATGCGCGGCCGTGCGCATGAAAACGGACACCTGATAAAGGTGTCCGGAAAACATGGATAAGAAGGTGTATGTGAACCCAGCCGTTTGATACCGTCATATGTTATGAAATCCGGTAGCCGTGGCCGGGAGAGTTTTTTGTTGAAGCCAGTCCGCATGATTCTCTGTATTGCAACCACCCGGGTGACTTCCTTTGATGGTGAAAGTTTATCAGGGCGTTGTGGATATTGTGTGAAAGGAAAGTGAAAGAAAGATAAAAAATCTTAAGAAATCCTGTAGGCGTATGTAGTGGAGAAAAGCAGTATTGCGTCGGAGAAAATTACAGAACGGTTTGCGTGAGAAAAGGAGGATGTTATGGCAGATGTTTATGTGGCGAGCGACCGCCGTTATGAAACTATGAAATACAATCGTGTGGGCCGAAGCGGCCTGAAGTTTCCGGCAGTGTCTCTTGGATTCTGGCATAATTTTGGCAGCAAGGACAATTATGACACCATGAAAGCCATGTGCCGCACAGCTTTTGATCTGGGCATCACACAGTTTGACCTGGCGAATAATTACGGGCCGGTCTATGGCAGTGCGGAAGAGAATCTTGGCCGGATTCTGCGCGAGGACTTTGCGCCCTACCGGGGTGAGCTCGTCATCACGACAAAGGCGGGCTATGATATGTGGCCGGGGCCGTACGGCGACTGGGGAAGCAAAAAGTACCTCACTGCGAGCCTTGACCAGAGCCTGAAACGGCTCGGACTTCCCTATGTAGACATTTTCTACCATCACCGCATGGATCCCGAAACGCCGCTGGAAGAGACGATGGAAGCGCTCGCCTCGATTGTGCGAAGCGGCAAGGCGCTGTACGCCGGGATTTCAAATTATAATGAAGAGTATACGCTCCGGGCGAAAGCGATCATGGATGAGCTGCACTGTCCGCTGATTGTCAACCAGCGGCGGTATTCCATCTTCGACCGCGGAATTGAAGAGGATGGCGTAAAAAAATGCTGTAAGGAGGCCGGACTTGGCATCATTGCGTTCAGCCCGCTCGCACAGGGGCTCCTGACGGATAAATATCTTCATGGCATTCCCGCGGACAGCCGGATTGCCAGGGATGGGCGCTTTCTGAGGGCGGATGACCTGACCGAAGGACGCCTGAATCAGATCCGGGCTTTAAACGAGCTGGCACTAAGACGCGGGCAGACGCTTGCGCAGATGGCGCTTTCCTGGATTCTGAAGGACGATGAGGTCTGCTCTGTCCTGATCGGTGCTTCCCGTCCGGAGCAGATCGCAGAGAATGTCTCCATCGTCGCGCGGACGGACTTTACCGGGGAAGAACTGCGGCAGATTGATGAGATATGCGGCCTGCTTTCCTGAACTTTGAGGTTTTATCAATGAGTTTCAATTGGTCTTCACACGAGTGGTGAGGACCTTTTTTTCTGTTTTTACTTTTTCTCTTTTTTCGTTTCAGTGGAAAATATTTCTTGACAGAATGAAAGGATGGGTATATTGTATCAATTGGTAAGTTGAAACTAACAAAAATAAGTAAAGACTTACTGATGAAAACCTGTTTCTTTTCAGCGTTTTGATGGATATTGGCACTGCAACGATTAATCAAAACGTGAGGGTATTTGCAGCTGTGAAAGTATTGAACAGGTACAATATTTTGTTCAGAAGAGAGGAGAAAAAATGCGGAAAAGAAATTTTGCAACAAAAACAGCGGCTGTGATCCTGTCAGCAGCCATGGCGTTGTCTGCCTGCCCGGCATTTGCGGCGGAAACAGATTCGTCAGAAGAAATTCCGGATGCGGGCGCAGAGGTGATTCTGGATGCGGAAGCAGATACCGTTGTGACGGATGAGACAACGGCAGCGGAAGAAGCTGTCGATGATGAAACCACTGAGGCGGACGCGGACGAGGCAGCGGCTTCCGGCACGGAAGAGAGCGCAGCTGCGGTTACGAATGAAGCAGCAGACGATGGAAGCCAGGATACCGCTCTTGTTATATCCGTGGAGGAGTATACAGGGGATGATCTTGACACAGAAGCGTTAATTGCTGAGACTTCTGAAACGGAGACAGAGAGCGCAGAGACAGTGACATCCGGATATGGCACACTTTCCATGACCTATGCGGAGTTTTATTCCATGCTTGGATATGGCGTTTCCTCCGTGGATTCGGTGAGCTCTGCGACAACCAGTAAGAACGCGATGTTCGCAAATGAGTATACGTCAGAAGTAACGGAGAGTGGCTATACCATTTATGGCGTGAAGGTGCCGGTGTATGTAGAAGAAGGAGCGTCTGAATCCTTACTGGCGGCGGTTACTTTCAATGCGGATCCGGAAACGGCTGAGGACGGGGTACAGTATTGGACCGTGAGCGGAAGTACGGTGACTGCGCCGACGTTGGAGACAAAAGCGACTGTGACAGACGCGACAGCAACGCTCAGCACGAGCAGCAACTGGGGCGATTATCTGGTAGCTATCACAGAGACCAGCACATCGAACCTGAGAAATACAAGAAGTGATGAGGGCTTTGCGGTTGGCTCCAATATTCTCGGTATCGTTGTGACCACAGAAGAGGGAAACAGCTATGGCCTGACGCACATGAATAATATCTGGGTGCAAACCTATGAGTTTGCATTTAACGCGGACGACGCGAACACGGCGGGACTTGTAGGGGAGACCATCAGCACGGTTACTTATATTGTGCCGGAAGGCCTTTATGTATACAACTTCGCAGATGGTATCTATGTGAAGCCGGCGGCAGCAGAGGAGATCACCGGCAGCTTTAAGACATCCGGCAGCAGCACGATTTTTGTGCTTGACAGTGCGCTGTCATCCGCTGTTGAGGATGCGACCATCAGCATTACCTATAAGGTGGGTCGTACGACCTATACTCTTCTTGAGGCGACAGAAGTAGGAACGAATACGGCATTTACCCTGTCAGAATCCATTCCGGATGAGACTGTGCCGACGGTTACGATCAGCAGCTCCACTTACTCGGATATCACAGTCAGCTATCCGATGTTTGACTGGCAGAAGACGGAACTGACGGCGCTAGTCACTGAAGCAAACGCGCTGGTAACTGCCGCAGAGGATCCGGCATACAGCTATGATACGCTGGCCGCGCACGCCGCAGAGGGACAGGAAATTCTGGATAACAATGGCAGCGCTTCAGAAGCCAAAGAGATCATATCTGAGCTTACGGAACTGATCGAAGCTGCAACGCCGTATTATGGCACGATGACCCTGACATATGAAGAATTTTATTCCTGTCTTGTGGGTGACGCTTCTTCGGTTGACGCAGTCAGCTCTGCGACGACAGGAAAATATTCCATGTTTGCAAATGAGTCAATTTCAGAGGTGACAGATGCCGGTTATACGATTTATGGCGTAACAAATGTTCCGGTAAAGGTGCTTCCGAGTGTGACATCCGAACAGAAAGCGCTGATCACCGCGGATGAGGACGGAGCGGAAGCACCGGCACAGTATTGGACCGTGAACGCGAATGGCGTGACTGCTACCACGCTGAATGTGGCGGCTACTGTGACAGACGCGACAGCTGAACTTAGCACGAGCAGCAACTGGGGCGATTATCTGGTAGCGATTACTGAGAGCAGTACCTCTTATCTGAGGAATACGAGAAGTGATGAGGGCTTTGCGGTTGGTTCGAATATTCTTGGAATCGTAGTAAAGACTACTGACGGCAGCAGCTATGGCCTGACACATATGAACAACATCTGGGTGCAGACCTATGAGTTTGCATTTAATGCAGACGACGCGAACACGGCCGGGCTGGTCGGAAAGACCATCAGCTCTGTGACCTTCATCGTACCGGATGCATCTTATGTATATAGCTTCGCGGATGGCATTTATGTAAAACCAGATTATACAGCGACTGCGATTAGCGGCATGTTCAGCAATGAGAATTCTGTGTTCACTCTGGATAGTGCAATTCCAGGCGCAATCCAGGACGCGACGATCACGATTACTTATAAGGTAGGGCGCACAACCTATACCCTGCTCTCAGAGACGACGATTGGCAGTACCTTAAGCTTTACTCTGGAAACAGCGGTTCCTGAGACGGATGAAAATGGAGACGCGGTAGAACCGACCGTTACGATCAGCAGCTCAAACTACGCGGATATTGAGGCGTACTACGGCGGACTTTCCTGGCAGAGCGATCTGACCGATTGCACGGCAGTGCTTTCCACGACCAGCTACACCTATGACGGAACGGCGAAAACACCGGCAGTGACGGTGACTGCGGCAGATGGAACTGTTTTAACTGAAGGAACTGACTATGTTGTTTATTACAGCAATAATGTATCGGCAGGTACCGCAACTGTAACCATTGTTGGTACTGGTACGTATGGAGGAACACTGACTAAGACATTTACTATCCAGAAAGCAGCTTCTTCCTCTTCTTCTTCCACGACGGTGAAGGATTGTTTGACGCTGGATAGTGACGGTGTGTTCCGTTATTATGAGAACGGCGTATTTACAGGCACCTACAGTGGCGTTGTTTCTTATGACGGCGGTTTGTTCTTCATCAACGACAGTCTGGTCGATAAGAACGCAAACGGGCTGTGCCTGTATAATGATGTTTGGTATTTTGTTTCAGAGGGGCAGGTTCAGCTGGAACACACAGGTCTGGCATTATATGACGGTGAGTGGTTCTACATCACGGACGGCATTCTGGATACGACGGTGAATGGTCTGATTCCTTATGACAACGCGACCTTCCTGGTAGCGGCAGGCAGATTGCTGTTGGATTACAACGGACTGTGGCTGAATGCTTCATCCATCGGCGGGGACGACCAGTGGTACTTCATTGCGGCCGGAAAAGTACAGAATGTGACTCAGGTCGTGATGTATGACGGGGAGTTCTTCTATGTAGTCAACGGAGTCCTTGCTTCCGATTATAATGGAACGATCGAATACGATGGCGCGACCTTCCTGGTAGTGGCTGGCCAGCTTTATGCGAATGTATAAGAAAAGGCAGCTGCTTCCAACCCCATTTTGAAAGTGAAAAAGCAGTGAGCGACGAAAAGAGGTGTCAGAGACTTTCAGGAGTTTCTGGCACTTTTTTGGCTTTCTTTCCAGGAAAATCATTCCGTTTCTTATTATTTTCTTATCTTTTCTTTATTTTTTTCTTGCAATTGATAAAGTGTTAAGTTATATTTTATCTAACAGGAAAGCCGGTACGGATTTATTTGTTTCCGGTTGTCTTTCATTAGAAAAAGGAAAAGTGAGGAAAACGGTATGGCGTGTGGGAAGAAATCTTTTTGGGTGGCAATTTGTTTTTTGCTTTTTGCGTCCCTCTGGATGCTGCGGGGCGGATCTGTGCAGGCTGCAGACAGTACGTCCGCGTCGGAGGAGCGGATCGTGTATTCTTTTACCGACGGAAGCGGCAGTTATCTGGTGCAAAAGGGAGAGCGCTGGTATCTGCGCGACGCGAATGGAAAAGCGCTGACCGGTATCCAGTATCTGGCAATTAAAAAGAACGATGTGCTGATGCGCGGTTACTATATGTTTAACAGCAATGGAAGGCTGATCCGGAAACGGGCGGTCTATTATCTGAAAACGACGGTGAATGGTGTAAAGTTTAAGGGCTACTATTATACCAACAGCAATGGGCGTTTTCCGACAAATGCATCCGGGCTGACAAAGATATCTTCCCAGACCTGTAACTCAAAGACGTTTGACGGATATTATTATGTACAGGAATATGGAAAGCTGAACACCTCCGGGGTGCAGGTGAGGTTTTTTTCCAATAAAAAAGTGGGTGGTGTGACTTTCAACGGCTACTATTATTTCAATAGCAACGGGAAACTGAATACGGCCCAGAAGTTCCGCGAAGTATCGCAGACGGTCGGTTCTGTGACCTTCAATGGAAAATACTATTTCGGGGGTACAAATGGCGTCCTGATCCAGCAGGCGGGGTGGATTACCTATAATGGAAACCAATACTATATCGATTCGAACGGTAAAATGCTGACGGATTGCTGGCAGGATGGTTATTATTTGCTTTCGAATGGAAAAATTGCGAAAAGCCAGCAGGTGGCGGATGGCTCCTATGTGGACTCCGATGGGCGCAAGTGCGAGGCGGAGGAGATGGTACTGAGCGGTCTGAAAAAGACGATTTCTTCTATGGTAAGCTCATACGGCGGCACCTGGTCTGTCTATGTGAAGAATCTGGAGACGGGGGATGTCCTTAGCGTGAATGACTGCACAATGTATCCGGCCAGCACGATCAAGGTGTTTGTCATGGCCTCTGTCTATAATGAGATCGCGAATGGGCGGATGTCGGAGACTTCGACGATTACAAGCCTTCTGACATCGATGATCACCGTCAGCAGCAATGAGTCGTACAATGAACTGGTGCGCAGACAGAGCTCCTCCGGCAGCAGTTTTCTGAACGGCGCTGCCGTGGTTAACAGCTATCTGAAAGCGAATGGCTACACCAGCACGGCGGTTCACCATACGCTGCATCCGTCGTCCTCTTCCAGCACGAGCGACGGCAGCAAAAATGTTTCATCGGCAAAAGACTGCGGTGAGCTTCTGGAAGCAATCTATAATGGTACCTGCGTCTCAAAAACCTATTCGCAGAAAATGCTGAACCTGCTGCTGGCACAGGAGAGGCGTTATAAGATTCCGGCAGGGGTTCCGTCCGGCATTAAAGTTGCGAATAAGACGGGGGAAACATCGACGACCCAGCATGACATCGCGATTGTATTTGGGGAGAAGACGGATTACGTAATCTGTGTTTTTTCTTCCGGAGTGAGTGAGTATACGGCGATCCGGGGGATTAAGAGCATTTCCAGTACGGTATATGAATACCTGAATTAAAGAAAGGAATGCAGTGGCTTTGCCATTCGCTTCAGACATGGAATGGGCAGGGGAAAATCCCCTGCCTGATTTATACTTCTGATTTAAGTGCGTTTTTTACAAACAGATAAATCTGCCGGTAGGCTTCTTCTGAGTAGTGGATCCCGTCAATGGTCTCTGTGCCGGATTCCAGCAGGTAGCTGTAACTGTCCAGATAGGTGTCCGGGTAGGCATTCTCCAGATGCGTGTTGAAATCCTCGATGTTTGCGTTGGTAACATAGAGTCCGGCTTCGTCATCGACCGGATTTACAGAGAGAAAGTAGAACACCGTACCGGAATATTCGGCGGTGACTTCTGCGTAGAGTACCATATAATTATAGAGGTTTTCGTAATCATTGACTCCCATATTGAAGATAACCGGACGATCCGGGTAGTCGCTGATCGCTGACTTCAAAAAGGGAATGCCGGTTTCAGACAACCAGGAATAGCCCTTGCCTGCTGCGCCGATGAACAAATCATCCGTGTGTGTGCCGAGGGCTTTTTGCATGCCAACAGTGCGTGAATCACCCACCCAGATGACTGGTGTATCTTCGATTGCGAGAAGCTCCAGCACCCATTCTGTGTCAGGTTCTGTCTCTGACTCACTGTCCGTTTCCTCGTCATGATTGATAAGGGCAGTTCTGTAAGAGTCTTCTTCTGCAAACTGAGAATCGGAGCCTGCATCATATGATTGATCGGAAGAATTGCTTTCCGCAGCCAGTGTCGTATCTTCGGCGGCCGTATTGTCTCTGTCTGAGATCGGAGATTCGCTTTCATCTGAAGCAGATTCGCCCTTTCGAATGCCGCTGAGCTCTTGCAGAAGAGCATCCGCATCCTGCTCTGCCTGCGCACTTTCTTCTTTCGAAGCGTTCAGATCCGCCTGCCAGGTAAGCGTTAGAAAAAGCCCCAGACCAATTAGTCCAACGATTAACAGGATTGCTGTAGCGATGGCGGCAATCGTTCCTTTTTTCATACCTTCAAAAATCCTTTCTGTTTTTACATAGTATAAGTATTCTCCGTGTATTTGTTTTACCACGATATTGAAAAATATACCAGATTTTTTCAAAAAAAGCTATTGACAAAAGAGGAAACGCGTATTATAGTAGGCAACGTAAGGTGTTAGCACTCAAATCTAAAGAGTGCTAACAAAAGAAAAAGAAACAGGGAGGAGTTCAGATGCAGCTTGATGATAGAAAATGGACCATTTTAAAAGCGATCATCAAGACCTACCTTGAGACAGGCGAACCGGTCGGCTCCCGTACGATATCAAAGTACGCCGACCTGAATCTGAGTTCCGCTACGATACGCAATGAGATGTCTGATCTGGAGGAAATGGGACTGATTCTTCAGCCGCATACTTCCGCGGGCAGGATTCCATCAGATGCCGGTTACCGTTTATATGTGGACCGCATGATGGAGGAGAAGGAACGCGAGGTTTCCGAGAAAGAGCATGAGGTAGCTGAGAAAGAGCAGGAAGTTACCGAGATGCGGGAACTGGTTCTGCAGAGACAGGATAAGATGGAACTGATCCTGCGGCAGATGGCGCAGATCCTGGCTTCGAATACGAACTATGCGGCCATGATTTCCGGGCCAAAGATTCATCAGACGAAGCTGAAGTTCATCCAGCTTTCGATTGTCTCTGATTCTCAGATCCTGGCGACAGTAGTCACGGAGACGAATGTAGTCCGGAATAAAATGCTGGATATGGAGCATGATCTTGACCAGAAGACGATTCTGGAGCTGAACATTCTTCTGAACAGCGCTCTGAACGGGCTGACCCTGGAACAGATCAATCTCGGCACAATTTCGAAATTAAAAGAGCAGGCAGGCACCCACAGTGAGGTGGTGAACCGTGTGCTGGACGCGGTCGCGGAAGCGATTCAGTCGGATAACGAGGTGGAAATTTATACCAGTGGGGCGACGAACATTTTTCGGTATCCGGAGCTTTCCACGAGCGAGAAAGCGAGTGAGCTGATCAGTACCTTTGAAAACAAACGGGATCTGGCGGGGCTGATTACATCTGATGATCAAAACCAGGAGACCGGGATTCAGGTGTACATTGGCCAGGAGTCATCGGTAGCATCGATGCAGGACTGCAGCGTAGTGACCGCTACTTATGAGTTGGGTGAAGGAATGTACGGACGGATTGGCGTGGTCGGTCCGAAGCGGATGGATTATGACAAGGTGATCGGTACGCTCAAAGACCTGATTGCTCAGCTGGATCAGATTTATAAGAAGGATAAGGATAAATAGCAGAAAGGTGGAGAAGCCATTGGAAGAGATCAGGGACGAAGAAGTTCAGGATGATAATATTCAGAATGAAGCTGCCGGGACAGAGACGACTTCCACGGAAGAAACTTTAGATCAGGATATCACTTCAAATCCATCTTCCGGAACAGCCAATGCAGATTCTGAAGAAGAGGATGGAGAAGAGAAGAAGTCGGAGGAAGCAGATACCATGAAAGCGGATGCCGCGAAAGAAGAGACCGCATCTGGTGAGTCTGAGAAAAAGGGATTCTTCAGTAAGAAGAAAAAAGAAAAGGATAAGCGCGACCAACAGATTGAAGAGCTGACAGACCGGGTACAGCGTCAGATGGCGGAGTTTGATAATTTCCGCAAGCGCTCTGAGAAAGAAAAGTCTGCGATGTTCGAGGTTGGAGCAAAGAGTGTTCTCGAGAAAATCCTCCCTACGGTTGATAATTTCGAGCGCGGGTTCGCAAATCTGAGCGAGGAGCAGAAGCAGGATGCATTCGCGCAGGGCATGGAAAAGGTTTACCGCCAGCTGCTGACAGCCCTTGAAGGGATTGGCGTCAAGCCGATCGAGGCAGTCGGCCAGCCGTTTGATCCGAATTTCCATAATGCGGTGATGCATGTGGAGGATGAGGAGGCTGGTGAAAATGTAGTTGTGGAGGAATTCCAGAAAGGCTACATGTACCGCGACAATGTGCTTCGGCACAGCATGGTAAAAGTGGCGAACTAATTAATTTCATTTGATATCGACCGGTGCATTTGATGTTAAGATGATCGGATGCGCGGTTTGAAAATAGAAAAAATGGATAATCTTTAGCGTGTGTCGGCAAGCGGCACAAAAACAGGAGGGAATATTATGAGTAAGATTATTGGTATTGACTTAGGTACTACGAATAGCTGTGTGGCAGTTATGGAAGGCGGCAAGCCGGTAGTGATTACAAATACAGAGGGTGCACGTACAACACCGTCTATCGTGGCGTTTACAAAAACCGGCGAGAGACTGATTGGCGAGCCGGCAAAGCGTCAGGCAGTGACGAATGCGGATCACACCGTTTCCTCAATCAAGAGACATATGGGCAGCGATTACCGCGTTTCGATTGACAGCAAGAAGTATTCTCCGCAGGAGATTTCCGCAATGATTCTTCAGAAGCTGAAAGCAGACGCGGAGAATTATCTCGGTGAGAAAGTGACTGAGGCAGTGATTACCGTTCCGGCGTACTTCAACGACGCGCAGCGTCAGGCGACCAAGGACGCAGGCAAGATCGCAGGTCTGGATGTAAAGCGTATCATCAACGAGCCGACAGCGGCAGCGCTTGCGTATGGCCTGGATAACGAGAATGAGCAGAAGATCATGGTGTATGACCTCGGCGGCGGTACATTCGATGTTTCCATCATCGAGATTGGCGAGGGCGTCATCGAAGTACTGGCGACCAACGGCAACAACCGTCTGGGCGGCGATGATTTCGATAAGAAGATTGTTGATTATATGATCGCGGACTTTAAGTCCAAAGAGGGTATTGACCTTTCGAATGATAAGATGGCGCTGCAGAGACTGAAGGAAGCAGCTGAGAAGGCGAAGAAAGAGCTTTCCTCTTCCACTACGACAAATATCAACCTTCCGTTCATCACAGCGAATGAGACTGGTCCGAAGCATTTCGAGATGGATCTGACCAGAGCGAAGTTTGACGAGCTGACCCATGACCTCGTAGAGGCGACGGTGATCCCGGTACAGAACGCGCTGAAGGATGCCGGACTGAATGCAAGTGAGCTTTCCAAGGTACTTCTGGTCGGCGGTTCTACCCGTATCCCGGCAGTACAGGATAAAGTAAAACAGCTCACCGGACATGAGCCGAACAAGAGCCTGAACCCGGATGAGTGCGTAGCACTCGGCGCTTCGATTCAGGGCGGCAAGCTGGCCGGCGACGCAGGCGCGGGCGATATCCTTCTGCTGGATGTAACTCCGCTGTCTCTGTCGATCGAGACCCTCGGCGGCGTAGCGACGAAGCTGATTGAGAGAAATACGACCATCCCGACCAAGAAGAGCCAGGTGTTCTCTACCGCAGCAGATAATCAGACTGCAGTTGATATTCATGTTGTACAGGGCGAGCGTCAGTTCGCGAAGGACAACAAGTCCCTTGGTCAGTTCCGCCTGGATGGAATTCCGCCAGCAAGAAGAGGTGTTCCGCAGATCGAGGTTACCTTCGATATCGACGCAAACGGTATTGTAAACGTTTCTGCGAAGGATCTTGGCACAGGCAAGGAACAGCACATTACGATTACGTCCGGTTCGAATATGTCGGATGACGAGATCGACAAGGCTGTAAAGGAAGCGGCTGAGTACGAGGCGCAGGATAAGAAGAAGAAAGAAGCCATTGACACCAGAAACGACGCAGACGCGATGGTATTCCAGACCGAGAAGGCGATGGAAGAGGTTGGCGACAAGATTGATGCTGCTGACAAGTCTGCGGTAGATGCTGACCTGCAGCATCTGAAGGATCTGATTGCGCAGACCAATCCAGAGGATATGACAGACTCTCAGATCGCGGATCTGAAGGCTGGTAAGGAAAAGCTGATGGAGAGTGCGCAGAAGTTGTTCGCGAAGGTATATGAACAGGCAGGAGCAGCTGCCGGCGGCGCAGGCCCGGATATGAGCAACATGGGCGGCGCGGGAACAGGCGCTGGTGCACAGGACAACGGCCCGGTTGATGATGACGTTGTTGATGGAGATTACCGCGAGGTATAAATAATCGCAAAATACGAAACAGTACGAGTGATACAGGCAGGTCGAACGTCGGCCATGAGATACCCCTGGGGACGGGAAGATGCCTCAGGGGCATTCTCATGATACAAAGAGACACGACAGATACAGGCAGTATAAAGAGGAGTAAGTTATGGCGGAAAATAAAAGGGATTATTACGAGGTTCTGGGTGTAGATAAAAACGCGGACGACGCAGAGCTGAAAAAAGCGTATCGTGTACTCACGAAAAAATACCATCCGGATATGAACCCGGGTGATGCCGAAGCCGAGAAGAAATTCAAAGAAGCGTCCGAGGCATATGCCGTCCTGAGCGATCCGGAAAAGCGGCGCCAGTATGACCAGTTTGGCCATGCCGCATTTGATGGCGGAGCCGGCGGAGGCGGTTTTGACTTTGACGGGTTTAATTTTGGCGACATGGGCGATATCTTTGGCGATCTGTTCGGCGATTTCTTTGGCGGCGGTGGCGGCAGACGGCGCGGCGGCTCTCAGGGACCGATGCAGGGCGCGAATGTCCGCACCAGCATACGTATTACATTTGAAGAGGCCGTTTTTGGCTGTGAGAAAGAGATTGAACTGAATCTGAAGGATGAGTGTACGACCTGCCACGGTACCGGGGCAAAGCCGGGAACATCTCCGGAGACCTGTCCGAAATGCGGCGGCCGAGGACAGGTGGTATTCTCTCAGCAGTCCTTGTTTGGCACGGTGCAGAATGTGCAGACCTGTCCGGAATGTCATGGCAGCGGTAAGATTATTAAAGAGAAATGCCCGAACTGCTATGGTACCGGCTTTACATCCAGTAAAAAGAAGATTAAGGTATCTGTTCCGGCCGGTATCGACAACGGACAGAGTATCCGCATTCGTGAGAAAGGCGAGCCGGGAAGCAATGGCGGACCGCGCGGAGATTTGCTGGTCGAGGTGGTTGTTGGCAGACATGCGACATTCACACGTCAGGATATGAATATTTATTCCGAGGTGCCGATCACATTTGCCCAGGCGGCGCTCGGCGGCGATATCCGCATCAGCACCGTGGACGGCGATATTGTTTACACCGTGAAGCCAGGTACACAGACTGGCTCCAAGGTTCGCTTCAAGGGCAAGGGTGTACCGTCCTTGCGCAATAAAAATCAGCGCGGTGACCATTATGTGACTCTCAATGTGCAGGTACCGACGAAGCTGAGCGAAGAAGCGAAGGAAGCATTGCGCGCGTTTGACGCCGTTTCCGGCGGGAGCCTGGAAACACCTGTGACCGGCGATCCGGCGAAAAAAGGGACAGATAAGCAGAAAAAGAAGGGCTTCGGTGAAAAGCTGAAGGAAATGTTTGAAGAGTGAGAGAAAACAGACCGCCCGAGTATTTTCGGACGGTCATTTTTTATTTTTAGTTGAAATCTTTTGGACATAGTGGTAAGCTAAAAACCAATTGGCTTTGTAATAAGAAAAACGTGAGGAATTGAGTAT
>JAJPWX010000116.1 GCA_021205755.1 Lachnospiraceae bacterium | reverse complement strand
CAGATGGAAATTCAGGCAAGTATAAAGTCGAGATAATTTGGAGACGAGGTACTAGATTCCCCAGTAAAATCACAGATGTCTGCGGCAGCGGCCCAAGATCTTTTAAGCCGCCGGAATCCTCATCATCCGCTACTTCAATCTGATCCAGGCGGTAAAGCGAAGTCACATCCTCATAGAGGGTCTCGAAATAAGCGTCATCAATCGTCTCACCGCGCCGGGCGGATTTCGTCGTATTCTCAATCAGCTGCCCCGCCGCACTGCGCAGAGAGGTTGAGCCGTTGAAAACCGCAGTCGTAAAGGTGTTTTCGATGTTATCCAGCAACAGCTTTGCGGCGTCGATTTTTACACTGTAATAAGTAGAATTATCCTCGCCGGACCGGGACAGATAATCCTGATACTCGTCAGACTCCTGCGCTTTCGTTGTGACCGGAAGGTAGCCTTCTGTCTGGGAATACGCGATCTGCACATCGTTCGTGAGCAGATACTGCGCAAACAGCCAGGACGCGAGTACCTCCTGGGAGTCTTCCTTATTAAAGATACAGATGGATGGTCCCTGGGAAATCATCTGCACATTCTCGGTGTCATACTGCGGCACTGCCATCACCACTGTCTCAAACTCGACCAGCTTATCCTCGCTGATATCCAGAAGCGGCGCATCTGTTCCCATCCAGGTCGCCCCGGCGGTCGAGTCAATCGCAAAAATACACTGCCCCGCATTCAGAAAATTGGCCGGATAGCCGGAAATTTTGAAGGTGGAAAATTCTCTGTTTTCCGCTCGCTCCGCAATCTCATACAACAGTTCCGTCGTGGTGTCATTAAAGAGCAGAACATCTCCTGCGGCAGTCGAATACCCAGCGTCCAGCTGTTTGAGCATGGTAATCATCATATTATCTGTCGATTTATAGATAAAGGGAATCATCACACTCTGTCCATTCACGACAAAATTCCCATCCTCATCCTTCTCCATCGCCGCCTCGCTGACTTCCCAGATAAAATCCCAGGTCAGCGTCTCGGGAAGCTCAAAACCAAGCGCTTCAACATAAGTCTTGTTCACATAACAGGCCTCTGTGGAGCGCATATAGGGAAGCGCATAGTACGTCCCATCAATCTGGCATTCCTCCAAAAACTGCGGCACTACCTCATCCACGGTCGGCGAATCAAAGAGCAGCTCACTTCCGCCCAATCCGTACTTTTCGTCCGTCATCAGATCATCCAGCGCCACAACCTGATTATCCCCGGTCAGGTAAGTCGCGATGTGATCCGGATACGTAATGCAGACATTCGGCGTCGTATCCGTCGCAATATTCGTGATGACATCGTTATAAATATCCGAATAATCCGTATACAACCGGATATTCACCGTAATATTCGGATACAGCGCTTCAAAATCCTCAATCGCCTGCTCGTAGATCGCCACCTGCGTCTTATTCGTGTCGTTTTTCGCCCAGAACGTAATCTCATAATCCCGCGACGTATCAAACTCCTCTGGCACCTCAAACGCTTCCTTCGTCTCCTGCGAGCCATGGCATCCCGTCAGAAAAATCATGCAAAAAACAACCAGCAACGCCGCCAGGACGCCTTTGCGCCGCCCATTACCAGAGCTGCTCTGTCTTTCGCTGTGCCTCAATATTCGTCTCACTTTGTCTCGTTCCATAATATATCCCCTGATTTTCCCAAATCCATTTACACCATCCCCGGAAACCCGCAGCCTGTATCGCAATTCACCCGGAGCATTCCGTCTTCCGGCCATTATGCCCTTCCTGCTTCCCATTTCCTGATGATTACGCCTTCAGTCCGCCGCGGGACACTCCCGCCATGATCTGCTTACGGAAAATCAGAAACAGCACGATCAGCGGCACGGAAATCACCACGACCGCCGCCATCATCGCCGGAATGTTCTCCCGTCCAAATCCATTTTCACGGATCTCCTGAATTCCGTTCGACACCAGATAATAGTTCTGGTCATCTGTAATCAGCCGCGGCCACACATAAGAATTCCAGCACTCAATCACTTTCAGAATTGTAACCGTCGTAAGCGTCGGCTTGGAAATCGGCAGCATCACCTTCCACAGATACTTAAAATCCGACGTTCCATCCACCTTTGCCGCATAATAAAGGCTGTCCGGAATCTGCTCAAAATTCTCCTTCAGCAGATAAATATAGAAGACCGACGTCACCGACGGCAGAATCAGTCCGGCATAGCTGTTCCGCAGATTCAGATTTGTAATCGTCACAAAATTCGTGATAATGACCAGTTCATTCGGAATCATCATCAGCGAGAGAAAAAATACAAACACCAGATTTTTCCCGCGAAACTGCAGCCGCGCAAAGGCAAACGCCGCCAGCGTAATCACCACCAGCATCAGCGCCGTCGTCACCACCGCGAAAATCAGCGTATTCGCCAGATACCGCGCCAGCGGCACCTCCGTAAACGCGTCCGCGTAATTTTGCAGCGTCGGCGTCAGAGTAAAAAACTTCGGAATGTACTCAGAGCTATACGCACTGTAGCTCTTCACCGACGTCAGCACCATCCAGTAAAATGGAAACAGTACAATCAGCGCCCACAGTGCCAGAAATACACCTTTCACCACACCAAAAACACGGGCGCGCGCCTTCTCCAGCCGCTCTGCTTTCGAAAAGTCAACCGAGCTCTCCATCATCTCTGTGCCCTCCTCCCGCTCACCAGCAGATTAATGCACGTAATCGTCAGAATAATCACAAACAGAATGATCGCCGCCGCGCTGGCGTACGACGGATATCCGCCGCTGTCGCCATAGAGCATATCGTATACATAGCCGACGATCGTATTCATCTCGGCTGCGTTCAGATCTGTACCGAAAAGCGCGACCACATCGCTGTATGCCTTAAATGCGCCGATAAAGCCAGTGATCACCAGATAAAAAATCATCGGAGAAATCATTGGCAGTGTAATCTTGCGGAAAATACGGAATTTTGAGGTGCCATCCACACGCGCCGCCTTGTAGTAATCTTCATTGACCGAAGCAAGCGCGCCGGTCAGGATCAGGATTTTAAACGGCATCACGACCCAGATCGTGTAAATGCAAAGCACCAGCATTTTTGCCCAGTACGGCCCATCAATGAAATCAATCGAGCTGCCGCCGAAAAAATTGATCAGCAGGTTAATCATACCATCGCTGTACGCGGTCTTTTTAAAAAGAATCATAAAAACCAGGCCAACCGCCAGGGTGTTCGTCACATACGGCAGAAAATAAATCGTCTGCAACAGGTTCCGGAATCTCGTGATGGAGTGCAGCGCAACCGAAATCAGCAGAGCAAGCCCCGTTGAGAGCGGCACAGTAATGATCACAAGGATAAACGTATTTTTCACTGCCTGCAGAAAATATGGGTCGTGCAAGACATAAGAATAATTATAAAGTCCAACGCCATAATACGTCTGTGAAGTAAAATTGTAGCCCTCCTCAAACGAGTAAATAAACACATCAATCAGCGGATATACCAGGAATGCCCCCAGAAACAGGATCGCCGGAAGGAGGTAGAGCCAGCCCTTTAAATTGTCAAAACGCCCTTTCGCCATATTCATCGCTGCTCCCCCTGCTGTAATGTAAAACCGATACGCTCCTCCGTCTTTTTATCAAAAAGGAACACTTTCTCCGGCCGCAGCGCGAAGCGTACCGTCGGGCTCGACGTATCAACCCGGCTCTCCGTACTGATAATCGAGCGGACCGTCGGATTCACAGACGCACGGTTCCGGGAAAGGACACTGATATCGCGCCCCATTACCTCCACTCTGTTAAGGTCGCAGACAAACGGTCCCTCCTCGCGCAGAAGAAAGCTTTCCGGGCGAACGCCCACCCAGACATCCTGATCCGAAAGGACACCTTGTCCGGCTTTCTCATGCGCAGCCACCCCGCTGAATGCTTTCGGGTCTTCGCTTCCGCCGGCCGCTGCCGCGCCGCTCACCTTAAGGACCTTATCTTCACCAATATACAGCCAGCCGTCCCGCAGACGCCCTTCGAATACATTAATCGGCGGCGTCCCGAGAAACTTCGCCACAAACAGATTCACCGGGCTGTCATAGACCTCCTGCGGCTTTCCGGTCTGCTGCACCACGCCCTCATTCATCACCACAATCCGGTCGGAGATGCTCATCGCCTCATCCTGGTCATGCGTCACAAAGATCGTCGTAATCCCGGTCTCCCGCTGGATCCGCCGGATCTCGTCTCTCGTCTGCAGGCGCAGCCGGGCGTCCAGATTCGAAAGCGGCTCATCCAGAAGCAGCACTCTCGGCTGCTTCACCAGCGCACGCGCGATTGCTACCCGCTGCTGCTGCCCGCCGGAGAGTTCAGCCGGACGGCGATCCATCAGCGAATCAATCTGCACCAGATGTGCGGCTTCATCCACCATTTTCCGCATCTGTTCCTTTGAAAGCTTTTCTTTACCCTTGCGGTTCTCCAGAGGAAACTGGATATTCTGCCGCACCGTCAGATGCGGATACAGCGCATAATTCTGAAACACCAGGCCAATTCCCCGATGCTCCGGCGCCAGATTCGTCACCTCATCCTTACCAAAAAAAATCTTCCCTTCTGTCGGTTTTAAAAGCCCGCTGATCATATTCAACGTCGTACTTTTCCCACAGCCGGACGGTCCAAGAAGAGCAATCAGCTCCCCATCCGGAACCGTAAACGTAAAATCATTTACCGCCACAACCTCTTCCTTATTCTTCCGGTCGCGGCTCGGAAATCTCATCGTCAAATTCTGTAAAACAATCTCCATTGCTTCCTCCCTGCACACCTGTATTGGCCACCAGAGTTATCTACCGCATAATTATAGTCTATTTGCGTTTTAACGGCAACCACAAAAAATAAATTAGTAAAAAGAGACCGTTTTCCTCTGCCCATATCCGGAAAACGATCTCTTTTCCTGTCTTTCCTTTTCGTGTCCTTTCAGACGCTCAATCCTTCATTGCCGCCACTTCATCAAATTCCTTCTCAACGGAAGCATCCGGCTCGCCAGTCAGAAGACTGACAATCACATCCGCCGCAATCGCCACCAGGAATGCTGGGAGAAGCTCATAGATATCAAGCAGTCCGCCCATTGGACGCACACCATATTTCCAGACAAACACCATCACACCGCCGACAATCATGCCCACCAGGGCGCCCCATTTATTGCTTCTCTTCCAGAACAGCGCCAGCAAAACCACCGGACCAAATGCCGCGCCGAAGCCGGCCCACGCAAATGACACGATGGTAAATACAGACCCTTCATTGCGCGCCCAGATCATCGCGATCACCGCAATCACAACAACCGTACAGCGGGCGATGATAATCGACATTTTATCAGAAAGCTTGATTCCAAAGGTGTCATGTACAATATCCTGAGACACACTTGAGGACGCCGCCAGAAGCTGTGAGTCCGCGGTAGACATCGTCGCTGCCATAATTCCGGAGAGGATCACGCCAGCCACAATCGCCGGAAGCACCCCATGCGTACTGATCAGCTCTGCGATTTTAATGACGATTCTCTGAGAATCCGCCGAAGAAAGTGCCTCCAGCGCGCCAGCACTGATCATTGCATTGCCAATAATACCAATCAGAACCGCCACGCCCATCGATATCACTACCCAGACCGTCGCGACCCGGCGGGAAAGCGTCAGCTTCTTCGGATCCTTTACCGCCATAAAGCGCAGCAGGATATGCGGCATTCCAAAATAGCCGAGTCCCCAGGCCAGCGTAGAAACAATCGTCAGCGCATTATAGGAAGCGGCTGTGCCAGTCGCCGCGTCATAGCCCTGTGTCAGGTTCAGATACCCCGGCAGAGACTGCGCGTTTGAGACCACCGCAGACCAGCCGCCTGCCGTACTGATTCCAAAAAACACCACTACAATCAGCGCAATCGTCATAACAATCGACTGTACAAAGTCTGACGTTGACGCCGCCAGGAAACCGCCCAGCGTCGTATACACGGTAATGACAATCGCAGAAATCAGCATCGCCGTCAGATAATCCACACCAAACAGGCTGGAAAACAGCGTACCGCAGGCATTAAATCCGGACGCGGTATACGGAACAAAAAATACCACAATCACGATCGCCGCGATCAGCGAAAGAAGATGCTGCTGGTCATGATAACGTTTGGAAAAGAACTCCGGGATCGTCGTCGCGTCGATACGGGCAGAATAATGACGGATCCGTTTTGCCACAATCAGCCAGTTCAAATACGTACCGACCGCCAGGCCAATTGCCGTCCAGACCGCCTCCGGCACACCCGAAAGCAGCGCTACCCCCGGCAGTCCCATCAGCAGCCACGAGCTCATATCCGACGCCTCCGCGCTCATCGCCGTGACCAGCGGACCAAGCTTGCGCCCTCCCAGATAAAAATCCCCGGTCGACCGGTTCGACTTCGAAAACCGAACGCCAATCCCAACCACGCCGATCAGGTACACAATAATCGTCACCAGAATCAAAACACTCCTCGAATCCATAAGTATCCTCCTCTTTCCCTGCGCGGCCCGATTCCTGTGTGGACAGAAGCCGAGCCAGTTTTTGCCAAATATTGTAAAATTATATACCTTTGAAAAATAGACTGCAATGCAGAATGAGGTCTACACTATTTTTGTTCCTGACGATTGCCATGCTGATAGATAAATAGTTTAAAATCAATCATTTTATAATTAGACCGCAGTTCAGACTCTTATATGGAATGAAATTAGAATGTAAAAAAATATAACTCAGTCCGTTTTTTTCAGATACCCCAGCAGCAGCGGCAGCTGCTGTGACGAATACTGGCTCAGAGAATAATTCCCGCCGCAGATGCACCAGTCATACATCATCGCCCGCTCCTGCAGGGCGTAGGTGCGCACCATTTCGTTGACAGAGATATCATCCCGCAGTTCCCCTTTTTTCTGCCCGTCTATACAGATTTTGCGCAGCAGGCGGAAATAATAACGGTTCTGATCCATCAGGTGCTTTTCGCTGCTTGTGACCAGCTGCGTGGAGAGCAGGCGCGCAAGCAGCTCCAGGGAAATCGAATTCTCAATCATAAAAAACAGCTCCCGATTCAGATAAATCAGCTGGTCAAAGCTGCCCATATCCGCCGGCATCGCACGGTTCAGTTCTTCATACTTTTCGTCAAAGAGCGTCGATAAAGAAGAAAGCAGCGCATCCTTCCCGGCAAAATAATGATAAAAAGAACCCTTCGATGTCTCCGAACGCTCCACAATTTCATCTACCGTAGTCGCGTCATATCCATTTTCATAAAACAGCTCCCAGGCCGCCTGGACAATCCGGCTGCGGGTATTGCGGGAAGTACGTTTTGACATCTTTTTGCTCCTTTCTTTTTTCTTCTGGCCAATGTAAGCCTTAGTCTAGCATATCGGCTGAAAATATGCAACAAAATGATCCCTTTACCGCCGACAAGTAACCCCGAACTACAGCCTGCATAAATATACATCCGTGAGACTTTTTTATTCTTTATTTTAACGTATTTTTTAATATTTATTGACAGAATCCTTATCCGGTGCTAGAATAATCCAAGTGACAAGGGCGTCAGCTTTCGTGGCTGCGCTCTTTTTGCATTATTATTCGTCAACAGCTCCAAAGGGTAGGCTTTGAGCCGCCTGTTTTGAGCGGTTACGATCATTTAAAGAAAAGGAGTGTTTTATAATGAAGAAGAAATTAGCTATCGTACTTGCTGCGGCAATGCTCGCAGGCTGCATGGCAGTTCCGGCAGCAGCTGAAGAAGAATCCAAGGTATGGGTGATCGCAACAGACACCGTATTTAAACCATTCGAATACACCGATGAGAACGGTGACTTTGTAGGTATTGACGTAGACATTCTCGCGGCGATTGCTGAGGATCAGGGCTTTGAATATGAGCTGAATTCCCTTGGCTGGGATTCCGCGATTGCAGCCTGCCAGGCTGGACAGGCGGACGGCATGATCGCCGGTGCTTCCATCACGGATGAGAGAAAGGAAGCAGGCTGGACATTCTCTGACGGATATTACAACGCGACACAGTCCATGACCGTAGCGGCCGACTCTGAGATCACCGGATTTGAGGATCTTGCCGGTCTGACGGTTGGCGTAAAGACTGGTACCCAAGGTGCATCCTACGCAGAGAGCCTGCAGGAAGAGTACGGATTTGAAATCACCTATTTTGAGGATTCACCGACGATGTATCAGGCAGTGCTCGGCGGACAGGTGGTAGCGTGCTTCGAGGATACGCCGATCATGGCTGCTTCCATTCAGGACGGCGACCTGGCTCTGACCATTCTGTATGATACCGAAAACGACGGCGCTCCTTACGGTTTCGCGATCTTCTCTGAGGACAGCCAGGAGCTTCTTGATATGTTCAACGCAGGACTTGCAAACATCGTAGAGAACGGCACCTATGCAGAAATCATCGCTACCTACCTTGGCGAAGATGCGGCTGCTACGGCAGAAGCTTCTATGCTTGGCGACGCTGAGGCTGAGACAGAAGTCGAGACGGAAGCAGTTACAGAATAATTTTCAGGTAGCAGTTCAAGACGGCAGGCGGTCTGTGGCCTGCTGTTCTGAATTGTAAGTTACATTACGAAAAAAGGTTGCTGTAAAATCCGCCGCGGGTTTGGCAGCAGCCTTTTTACATAATTTCATCCGAAGGGAGACATTTATGGTTCTGATTCTTACAAAATACGGGCATCTTTTGCTGAACGCCATGGGGCAGACGGTTTTGCTCGCACTGTGCGGTCTGTTTTTTGCCTGTATTCTCGGCATTTTCTTCGGCATTCTTGGCGTTATGAACAATAAAGTGTGCCGCGCGATCGACAAGGTCTTTGTCGACGTCATCCGCGGTGTACCTCTGATCGTACTCGCCTACTTCGTCTATTTCGGCGTACCCTATTTTATGAAAAATATTGTCGGCAGTCCCATCACGCTCTCCGCCCTGCAGGCCGGTACCATCTGTCTGGCGCTGAACTGCGGCGCTTATATGGCCGAGATCATCCGCGCCGGAATCCAGTCTGTGGACAAAGGCCAGATGGAAGCTGCCCGCAGCCTCGGGCTTCCCTGGTGGCGGGCCATGTACCGCGTCGTCATGCCGCAGGCCATCCGCACAATGATCCCCAGCATCATCAATCAGTTTATCATCACCCTGAAAGACACCTCAATCCTGTCCATCATCGGTTTCCCCGAGCTGGTCAACACCGCGAAAAACGTGGTGGCAAATACCTTTATGTCTTTCCAGACCTGGGGGATCGTCGCTGTCATGTATCTGATCGTGATCGAGATCTTAACCCTGGCATCCAGAGCGCTTGAGAGGAGGCTGAACCGTGGCAAAGAGTAGTAATGTAAAAATCCATGTGTCCCATCTGAAAAAGAATTTCAAAAAGCTGGAAGTGCTCAAAGACATCTCCACAGACGTCCACGAGGGAGAAGTGGTCGTTGTCATCGGTCCTTCCGGCAGCGGCAAATCCACCTTCCTTCGCTGCATCAACAACCTGGAAGAAATCACTGGCGGCGAAATTACCGTCGATGGCATGAGCCTGACCGATAAAAAAACCGACATCAATAAGCTGCGCGAGAACATCGGCATGGTATTCCAGCACTTTAATCTTTTCCCGCACATGGATGTGATGCGGAATCTGACACTCGCACCGGTAGATCTGAAAAAAGCCAGTAAGGAAGAAGCCACGGAACGCGCCCATAAGATGCTTCAAAAAGTAGGCATGGAAGACAAAGCGGACGCTTTCCCGAACCAGCTTTCCGGCGGCCAGAAGCAGCGTGTCGCCATCGCCCGCGCCCTGTGCATGGAGCCGGATATCATGCTGTTTGACGAACCGACCAGCGCCCTCGACCCGGAGATGGTCGGTGAGGTGCTTCAGGTCATGAAACAGCTCGCGGCGGACGGCATGACCATGGTGATCGTCACCCACGAGATGGGCTTCGCCCGCGAGGTTGCAGACCGCGTCCTCTTCATGGACGGCGGCTATATCGTCGAAGAAGGCACCCCGCAGGAGGTGCTGCTGAACCCGAAAGAGCCGCGCACGATTGATTTTCTCAATAAGGTGCTGTGAAAAAAGGGGCGTTCTGTTTAGCGCCCCTTTTTCTATTCCATTATATATTTTTTTCCTGTTTCTCCTTTACCGACTTTTTTTCGTGTCTCCATCCTTATCTGACTTCTTTTTTCGGCTGCCGCCTGTATTCTTTCTGCCGCTCTTTGCCGAATCCGCTGTGTCAAGCGCAACCGTAAAAGAGATCTGGGAGAGCTTCTCACGCATATTTCCGCATGCTTTTTCCGTAAACTCCTGAAAAAGCGCCGCATCCTCTTTTGAAAAATCTTTCATGCAGGCTCGCCTGCACTCTTCTACCGCATGATGGATCTCATCCAGATATGGCTTCGATTTTTCCAATAGTTCAACGGAAATCCGCTCCTCCGCGTCCGGATCAAACTCAATCAGCTTATCATGCTTCAACCGCTGAAGAGCGCGCGAAGTTTTCTGTACATTCATCCCCGCAAGCTCGGCAATTTCCTTCCGATCCTCGAACTGACGGCAGTTTTCCAGCAAAAGCAGCAGCAAAGCTTCGTCCAGTGTGATCTGTTTGAGCATCGCGCTTAATTCCAGATAGTATTCCAGCAGCTTGCGGAAGTAATAGAGATCCGCCAGAATCCCCTGCGTCAGGCTGACAGACTGCCCGGCAAGCTTCATGCGTTCTTCACCAAGCTTTGCCGTCCCAGGCACAACCGTAGGCATGACAAACCCATCCCAGGCAGTACTGATCAGGAACATCCGCACTTTCTGTTTTACCTCGTCGTAGTCCTCCTCATAAACATCCCGGTAAAAATCATTATAATAATCAAAAACCGTACTCTTCATCCGAATTGTGTTACTGATGCTCATTCCCTGGGAAACCAGGCTGTCCTTGCGGTTCATATAATAGTATACCGGCGCCTGAATGGCACGAATTCCCTCTGCGTAGCGAATGTATTCAAGATTAAACAGGAAATCCTCGCACCAGTCAAGCTCCACGTCCATCCGGATCTGGTGTTCCTCAATGATAGAACGTCGAAAGAACTTGTTCCAGAGTACGCCATAATAAAAATCCGCCGGATTCTCGATCATATAAGATGCAAACTCCCTGCGGTCCATGAGATGATCCGCGTCAATATCACCCTTCTGCGAAACCCGTTTTCCCGTCACACGGTAAAAATCTGCAATTACCATATCACACCGTTTCCCAGATTCAGCTGCTGCTCCGGCTCTCAATTCAACTTCTGTTCCGGTTTCTGCGCCAGCGCCGCCATTGCTTCCCAGCATAGACCGCACGAACAGCCTGGTCGAATCCGGTGTCAGCCAGTCGTCGCTGTCCGCGAACTGGATGAATTCGCCATGCGCCAGATCCAGCGCATGATTCCGGGTCGCGGAGACACCCGCGTTTTTCTGATGGACAACGCGGATTCTCTTATCTTTTTTCGCATACTCATCCAGCAGTGCGTCCGTGCCGTCGCTGCTGCCGTCATCCATCAGCAAAATCTCCAGATTCTGGTATTCCTGGTTTAAAATACTGTCCACGCAGCGCCCGATATAGTCTTTTGCGTTGTAAATCGGGACAATGATACTCACGAGTGGTTCCATTGTTTTCCTCCAATTTTTCAAAACAGCGATTCTCGCTTTTCCCAATCATCCATCCAATCGCATCTGGAGCATTTTTCTCTTCCACTTCACTCCACACGAATTGCGTTCGGATAAATCTTTGCAAGCGTGTCATCATCATAATATGTATCCAGCCACACCTGCCAGCCCTGTGTCGCTTCCACATCCTCGAGACGCTCATTGCTGCGCAACAGCGCCATGCCGGATACAAGCATATCACAAATCAGAAAAACAACCAGGCACCAGGTAAGGATTTTGCCGCCGCGCATCGGGATTTTCTCGACCAGCGTGGACAGACGCGGATAGAGTACCCGCAGCCACAGCACGGCCGCCATCCCCCAGAACAGACAATACAACAGATTGATGCGTCCGCCCAGGTTGAAGGGGATCTCGCTGTAATCCCAGAATACTGTGCCAAATATCATTTCAGACAATACGCTGCACAGATATTCGTAGACCGCTCCCAACACCGTCCCTGTCAGGAATATAAAGCTGTCCGAGCGATCCCGATAGGGGTACAAAAGCCTGGTCGCCGCTGCAATCGCGAAGCCCCAGATGATGCTAAACTGTCCCCAAACCAGACTGGTTCGGCTCATCCAGACGCCTGTTGTAATTCGCATGAAAACAATTTCAAAAAGGTCGCCCAGGATTGCTCCCAGAATGAACATCCATACCAGCTTATAGGGTGAACAGCCGGACGCAAAAACAGCCGCGTCCCGCACTTCTTTCTTCTCAACTGCCTTTTTCTGCGGATAAGCACGTTCAATTCTTCGGGTCACCTGGCGGTACAGACGGCCGCCCAGCCTTCTGCTCAAGGAGGTGAACCAGTTGTCAACTGTCCTCCACCTCTCTGCGTGCGCACTTTTTCCATACATAAGCGTCAGGGTCGCCAGCGCATCAAGGATAACCGCGATCACACAGATCCAGATAATCAGCACTTCCGCAAGCTCCGGCAAAAACCGGAATGGAACAATAAGCAGCGCATTTCCCCAGAGCATGCAGACCGTAGCCAGCGTTCCCCACATCAGAGTTACCGGAAGACAAATGTAGCCGTCCAGATTCCATTTTACATTGGAGTAATCCCACCATCGCTCATGGTAAAAATACTCGACTGCCCGTCCGCCAATCCACTCAGTCATTGCCGTCACGACCGTAGCGCCGCAAAACAGCCAGAACCAGGACAGTTCTTCCCCAAACACAGTAATCAGCACCATCGGGATACCGTAGCTGATACACAAAGGGGCATTAATCACGCCGCGGTTTACAAAGTGCCTTTTCTTTAACGCGGCCATTATCGTCTCCAGAACCCAGCCAAGGAACGAGTAAACAAGGAAAAGCCAGGTCAGTTCATATCCGTTGTAAGTCATAGTGAAATTTTTCCTTTTCTTTCGTATGTATGGTTGACAGGCACCATGTCAGGCATTGCAGGAATCATATAAAACAGCATATTTGCTTCTTATGATATTTTATAGTATAGAGTATACGAATTCCAGCCGCCTGTCAATCCTGTTTTTGTAAAGGAAACCATAAAATTTTTTATGCTCTGCACACAAAAGGAATCCCCGGCAGAAGCTATCCTTTTTCTGCCGGGGATTTAATCTTCATTTACGCTTTTTTCGCCTTATGACTCTGGTTCTCTTCCCAGATCTCATCGGCGGTCGGTTTCCAGTTTTCGGCGTATGGTGTGGTCTTATCGCACAGATCATCCACACTCTCCGGACTCTGGTAGTCTGTGTTAACTGCCTTTGTCTGTTTTACCATCTCGCGCAGCCGCTCCGGATTTTCCAGCATCGGGCACGGGCGCAGCATGTTGTCATTGAATGGCTGGTTGTCATGGTAAGCCTGGAAAATCGGGCTCTTCAGCGCATCCTTGAGCGATGTCTCTTTGATGTTGCAGTTCGAGTAGTGAATGAACACGCACGGCTCCACATCGCCCTTCGCGTTGATGTGCATATAGAGCCGCCCGCCGGCAATACAGCCGTGCACATACTCAGCGTCGTTCTGGAAATCCATGGTAAACATGGATTTTGTGCCTCGGTACTCACGAATTTTCTCGTACATCTTTTTGCGCTGCTGGGGCGTCGGCAGAAGATCCGGCGAGGCGTCATTTCCAACCGGCATATAGTGGAAAAACCAGGCAAAGAAAGCGCCGCATTCGATCAGATGATCGAAGTATTCCTCGCTGCTCACGCTGTCCACATTCGCGGCAGTATAGCAGGTCGAAACGCCAAACGGCAGCCCGCGGTCTTTCAGAAGCTTCATCGCGTGCATGACTTTCTGATAAATGCCTTCGCCGCGCCGCCCGTCATTGGCCTCTTCGGAGCCTTCTACGCTGAACGCTGGGATAAAATTCTTTACCCGCAAAATCTCATCACAAAATTCTTCATCAAAAAGAGTGCCGTTCGTGAACGCCAGGAACTCACAATCCGGATGCATCTCACAGAGCTTAATCAGATCTTTTTTGCGCACAGTCGGCTCGCCGCCGGTGTATATGTACATATAAACACCCAGTTCTTTGCCCTGACGGATAATGGAGTCAATCTCCTCCAGCGTCAAATTCAGCTGATGCCCATACTCCGCAGCCCAGCAGCCGGTACATTTCAGATTGCAGGCGCTCGTCGGATCAAGCAGGATCGCCCACGGCACATTGCAGTTATGCTCCTGCGCATAATCCTTCTGCATCGCGGTGCCTTTCAGGCTGGCATTGATAATAAAATTCCTGAAAAACACCTCCCGCACTTCCGGATTCAGTTCATACATACGAAGGATCAGCTTATACCAGTTGTTATCCTTATCCGCAATCGCAGCCCGGATTGCATTCCTCTGCGACGCATAATATTCCTTCGGCATATATTTGTCGACCAGATCCATCAGCTTAGGGATATTTGTTTCCGGATCCTTTTCCAGATAACCAATTGCTTTTGTCGCCACCATCTCCGTAGCTGCCATTTTTGCTTTGTCCGCCAGTTTCATCGTTTTTCTTTCTCCTTTTTCATGTATTTTATGCGCACATTTTTCTGCTCATGAGTCCGCATTCTTTCTGTCAAAATACGTTTCACCCTGTCCCCATCCAGGACAACTTCTTCTTCCTGCTGCAAACAGGCTTCATGATCTGCTGTATTCGTCCGGCGGCTCACTAAAGCGGTCCAGAATCTTTATCGTATAAACAGCCACACACAGATTCAGAATCCCTTCCAGCACTACAGCGGCACCTACCAGAGTCCTGGCAGCTCCTCCTTCCCCGTTGTAAGGATCCACCACCAGAATCATCCCCAAAATACCAGTCAGAACTGCAACCAGCAGGATTCTCCACCACAGACTCAGCCCGAACTTTTTCGCATCCAGAGACATTTGAATCCGAAACAACGCATCCGTCAGAATTACCAGACCAAGTACCACGTACAGCATCCGCGAGTAAGTTTCTCCCCGGATCAGAATCAGCAGACCCAGCGCCGCCATCAGGATCCCAAAGGCAAAATCATACTGAAATGCCAGGCAGTAGAAATCTTTGGAAAAATAGCCGATCATCTTAATCACTCCGTCCGCCATAAAAATAAGCCCCAGCGAACGAATGAGAATATCCGTCGGCCAGCCCGAATTGGCCAGCAGGCCGACACCAAACGCACAGATAACCAACGCAATGACAATATACCCGTTGCGCGCTATTTTCAGTGTCCTAAGTGAGTCCATTCCACGCCCTCCCTTCGCGGCTATTTTATTCCATCCTTTTTTGAAAAAAAACAGGCAAAAAAAGGGCGGTGCCCAAAAATCAGACACTACCGTAAAAATGTCTAAATGCGTCCGGACGAACGCACCGCCAGATCCATCAATTCCATCGCACGCCTCATATCCGAGGTCAGATTCTCACTCATGCCATGCTCCAGCCAGTCTAACAGAACGCCCTCCAGAATACATTTCTGAAAATTCCTTATAATTCGCTGATCCTCTTCCTGGAGCGTCTGCACATCAATGTAATCTTTCGCCCGCAGGACATATTCAGAAACCATATATTCGCACAGAACATCAATCTCATGCATCATGACTGCGCGGTCCAGGGAGCGGTATATATGGAGAAATGCTCTCCTGTTTTCCGAAAACATCTCCATGACCTGAAGCAATCCGTCAAAGACATCCTCCGCGTCCAGATGCGTCTCCATAATCCGGTTCATCTCACGTTTCACGGCAAATTCCATGACGTCCGCGATATCCCGGAAATAATAGTAAAAAGTATTGCGGTTAATCCCGCAGCGCTCCACAATATCTTTCACCGTTATTTTCGAAAAGGAGCGCTCATTCAGCAGTTCAAACACCGTCTGTATGATCCGTTCTTTTGTAAAACCAGCCACGAAAAATCACATCCCATCTTTCTCTTTCCATTTTACTGCCTTCTGGATGTTATTTGTTGTTCTTTATATCACAGTTCCGCAAAAAAGTCCAACTTTTTTATTCCGACAGCAGGGCAAAGGCATTCCACGAAATCGGCAAAAGTCGTTGACGGAAAGGGAGAAAATGCTATAATAAATCTGAATAGTTACTCTGAATAAACAATACAGCCTTTTGCGGAGGAAATCATGGTTGATAAATGGAAAATTGCAATCCCTGAGCTGACCGGAGACGAGGAACGAGGCGTCTATGTATACCTGCCGGAGTCTTACGCGTTTGAACCGGAACGGCGTTATGAGGTACTTTATATGTTCGACGGGCACAATGTTTTTTTCGACTCGGACGCGACCTACGGAAAATGCTGGGGCATGAAAGAATATATGGATGATACGGGGACACCTCTCATCATCGCTGCCGTAGAATGCAACCACAGCCCGGATAACGGACGTCTGAAAGAATACACGCCATTTCCTTTTGAAGCCCCTTCTTTCGGGAAGATCGAAGCCAGAGGGCAGATCACCATGGACTGGATGGTACATACTTTTAAGGAAGAAATCGACCGCCGCTACCGCACCCTTCCAGAGAGAGAACACACTTTCATCGCCGGAAGCTCCATGGGCGGACTGATGAGTTTGTACGCACTGCTCGAATACTCCCAGTATTTTTCGCGCGCGGCAGCCCTCTCCCCCTCTCTGTGGGTCGATATAGACGGACTCTCCAAAATGATCAAAAAGGCTGTAATTCCGTCCGATACCATACTCTATATGGATTATGGGGAAAAAGAGCTGGCGAACCATAAGGATATGCTGCGGGCGTTCGGACAGGTCACGGCAAAGCTGATGAAAAAAGGAATTCTGCTGGAGAGCCGGATCATCCCCGGCGGAACACACTGCGAAGCAAGCTGGGAAAAGCAGATTCCGTTTTTTATGAATATCCTGCTGTACTCTTAGGCATTTTAGCGTAAATGATCGAATCGGCGTAAATCGTTTTCCTTTGCAGCTGTGCATCCTTTACAGGGAATGCCGAACGAAAGAACTTTATCATTACAATATGAGGTACATACCATGCAGACACAATATTTTAAGGAATACAGTCCCGCCCTCGGACGCCAGATGGAATGCAAGGTCTACGGCCACGGCGGGCGTCCGGTCATTTTTATTCCCTGCCAGGACGGACGTTTTTACGACTTTGAGAACTTTCACATGACGGATGTCTGGTCTCCCTGGATTGAAAATGGGGAAGTCCTCATCTGCGCGATCGACACCGTCGACCCCGAGACCTGGTCGAACCCGCTGGGCGATGCACGCTGGCGAATCGAACGCTATGAGCAGTGGATTACCTATATCACCGATGAGCTCGTGCCATCTCTGCGCAATCTCGCCAATGACTATAATGGCTGGAGCGGATACCCCGGCGTGATGCTTTTCGGGTGCAGCCTCGGTGCGACCCACGCGGCGAACCTGTATTTCCGCCGCCCGGATCTGTTCGACGGACTGCTGGCACTCTCCGGCCTTTACTCGACCAACTATGGCTTCGGCGACTACATGGACGACCTCGTCTACCAAAATTCCCCAATCCATTATCTCGGGGGGATGCCCAAAGATCACCCATACATACCGCTCTATAACCGGAAGCGCGCTGTCATCTGCTGCGGCCAGGGCGCCTGGGAAATGCCGGAATCCACACGCAACCTGCAGCGGATTCTCGAGGACAAAGGAATCCACGCCTGGGTCGACCTGTGGGGAACGGACTGCTGCCACGACTGGAACTGGTGGTATAAGCAGGTGGAATACTTTGTGCCGTACCTGCTGGGATATGAATAAATCCGTTACACACCGCTGCATATACCTGTTCGGGATATGCAATGCAAACATCCGGTACTTCCAAGACGGTTAAATGGAATCTTTGGGAAAATCGCGATTTAACGTTTTTGAGAACAGGTTATCCGTGCAGCTGACAGCAGCAAAACAGGCAGCTATAACAGCTGCTGACATCAGGAAGAGGGTAAGCCACAGTCCCAGTGGGGTTCCATCGCCGGTCTGCACAGACGTTGTCGTCTCGGTTTCGGTTTCCGTTTCCTTTGCTGTTTCTGTTTCCGTCTCGCTTGAAGGACTAAGCGGTCTGCATGACCTCAATCCTGCACCGATGTACCTTGTCCCTGCGGCTGTATCCGATCCCGACCAGAATAACTCTGCCCGTCGTTTTCGGCTGTTCGCCGATCTTCCCCTGAAACTTCAGGGCGTAGTTTTTATCTTTGATCTGCTGCAGCGCAGTCTCCGGGGAAGCATCTACTTTCAGTTCGATGATAATGCCGTCATCCGTACGATTATGAGGATAAAAAATATAGTCCACATATCCGATTCCTGCCTGGTCTTCCCGTTCCATATCATATTTATTTCTTGCAGCAATGTAAGCGAGTTTGACGCTTCCAGATAACTCGGCTTCATTATTATAAGCCTTTAATGGTGATTCCGTTGTGTGCACAATCGCCAGTACCCTTCCGACCGTTTCTTCATCGCCATCATACGTGGCCTGCAGTATCCGTGCGGACTCCTTTTCGAGTTCACGCATATAACTGTATTTTGGTTCTGTCCGTATAATCCTGTCGAACTCTGTTTCAAGCTCTTTGTTCGGTATACGCACGCAGCCATCATAGTAATTCAGATATCCGTATACGACCATGGCAGAAAAGATTTCATTTCTTTTTTCAAGTACAGGAGCCGTAGTTGCATATTCAGATATATCTGCTTCTACCGGCTCTCCAGCCACAAGCAGCATCACTGCCTCCCGAACCCCGTCGATGTCGTTCACCACATAATCCTTAAGTTCGTTATACTCTCCGGCTTTTGGCCAGTAATCACTAACCATATTCTCCGTCAGGGCAAGTACCACTGAATTGGGATTATAAATACTTTCTCTTCTCTCTTTGTGATATCCGTCATACCAGTCTGCAAGATCCTCGCGAGACACTGTCAGCTCCGGAGTTATTTTCCGATAGCGTTGGTACAATTCGTCAACCTCTGCATTTGTAAATCCGAAGTACTCGCGGAATCGAATGCTGTTCGCCATATTATATTCTGAAAAATGGTTCATCGTATCGCTGGCCGAATATTTTTTGATTGGGAGGACGCCAGTCAGATACGCCAGTTCAACATATGCCCCGCCCTTCGTGATATCCCCAAGGAAAGCAGTATATTTGCCTCTGTCTTCTTCTGTAAAATACTTCCTGTGAAATACATAATCCCATTCATCAAATATCATCAGGAATTTTTCGTTGTTATACGCCAGAGAGACAGTGCGTAAAATAGCTCCCATAGAGTCTTCATCGTCAATCTCTGCTTCCGGATATGCTTTTTTCAGATCACGCGTTAAGCGTTTCTTTATTATTGCAATATATTGATTATAAGAGGTACAATCTGCCACATCCTTACTGAAATCAATATAAATCAGGTTATGCTGATTCAAATGTTTTCCATAATCCTGATTTCCAGCCACTTTAAGATGTGAAAACACTTCGGTACCGTCCACACCTTTGCCGAAGAAAGAGCCAATCATAGCGGCGACCACAGACTTTCCAAATCTTCGTGGTCTTGTGACGGAAATATAGCTGCCCTGCTGCTCTATAAGGGGGATTAATTCATTTACCATTTCCGTTTTATCTACAAAGTATGGCTTTACGGTTTCTCTTCTGTAAATATCAATGACATCTTCCGGGTTCAGATAATACCCCATTTCCTGCACCTCCCCATTTTGCCGGATTCGCCTGATCGTATACGAATTTATACTTTTCTATACCTGTAGATTACCACGATATTTACCACAATTCAACCGGATTTTAAATATAGTCAGCGGAACCACAGCGTATGGATATAGCCTGATTCTTTCATATTCAGGACGCCGCCTATTTGTTGTACAAAAAGCGTCTGAAGAACACTGCGTGTAAAGCCGCACCCTACAGCCTGCTGGTATTTTACGTTTCAAAATGTCCGATTCGAAGCCGATACGCCCCGTAAACCAGTATATATTTTTCACGCATAAATGTCCAATCTGATTCCGGGAACTTTCATTCCACAGGTTATCATGTGAAGTTTTTGACCGTTTGCCCTATAATCAGAAAAATACGCAAAAAGCTCCTCAGAAGCAACGGGATGGTACAGAATCACGATCGCAGGCCATTCCGTTGAAATGAGGGGTATTTTCTGGCCGATATTTAACGTTTTTGAGAACAGGTTATCCGTGCAACTGACAGCAGTAAAACAGGCAGCCATAACAGCTGCCTGTAATAACTTACCTGTAATAACTTACCTGTAATAACTTACCTGTATTTTCTTCTGCGTGACGCGCCTGCGGACAAGATGATAACGCCGCTTATCATCAAAAGGGTCATCCATTGTCCAATAGGGGTATCATCGCCTGTCTGTACACTACCGGCTTCCGTTTCGGATTCCGTAGCTGCCGCAGTCTCGCTTTGAGAAGACGGCTTGCTATCAGTCTCCGATTCACTTTGGGCAGCCGTTTCGGTCTCGGATTCCGTATCGCTCTGTGCAGCTGTCTCATTCTCGGTTTCCGATTCACTCTGCGCAGCTGTCTCGGATTCTGATTCGCTCTGTACCGTCGATTCACTCTCGGTTTCCGACTCGTCCTGCGTAACCGTTTCGCTCTGCACGGTTGTTTCACTTTCGGTTTCACTCTGTGCAGCCGTCTCGCTCTCAGTTTCTGTCTCGCCCTGTGCAACCGTCTCGCTCTCGGATTCCGGCTCACTCTGCGCCGTTGTCTCGCTTTCGCTCTCTGTATCGCTCTGAGCTGTCGTCTCGCTCTCGGTCTGTGTCCCGCCGGAAGACTGCCCGATTGTCTCCCAGGCAACCGCTACGGGCGAAAGGCCGGTCACCGTGATCTGGATTCCGTCAGCCGTCTTTGTAGCTTCCAGGTTCTCCGTATCCCCCGGTGTCTTGCCGAGCGCGGTGGAAGTAAACATATGGGTCACGGCAAAGTTATGGGTATCCATGCCCGTATCCTCCGGATAGGGCAGAACGACCGTCAGGCCGTTTTTGGGGAAACTTTCTTCCGAAGCTTTCTCCCACGTCTTCCCGCCGTCAAAGCTGACAACCAGCGTCACATCGTAAATCGCCATGTTCTTTTCCGGATAGCCGCTGTACGCCGCCAGGATCGTCTTTAATGCCGCTTCAATCTTTTCCACCGTATCCAGTTCCGGGTTGTCCTTTAACGCTTCCGGCACTTCGGTCAGGCCGCCTATCTCTATCGCAGCCTTATAGATCGCGTCCTCATAGGGCAGCTCCTGCTCCGGGATGTCGTACAGGATACCGCTGACCTTCAGCGTCACAACCGTAAGCTCCGCCGCCTCATAAATCCCTCTGAGCGTCAGTGTGCCCTCTGAAAAAGATTCCGTCACGTCTTTCCCGTCAAGGAGGATTTTCGATATCAGGTATCCGTCTGCCGCTTTGACTGTAAACGTAAATTCCTCCAGGCGCGGGACTTCGAAGGAAGTCCCGGTTTCGCCATTATAGGAAACTTCCGCATTCTCTGCCGACACGGTAAGCGTGTGGGTAGAAGGAACCACCGTCGTAATCACGGTGCTGCCAGCCGTCTCCTCATCGGAATCCCCAGCAGCAAAAACGGTCATCGGGCAAGATAACAGCAGGCACAGCGCCAGCAGGAAACTTGTTATCTTCCTCATAGTGCCTCCTTAATTCGATGTGCTGATATATTCCACCGTAAAAGTAATCGTGCCGCTATAGGAACCGGCATATGCACTGTTCCAGTCATCTTCCGTAATGTCAACGGCCAGCGCGGTATATTCCCCTTTAACCGTATACTGGGCGGAAGTAAATGCCGAGCCATCGCTCTTCAGCGTATAAGGGATGGTCTTTGATGCATCCGCCTCATTCTCAAGTGCGCCTGCCGAAGCGGAAACCTTTACGGCATAACCGGGATCCAGCTGGGCGGATGAGAGTTCGATATTTCCGATACTGGTGCTGGTAGTATTAAATGTGATCGTTGTATCCGCCGGGATGGTGACCGTGTAGGTCGGGCTGATGGATGTCGAGATCGTGGTCGTCCCGGTCTTTGGATCGCTGTCCTGGGTCACATCCGCAAACGCCGTCGCAGACAGGGAAAGCGTCAGGGCAAGGGAAAGCATAATGGAAAGCATTGTCTTTTTCATAACTGAAACACTCCTTTCGAAAGTTTACTGTACCGCGATGGTAAAGGTCACCGTATCGCTGTAGCCGCCGGCATAATCCGGATCGCCCGCCGCAAAGTGCAGCTCACTGGTCTGCTCAACCGTGCTGGTCGTGAACGTGGCAACAGTTCCACCATCACTGATTGCCGTCGTGCTGTCGCCCACCTTCACGGTATATGCCAGCTTATACGTATCCGCGCCATCCGCAGTCAGATTAAAGCTGCCGGATTCATAGCTGTCGCTTGACATGGTGACAACGATCGTATCGCCCTCATCCAGGCGTACACCCGCGGATGCGGTGATTGTCATGTCCTTCGTGTAAGTCTCATCGCCGCTCCCTG
>JAJPWX010000103.1 GCA_021205755.1 Lachnospiraceae bacterium | reverse complement strand
CCAGATCGTGCGTGATCAGGATCATGGAGGTTTCAAATTTTACTTTTAATTCATTGATCAGATCCAGCACCTGTGCCTGAATCGTCACATCCAGAGCTGTCGTCGGCTCATCCGCCAGAAGAAGCTGCGGGTTGCAGGCCAGCGCCATCGCGATGACCACGCGCTGCTTCATCCCGCCGGAGAACTGGTGCGGATACTCTCCATAGCGCTCTGCAGGAATGCCTACCGTCTCCAGCATCTCACCGGCCTTTTTCATTCCGGTGGCATTGTCATAGCTGTTATGCAAAAGCAGAACCTCCAGAATCTGGTCGCCGACCGTCATCAGCGGATTCAGCGCCGTCATCGGATCCTGGAAAATCATCGCAATCTTACCGCCGCGCACATCCAGCATCTCATCTTCCGTTTTTTTCAGAAGATCCTCGCCCTCCAGCAGAATCTGTCCGCCTAAAACCTTTGCCGGCGGATCCGGAAGAATCCCCATAATTGCCTTCGCGATGGTGGTCTTCCCGGCGCCCGTCTCTCCAACCAGTCCAAGTGTTTTCCCTTTCGGCACGCTGAGGCTCACGCCATTGACCGCATGTACCGTTTTGCGCGCCTGTGTATAGATCACTTCAAGATCTTTGACAGAAAGAAATTCTTTATTTTCAGCCATTTTTTCAACCCTCCTTCTATCAGTCTCTCAGCTTCGGATCCAACGCGTCACGGATGCCGTCGCCCATCAGGTTAATCGCAAATACAGTCAGAGCAATCGCAAGGCCAGGAACCAGCAAAAGATGCGGGTTCGTACGGATGTAAGAGCGGCCGTCCGAAAGCATCGCGCCCCATTCCGGACTTGGCGGCTGGATGCCCAGACCAATGTAAGAAAGGGAAGCTGCCATAATCATAGTCGAGCCAATGCCCATCGTAGTCGTCACGATGATCGGCTGGATCACATTCGGCAGCAGGTGTTTAAACATAATCACCAGACTGCTGCAGTTGATGGACTGCGCCGCCTCTATGTATTCCTTAGAACGCTCCGTCAGAATCTGGCCGCGGATCATTCGCACCGTGCCCGGAACGCCGCCCACTGTCAGAGCAATCACCGTCGGGAAAAAGCCATTACCCATAGCGCTGGAAATCAAAATACACAGAAGGGTTCCAGGAAGCGCTGACCAGACATCCATCAGACGCATAATCAGAGTCTCCGTTATTCCGCCAAAGTAGCCGCCGATGGAACCGATCACCACGCCGACAAACGCACCAAATACAGATGCGGCAATACCAAGCGCCAGAGAATACCGGCCGCCATACATCAGACGGGTGCACATATCACGCCCCAAGGCATCACAGCCCAGAATGTGATTCGCCGATGGTCCTGCATACATATTCAGCAGATCGACGTCATTGACTCCATACGGAGAGAAAAACGGACCGATCAGACAGAACAGCACGATTACAACAAACAGGATTACGCCCAGCTTCGCGCTGAAGCTTTTTGTCATTCGCCTTATGAAATCTGCGAAAGGATTCGTTCTGTAGCTTTTCTTCTCATTTGCCATTTAACCCACCTTCTTTCCTTTGCTGTACTGTGCTTTAATCCGCGGGTCAAGAAATGCGTAGCACAGATCCATAAGCAGGATGGCGATCGACGCAAACAGTGCAAAGAAAATTACGCAGGCCCGCACCACCGGATAGTCGTGCTGGTTCACGCCGGAGAGCAGATAAGCGCCAATTCCGGGAATGGAGAATACGGATTCAATCACCGGAGAACCAGCGATAACCGTCGCCAGGCCGCCTCCCACACCCGTGATAATCGGCATCATGGCGTTCGGAAGCATATGCTTTCTGACAATAACACCCTCTCTCTGTCCTTTCGAGCGGGCTGTCGTTACGAAATCTGCGCGGATTACCTCGAGCATACTGCTGCGTGCCTGTCTGGCATTAATCGCAATGCCGCCCAGGGAACTGGAGATAATCGGAAGGATGTAACACTTCCAGCTGTCAATTCCATAAGCAGGCAATATTTGCAGCTTCAGGGAGAATAGTAAAATCAGAAGAAGCGCGACGAAGAAATCCGGCGCCGATATAAACACCATTGCGATGATCATGACCGCGGAATCCTGCCATTTTCCTTCATGTGTACCGGCAAAGATACCAAGCAGCGTGCCGATCACAACATTGAGCACCATCGCGCTTAAGCCGACAATCAGGGTACGAGGCAGCCGAATGAGAAGTTCATCAATCACCGGACTGGAAAATACCCAAGAGGTTCCAAAATCCAGTCTCAGGAAAGTATTAAACATATAGGTGCCGAGCTGCTGCAGATAGGATTTATCTAATCCCATCACGATCCGCTTCTGTGCAATGGTTTCCGCGGAAGCTTCTTTTCCGAGAAGAAGACTTGCCGGGTCTCCCGGAACCAGATAGGTGATTGTAAAAATAACGAGCCCTGCGCACCAGAGAATCACGATCATACTTAAAATTCGTTTGATGACATATTTAATCATGAAAATCCTCCTATGCAATTGTGCCTGCCGCAGATTCCCTGTATTTCGGATCAGTGACAGGCAACATTGTCTGTATTCTGTTATGTCAGGAGCCCCTGCACCATTATCAGCGCCGGTGAATCAGGGAAATTCCGGACTGCGGGGCTCCACATATCAGATAATGTTTTTTATTACTCTACAGAAAAGCTTGCTGCACCCGGAGTATAATATCCCTCGCGGTAGAACATCTCAGAGATATCCTTTGTGTAGACAAGACCGGAACTGATCTTCGCTACCGGGTAGAAGTACGCATGCTCTACCACATAATCCAGAACCGCTCTCATATGCTCCGCGTCATGCGTTGCGTCCGCGGTTGCAGTCTCATACAGCTCCTGAAGTGTCTCATCCTCAATCAGGGAGAAGGTCAGACCGTTGTTTACCTCGTTGTCCATCATCAGATGCCAGCTGGCAACCATGTTTGAGCCGCCAAGCGTATTGATCATGATATCCCACTGATCGGAGTACTGCGGGCTGGTGATGGTGTTGTAGGTGTCGTTGGTAACGGAGTTGATCTCAATATTGATACCAGCCTGTGCCAGCAGAAGCTGCATCATGGTTGCTGCTGCGACAGCTGCCTCGTTGTTGACACAGATCAGGGTCAGGGTCTCTCCCGCGTAACCGGACGCTTCCACATACTCTTTTGCCTTGTCCAAGTCATACTCTGTAACAAAAGTATCCGTCAGCTCCAGACTCTCATCATAATCCGTAAATGCCTCGGTACCAATTGTCGTAGCCGCTGTGTAAGAGCCGCCCATTGCGGTGCAGATCGTAGTATTATCCAGCGCGTAGAACATTGCGCGGCGCAGATCCTCGTTTACTGTCTGCGCGTTCGGAGCGAAATACCAGAAATCGCCCTGTGTGATAATCTCTACCTTATAGTTTGCGGACTGTGCTCCGGTCTGGAACTCTTCCAGCATGGAAAGCGGAACATAGCTGCAGACATCCAGCGTACCGGTCTCCAGACCAATCACTGCGGTAGAAGCCTCAGATACAACATCCAACTCATAGGTCTGTACCGTTGCGGTATGACGGCCAGAAAGTTCTGTATGATTCAGTCCCCAATATTCGTCATTTGCTTCCATCACAACCTTGGAGCCCGCAGTAAACTCTGTCACCTTATAGCAGCCAGTACCGCACGGATCCGTTGTCATGCCATTGTGATCCTCATAAGCCTTCTCTGAGAAAATCAGTGTACGCACAAGCGGGAACTCTACTTCTGAAATCGCAGGCGGAGTCTCTGTCCAATGCATATAGAAGGTGTAATCATCGATGACTTCAATCGAATCAAAATAATCAAAGCGGATCGCCTGACCATTGTTAATGATCCAGTCGAAGCAATATTTTACATCACTGGAGGTAATGTTGTTGCCATCCCAGTCATAAATATCACTGTTCAGCGTAACAAGCCAGGTTGCGCCATCATCCACTTCCTCATAACCGGAAGCCAGGCACGGAAGCAGCTCGCCGCTGTTGTCATCCGCGAAATCGAACAGGCTCTCATATACGCCGTAGATCCAATAGTAGCGGGATCCTACGTTTACATCGTCACCTTCCAGATCCTGCGGATCCTCAGAGATTGCTACTACCAGCTTCTCATAACGGCCATTGTCCAGAATCACGCCGCTCGCCGCTGACGCGCTGATGCCAAATCCTGACAGCGCTACTGCAACCATTCCTGCCGCGGAACCTTTTAAAAAGTCTCTTCTGCTGATTTCCTTCATCATTTTTGTTTTCCTCCTTGTGAAATAATGAATTGAGTTATAAATACAAACCGGCCATGCCGGTCAGATTCCTGATGTAATCATTCTGTGCTGTTTTACAGACAATCGTGTCTTTCTCACCGATACAGAATCTCCGTACCCTCATCATCAGACGGCCGCTCCGCCGCTTCTTCCACCCGGTACGGAATGCTGCGTTCCATCTGAAAAATTAATAAGGAAAGAACTGCTCCTGCCAGGAAATACGCCATATGCAATGCATCTGTCCGTAAAAGCTGTTCCTGGGATAAAAGACAGCCAATCGCAGTAAATACCGCATCCGCTCCAAAGCAGGCCGCAGCAGCCTTTGCCGCACGGATCAAAGCTTTCGACGAGCTCTTATAATCGCCAGTCGTCATGCGTTGCGGAGCAAACAGATACCCGGTCAGCAGCGTATAGCCCATATATGTCAGAGATAAAATAGTCAGCAACTCTGCAATCGCCAGATACCAGGCTGTGGTTGCGGTCTCCTGCGCTTCGATCGTTCCGGTATGGTAAACCAGCCAGGCCATGAGGACAAATGCAAGCAGAAAAAACAGCTTCATGATCATTCTCATCGTTTTTGGAATCTCCTGAACGTAAACAGGCCCCGTATATTTCCGGATGATTTTTTTCTTACCTTTCTCATTGGTCGTACAATACTCCGTATAGTTTTCAAAGAACCGATGGTAAGATAAACTGTGGTAGGAGGTTACAGGTCACACCCCGGCCAGACTTTTTAGAGATGAAGACAAAGGTCTAAACT
>JAJPWX010000119.1 GCA_021205755.1 Lachnospiraceae bacterium | reverse complement strand
TGGTTGCAGCAGTCTGGAAACCATAACAATCCCAGATAACGTGGAATCACTAGGGTTGAATGCATTTTATGGTTGCAGCAGTCTGGCAAGTGTAATCATCAACAACAGTGACACAGTGATTAATTTTGGTTCTTTTTATAATTGTCCGGCTCTTGTGGACGTCTATTACTCTGGCAGCGAGACTGACTGGGGAAACATTAGTATTGAAGGCTATAATACTTATTTAACCAGTGCCTTTATCCATTACAACAGCATATCGGCGCATACTTATGAATACACCACCAGCTTTGCCTGGAGTACGGATTATTTAAGCTGTACGGTAACTGTTGGCTGCCCCGTCTGCAATTCCACAAAGACATTGAATTGTTCCGTGAGTTCTACGGACGCGGCGAAGGAAGTTCTCTACACAGCGAAAGCGACGATCGGTACTGTGACATATTCGGATACGCAAACGGTTTCGAAAACTCCGATAACGACACCGACAGTCACTACTTCAGAAGTGACGGCAAACAGCATTACGGTTACCGCACTTGACGATCAGAGCACATATGGAGTAGCCGTATATAGCATAGATGGCACTACATGGCAGGAATCCAATGTCTTTAATAACCTGTCAGCAGGGAAATCCTATACGGTTTATGCAAAATATTCAGGGACCTCAACTTATGCGGAGTCCGAGGCTGGCTCCAAATCTGTAACGACGAACAGTATAATTATATGGGTTGACGCGGATGGCACCACGGTTCTGGAGACAGACGACAGTGTGGCATACGGAACCATGCCGAGCTATGACAGGGAGGAGAAGCCGACAAAGGCAACCGACGGCACCTATGTCTACACTTTCAGCAGCTGGTCGCCGGAGGTGAGCGCAGTAACTACTAATACCACCTATACCGCCGTATACAGCAAGACCTATGTTGCTCCGGCGGCTGGCGCGGGTTATACAATTGACTACTCCGCGGAAACCGCTACAGCGGAGAGCGGTTATGAAATCAGTACAAACGGCAGTACATGGAGCAGCGGTACACTTACTGTTACTCCGGGCGGTATGCTGTATGTCTACAGAGCAGCGGATACAGAGGCAAACGCAAGCGCGACGACGGAGAACACGCTTGCCTTCCGTCCAGACGCGCCGGGTGTCACGGCAGTGGATGAGGTGTGGTATGGCGAGAGCGACGGACAAATCACCGGCGTGACAACCGCCATGGAATACAGTGCGGACGGCAGCGCATGGACAGCCTGCACCGGCACGACCGTTGATGCCCTCGCGGCAGGGACATATTATGTGCGCTACAGGGCGACGGACAGCGCGTTTGCGGGCACGGCGGCAACTGTGGTGATTGGAAGCGGCACGGAGCGCACCTACACCCTGACCGTCGCCGACTTGACATTTGACGATGTGACCTACGGCTACTCACAGCCGGACGCGAAGGCAATTACGATTACAAGCAACGGCAACAGCGACGCGACAATTTCCGACGTTGCGGTTGATTCTGCTATTTTCACCATTGATGGCAGCGGCAGCACTGTAACTGCGGGCGGCTCTATCGACACATGGACAATTCAGCCCGCTGCGAACTTAAACGCAGGGATATACAGCGATACGATTACCGTGACATATAACGGCGGCGCGACGGCCACGGCAGACGTGTCCTTTACCGTGAACAAGGCAGAGCAGTCTATTTCTTACAGTGAGGGCAGAGTCTTCGTCCATATCAATGACGCTGCATTTACCAATACTCTGACCCAAACTACCGTAGGCGGCACCATCAGCTACGTTTCCAACAATACAGACGTCGCTGCAGTGAACGAAAATAACGGTGAAGTGACGATCGTTGGTGCAGGTGCTGCAACTATTACAGCCACAGCAGCGGAGACGAATAATTATGAAGAAGCCACAGCAGCCTACACGCTTACAGTGACAGGCCACAGCTATGAAGCTGTTGTGACCGAACCTATATGTACAGAGGGTGGGTATACTATGCATACATGTTCAGTCTGCGGTGACAGCTATGTTGACAGCAAAACGGAGGCAACAGGTCACAGTTGGAATGAGGGCGAGGTGACGACGGAAGCAACTTGCATAACAGATGGTGTTAAGACTTACACTTGCACAGTATGTGGCGAGACCAAGACAGAAGCAGTTTCTGCGACGGGCCACACATCAGGCGCAGCCGTGAAGGAAAATGAAGTTGCAGCAACTTGTACCGTTGATGGCTCTTATGACAGTGTGGTTTACTGCACAGATTGCGGCGAGGAATTAAGCCGCGAGACAGTCACAGTTTCTGCGACCGGCCATAGCTACGCATCAGTCGTAACCGAGCCAACCTGTACGGAGAAAGGCTATACCACTTACACCTGCACAATATGCGGCGACAGCTATACAGCGGATGAAACCGACGCGACCGGGCACAGCTATGAAGCAGTTGTAACCGAACCGACCTACACGGAACGGGGATATACCGTTTACACCTGCACGAACTGTGGCGACAGCTATATAACGGATTACACTGCCATTAAGGTCATCGACGGAACGGATGAAGATCTTAGCACTAAAACAACGGTGCAGGAACTGACTGCCGTGCCGGAAGGGTTAAAGAGCCTGTATTCCAGTGTTAAAGAACTTATTTCGGATTTGATCAGCCGTGTCACGGTAGGCACGGGGTATTCAGCGGATAACGCCATCGTGTATGATGTAGTGTTGCAATACAGCACCGACGGTGGAGCTACATGGATTACCGCCACAGTAGACAACTTCCCCGCTGACGGTATTACCGTGACTTTGCCTTACCCCGATGGTACGGACAGCAGCTACGAGTTTACCGTGCTGCATATGTTCACGGTGGATTCTGACCGGCTGGGTATCACCGCTGGGGATACGGAAAGCCCCACAGTCACCAAGACCGACGACGCTTTAGTTTTCACTCTCAAGGGACTGTCTCCTGTAGCTGTTGCCTGGAAAGAAACAGAGGAAGAAACCAAAACGGAGACAGAAATTGAAACTGAAACCGAAACTGAGACAGAAATAATGACAGAGACTGAAGCTGAAACGGAAAAGGAACCGGCACCCGCGCCATCCCCATCCGGAACGTGGAAGCACGGCCTGGAACTGGATCCGGACGGTGTTTTCCGCTATTACATCAACAACGTATTTGCAAAAAATTATATCGGGGTTGTACCGTATGACGGAAGCCTGTTCTTTATCAAAAACGGTCTAATTGATTTTGACGCAAATGAACTCTGCCTGTATGAGGATGTATGGTACTATGTGTCCCTGGGACAGGTGCAGCTGCAGTACACCGGCCTTGCGATGCATGACGGCGCATGGTTCTACGTCACAGACGGTATCCTGGACATTACGGTAAATGGCCTGATTCCGTATGACGGAGAGCAGTTCCTTGTAGCGGCAGGGCGGCTGGTGCTTGAATACAGCGGCTTGTGGCTCAATTCATCAGGCATCGGCGGAGACGACGGCTGGTACTTCCTGGCCGCGGGGATGGTGTGCAAGGTATCACAGGTTGTGATGTACGATGACGCGTGGTTTGTAGTCAGGAATGGTATCCTGGCCACAGGCTACAACGGAACAATCGAGTACGGCGGAGCGGTATTTACCGTCGTGAAAGGGCAGCTGTACGAAGCATAGTGGAGATGCACGCATAACAGTCCCGGAAGAGCGCTTACAGGATGATGCGGAAAGCCTGCGGGCGAACAGGAATATGGAGCTATTAATAGTAAAGAAAAAGCAGCCGGAAAGCTGCTTTTTCTAGTTATCTTTTGGCCATACCCTCTTTGAGCTTACTCCGAAGCTCGGCAACTTCAAGTTCCAGAGACTTGTTTTTATCAGATAAGCTCGCATTTTCACTGGATAGCGAAGCAATCTCGCTGGACAGCGAAGCATTCTCCGTTTCCAGTTCATCAATCCGAAAACGGTATTTGTCATTTGGAAGCTCCAATGCTCCCGGAAGTAAAGGCTTCATATCCTTGCTGCCTCCCTTCTTCTGATATTGCAGGATAATCTGCTGGTATAATGTATTAGACAGCTCCAAAAGCTGGTTATAATCATCTACAGTGATATTGCCAACCTGGAGGTTTGCCTGGATGCTTCCCAGTATATCAGATTCAATCAGCTTTTTCAATTCCTGCACATCATTTTCTGAAAGAAAACGCACTTTCCCATCCGGCATAAGAGAGTCTCTCACGCGCACCATCTGGAAAGGAATGAAGACAATCATTTTCTTCCGGTTTAACTCTTCGAGGTTATGGGCGAGGTAGACAAAATTCTTCACGGTGTAAGAAAATTCCTGATTGTCTGGCAGGATGATCCGAATCGAGCTTGTCTCCGGAATGCTTTTCGCGTTACAGAAATAAATGACCACTGGTTCAGGGAAACGGAGGGTACAGTTGTTCTCGCTCGTTTCCAGCGCATGATAAAACCCATATTCAAATACCCGCATAACGATGGTATTGTCATGATACATCTGTGCTTCGAGGTGATAGTGGTATGTCTGGTTGATGACGATAAACAGATCAGAATACATGTGACTGAGATTTGCTTTTGTACTTTCACGGTTCGAATACTCAACCTTGCTGTCCGGCGGATGGTTCGTACCGAACAGTCCGTTGATCAGATTCGTGACCGCCATGTCAGAGAATGAAAAAATGCCGAATATATGTTTTCCACCCATTTTTGCCTCGAAATGGGTGATGTCAAACCAGAAAATATATGATATACTCTCGACCGAATCAACCTACACGGAACAGGGATACACCGTTTACACCTGCACGCACTGCGGAGACAGCTACGAAGCAGATTACACCGCCGTCAAGGTCATAGACGGAACGGATGAAGATCTTAGCACAAAAACAACAGTGCAGGAGTTGACTGCCGTGCCGGATGGGTTAAAGAGTCGGTATTACAGTGTGGATGCACTGGCTTCGGATTTGATCAGCCGTGTTATTGCGGTAGGTACGGGATATACAGAGGATAACGCCTTTGTGTATGATGTGGTGCTGCAATACAGCACGGATGGTGGAAAGAC
>JAJPWX010000066.1 GCA_021205755.1 Lachnospiraceae bacterium | reverse complement strand
CTAAACGATTTTTCCGGGGAGTTTGCCTGGACGCCGGTGGATTGCGAAGAACATATAAGATGCGTTCTGTGTACCCATGCTGAGGAAAACAGACAGAGTGTGAAAGCATTCCTTGATATTCTGCTGGGGCTTCCATTTCCTGTTTGACATCATAGGTTCAAGTGTTTAAAATCAAAAGTGTATCCAGTTTTGATTTTAAACAGGTGGCAGGAGGGTCGCAGAATGAATTTTGATTATTTCACACCCACGAAAGTGGTATTTGGAAAAGGAGCAGAAGCGAAAACGGGAGAACTGGTGAAGGAACAGGGCGGGCATAAGGTCCTGATTCATTATGGCAGCGGCAGTGTTGTAAGGACGGGATTGCTGGATAAGATTTGTCATTCCCTGGAGGAAGCTGGTATTTCTTATGTTTTGCTGGGCGGTGTTGTGCCGAACCCAAGGTTGTCAAAGGTGAGGGAAGGCATCTGCCTGTGCCGGGAGGAAAAGGTAGATTTTCTGCTGGCAGTGGGAGGAGGCAGCGTGATTGATTCCACGAAGGCGATTGGATATGGGCTTGCGAACGAAGGCGATGTCTGGGACTTTTACGACAGAAAAAGACAGGCCGCGGGCTGTACGCCGCTGGGGGCAGTGCTGACGATCGCGGCAGCCGGCAGTGAGATGAGCGACTCTTCCGTCATCACCAATGAAGACGGCTGGATCAAGCGCGGCTATAGCAGCAACTATTGCCGGTGCCGGTTTGCGGTCATGGATCCAGAGCTGACCTATACGCTGCCGGATTATCAGACACAGAGCGGCTGTGTCGACATTATGATGCACACGATGGAGCGCTATTTCAATCTGAGCGATAATATGGAATTGACAGATGGCATCAGTGAGGCATTGATTCGAACTGTGATGAAAAATGCAATCATCCTTAAACAAAATCCGTCCGATTACAATGCACGCGCGGAAGTGATGTGGGCAAGCAGCCTTTCACACAATGGACTGACCGGCTGCGGAACAGGCGGCGGGGACTGGGCGTCCCACCAGATCGAACATGAGCTGGGCGGTATGTTTGATGTGGCGCACGGAGCGGGGCTTGCGGCCATCTGGGGAAGCTGGGCGCGGTATGTCTATCCGGAACATCCGGAACGATTCGCCAGATTCGCAAAGCAGATTTTTGATTTAGAGGAAAGGGCGGACATGCAGGAGCTTGCGCTTGCCGGAATTGAGAAAATGGAAGACTGCTACCGGAGCATGGGAATGCCGACGAACCTGAAAGAGCTGGGCATCGAACCGACAGAAGCGCAGATGCATGAGATGGCGGAAAAATGCTGCTTCTTTGGGCAGCGGACAGTCGGAGTTATAAAGAAGCTTACTGCGGAGGATGTAGAAAAAATTTACCGGATGGCGCGCGGATAACAATTTTGTCTGGATCTTCTGCTATATGAAAAGTTCGCCGGGAACCGATGATTCGATTCCCGACAAACTTTTCTGTATGGTTCATTCGTCAAGCATTCTCGCATAATGGCTCATGCGTTCCAGATAATGCTGCTCTTATTTTATATATCGTATTATTGCAGCGGTACGATATACAGATTCTCATCGGTGAGCGCCGTTTCCCCATCTTCTGATTCTTCCGGATAGGATTTCAGAAACAACAGGCTCTCGATCTCATCCACATCAATGACCCGTCCGTAGCCCTGTATCACATGGTAAATGATCATTTCCCCATTCTCGACGTCGTTTCCGCCGTTTTCATAGCCGCTTGATCCTCCGCCGGTCAGATAACGGATATCTGTGCCATCTTTCATGCGGAAGCCGAGAAATGCCGGCGCTTCATCAAACAGAGAGGTGATCCGTGTCGTTCCATCTGGCTCGACCGTTTCTACGGTGTATTTGGAATAAGGAAATTCATAGTATATGGTTGCGGAAAGCGGGGAGAGAACCGCCTGAATCACAGTCGCGCCGCTGCCTTCAAGCTCCGCGTCCAGATCAAAGGTGGTCGTGTTGGCGGAACCGGCCAGAGTCAGATCAAAGCTCCACGTACCGCCTATGTCTGTTCTGATTTCCTCTTCGGAATCTTCAATATACGCCCCCAGTCCCTGGAAGTCAATGTGCAGCTCCCTTCCGATAAATGCGCTTTCTTCTGTGGAATAAAGGGTAATACAATATTCTAGACTTCCGTCGTCCTGCACATATTGCAGCAGAAAGTTTCCATCGGCATCCGTTTTGATCTCACTTCCATCCGCGTTTACCGCTCTTCCGTTTTCGCCGACAATCAGACCGTTATAGAAGTTGCAGGCGGTAGCTCCGCTTCCGTCCAGATACAGATCCTCTCCGTCGGTCGCGCTCACCTCCACATTTGTAAATTCCGGCTGTGCGCCTTCTTCCAGCGTGTAGCCTTCCACTTTGAATACGAGATAGGCATAATGATTGTCTACAATGGATTCTTCTGAGGTGATCGTCACGCCCTGATCCGTTACAGATGCTCCGGATACGGACAACATTTGCTCTGCTTCCAGGTCGGCGAGCTGGTTTTCATCCGCCTGCATTCCTTTCTCTACAGAGCGGCTCCACTGCCGGTACGCGGCCACCGCCCCGACGCCGCAGACCATCACCGCGCACGCTGCCGCGATTCCGATGGTCAGTGCGTGTCTGCGGCTGCTCCTTTTTCTTGTGCCGGAGCGTCGGATTCTTTTTTGCGTCTGTTCGTCAGGTCCATTTGAAGCAACGCTTCCGCTTAGAGAACTGTCGTGCAAAGAGTTACTTTTCCTTTCGGGATTTTCTCGTAAGGGCTCTGTCTCCAGAGACTCCGAATGTGTATTTGTTTTCGTTTTCTGATATATGTTGGAAAAAGTCTCGTTCGTTTTCGCTTCCTGCTGTATTTTGGAAAAAGCCGCATTCGCTTTTTGTTTTACGGCTTCCGGAATCGCAATGTCTTCCCGCAGTACTTCGATGACTTCTCCGGGCTCCCATTCTTTTCGGGAGCTTTTATCAGCATCATTTTGATTTTCATCAACCTGCCAGTGATCGTTTTTTATTTCTTTCATAAGCGCCCTCGCCTCCTTAACACTATTTCCCTGTAACAGCCTGTGCTAGCTTTTCGCGTCCTCTTGCCAGCTGTGTGCGTACGGTACTCTCGGTTATTTCCAGAATCGCACTGATCTCACTGGTTTTATAGCCTTCCACATAATACAGCATCAGCACCAGTCGGTATTTTTCATCTAGCATATTCAGCGCTTCATTCCACTCGGCATTTGTGAAGCCGGAATCTGCTGCGGATATCTCCGGCACATCTCCCGGCATAGACAGATGTTTCCCTTGCCGGATGAGATCATTGCATTTGTTGACCAGAATCCGTGTCATCCATGTCCGAAACCAGGCCGGATCCTTCAGCTGCTCCAGCTTTTCCCAGCAGGTGAGAATCGTCTCGGAAATCGCATCAGCGATGTCTGACTCATTCGACAGAATCGCGCGTGCTGTCTTATACATATTCTGCATCTGCGACTGCATCAGTGCAGTAAATGCATCGGCATCATGTCCGGCGGCTCTTTCAGCCAGTTCAGCTAATTCTTCCATGCTCGTTCCCCCTTTCATATATTAGACGGACAAAGCTGCAAAAACGTCCCACGCTGATTGAAAAATTTAAAATAAAGCGGGCGAATTTGTAATCTATGATCTGATAAGTATAACTGAGTAAGTAATAATTGACCAGTAATTCTTTCGAAAATAATAGCATGCCTTGCATAAGCAATGGTTGAAAAAACACTTCCTGTAACACTGTTGCATACAAACATGGGTGAACAGAAGGTGTACAGATTGACAATGTATATATAATGTATTATAATACCATCACAAAGAAAGAGAGGTGTTTATAATGGAAACAATGGATCTGGTACAGGCAAGAACTCCGAAAAGTGTGAAAACAATGGCAAATGATATCCTTGATACGCTTGGACTTAATATGTCTACTTATATTAATATGGCGCTGAAACAGTTGATCATACAAGGAGGCATTCCATTTAATGTGAAAGTAAGTCAGGCGGCATATACTCCGGGTGAAGCAATTCGTGAAATAGACGCGACACTAAAAATGGAGGGAATGCCTCTGTCATCCGATGATCTGGATATACTGAAAGAAATCAAATCAGGAAAAATAACGACAGATGAGGCGCGACAGAAAATCTTAAGAGAGGTATGATATGGCGGACAGAGTATACTGTTACCCGGACTCTGAGGTTCTCATGAATAAGCTGGGTATCAGAGATATGAACAAGCTGCATAGTTTCGAACGCAGGCTGACCATGCTTCGTCTGTCGGAACTTCTTGATAAACCAATTGTCGGCCAATTCAACCTGGAACACTTGCAACGGATTCATAAGTATATTTTTCAGGATGTTTATGAATGGGCAGGACAGATCAGGACGGTTGATATTGCAAAAGGAAATATGTTCTGTAATGTAAAATTTATTAAGCCACAGGCAGAAGTGATTTTTGGAAATCTGGAAAAAGAAAATTATTTGACCGGGCTTGAAGAAGATGTGTTTGTAAAGCGTTTGGTGTATTATTTCGCTGAAATCAATGCTTTACATCCTTTTCGTGAAGGAAACGGAAGGAGCCTGCAGCGATTCCTTTTTGTGTGACTATAGGGAAATGGAACGTATTTTTTCAATATGTATTTGTAAGAGATAAATATTTGCCCCCGGTTGTGAGTGACCGGGGGTTAAGCCAACTTCGGTATCTGCTGCAGAAACCGGAAATGCGTTTTGTTATGGTTCCTGCTTAAGTTTCCTATTGCCGTTGGATTAACGCTGGTTCTATCTGTCATGCAGCCCCTGGCTTTCGCCAAACCGCTCTTTCAGCAAATCTGCCAGTTTCTCCGCAATCGGTGTAAAGACCTGATATTTTTTCCAGATAATATACATTTTTGTTTCCAGTCTTGGATAAAGAGGCCGGAAGCACAGTCCACTTTCCGGGTTGACATCAGCCAGGCGGTCAAAGACCAGCAGACATCCAAGCCCCTCCCGAACAAAAACAGAGCCGTTATAAAACAGATTAATGGTTCCGATAATATTCAGCTGATCGACAGCCTCGCCGCACCATCTGGGAAGATCTGCACGGATCGACTGTGGCGAGGTGATAAGTGGAACTCCCTGTAAATCCTCCGGACAGATTGCTGTTTTCTGCGCCAGTGGATTGTCTGTTCGCATCAAAAGCCCCCAGATGTCGCCGCCCGGTAGGGAGAGGTAATTATATTTTGAGAGATCGGGCGGCTCCACAATGACTGCAAAATCGGAGAGTCCCTGTTCCAGATCATTCACCACTACACGGGTATCGCCGCTGGTGATGTGGAAACGCAGCCCCGGGTATAGTTGACGGAATTCCAGGATAGCCTCAGCCAGGTGGTGGATCAGCCAGGATTCGGCGCAGCCGATGCGCACATCTCCGCCGGTTACGTCATTTAAGGATTGAAATTCCTCTATGGTCTTATCTGTCATATCCAGAATGTCTTCCGCCCGTTTGCGCAGTAGAATTCCTTCCTCTGTCAGATGTACGTTGTAGTTGCCCCGCACAAACAGCTTACATCCAAGCTCAGCCTCTAACTCTTTGAGTTGCCGGGATAAAGTTGGCTGGGAAATATGCAGCGTTCTGGCTGCGCCCGTGATGCTGCCCTCCCGGGCTACTTCTATAAAGTAACGTAAAACCCGCAATTCCATAATATATCCTCCGTACTCTGATTGCACTTTTCTTCCACTCGTTGACCCTCGTGCTTTCCATTCGCAAGCGATGGAAATCCCTTCGGGTCACATTAGGTTACATTAGGTTAATATTATACCGCTGTTAGATATTCATTTCAAGAATAACCAGAAATAGAAACAAAGTATTTGATGTTCCAGTAACTCCAATATAAAATAAAGATGACGAGGAGGTGAGCAGTCATGCCGGAAGCAAATAATGACGCTCAGTGTTTTTACCAGAATCTGATTGACATCGGGCTGGAAGAGAAAATGATTTCCCGCTGTATTGTTTTGGAAAAAGAGGGGCGTGAAAAGGAATTGTTGATGATATTGCAAAACAGCCGAAGGGATTTACTGACGCATATTCATGCAGAGCAGAAGAAGCTGGACTGCCTGGACTACCTTGTGAAGTGGCTGGATAAAAAGGGGGCAAAGAAGTAGTGACAGTTGAGGACATCATTGCAGGTTACTATGATGAAACGAAGGAAAGCACCGAATGGAACGCCTATGCTGATACGCTTTATCAGGAGGCGCTCCGCATCAGCATGGAATTGAATAATCAATATCATACGCCGGATGAAGTCAGGCAAATTATGAGTCGTCTGACGGGAGAGCAGATTGATCCGTCCTTTCGGCTGTTTCCGCCATTTTACACGGATTTTGGGAAGAATACTCATATTGGGAAGGATGTGTTTATCAATTCCGGCTGTCATTTTCAGGATCAGGGCGGGATTGAAATCGGTGATGGCACGATGATCGGCCACAATGTAGTGCTGGCGACGATCAATCATGATTTAGACCCGGCGCAAAATCGGAAGAATCACTATGCTCCCATTAAGATTGGTGATCATGTATGGATTGGTTCTAATGCAACCGTTCTTCCTGGTGTGAGTATTGGAGAATGGTCAGTTGTTGCGGCGGGAGCAGTCGTGACCAGAGATGTTCCGTCCTATACGGTAGCAGGCGGTGTACCGGCAAAGCGAATCCGGACGGTTGAAAGGGGGAGAAGCGGATGAGAAAATACAGCCGACGACAATTTGTAAAGCTTGCGGCAGCCGGAGGAATCAGCGCGGCATCATGGATGCTTTTTAATGATTCTATTTTGGATGCCGACGCACAGGAAAGCGATTTGAACGGGACAGACTTTACCGAATCCTCTGCTTTTGCTGATACATCGAACAGCAATCATATTCTGGTCGCCTGGTTTTCCTGTACGGGTACGACAGAACAGATTGCCCGGTGGATTACAGGAAAAACCGGCGCAGACAGTTATGAAATTGTACCAGAGGATCCCTATACGGAGGAGGATCTGGCATATTATACCGGCGGGCGTGCTGACCGAGAGCAGGAGGACACTTCTGTAAGACCGGCGATTTCCGGAAGTGTGGAAAACATCGGGCAGTACGATGTGATTTTCCTTGGTTATCCCATCTGGCACGGGCAGGCGCCGCGGATTATCAGTACCTTTCTGGAGAGTTATGATTTCTCAGACGTAACGATCATCCCATTCTGTACCTCCCACAGCAGCGGCATTGGCTCCAGCGCGGAAAATCTGCATGACCTCTGCTCCGATATCGTTACCTGGATGGAGGGGCGGCGGTTCTCAGGGGATGCAACGGAAAACGATGTAGTGGAATGGATTGACAGCTTGGAATTATCAGAAAGTGAGGTACAAACCGTGGGTGAATTTAACTTTGAGACAAAAACTGTACTGCTGAACAGCGGTTATGAAATGCCCATCATGGGACTTGGCACTTACAGTCTGACAGACGAGGAATGTGCGGTTTCCATTGCAGCTTTGCTGGAAGCGGGCGGCAGATTGATTGATACCGCGTATATGTATGGCAACGAAGCGGCAGTCGGGCAGGCGGTCCGGGATTCGGATGTGCCGCGGGAAGAGATTTTCGTGATTACAAAGCTTTATCCGAACCAGTTTTCCAGCGCTGCCGAAGCCATTGACACGGCACTGGAAAAGATGGGGCTGGACTATATTGACATGATGCTTCTGCATCATCCGGGAGACAACGACGTGGAAGCATACCTGGCGCTGGAGCAGGCTGTTACAGACGGCAAGGTACATTCGATTGGCCTGTCCAACTGGTATGTAGAGGAGCTGGAGAAATTTCTGCCCCAGGTGAATATCACCCCGGCGTTGGTACAGAACGAAATTCATCCTTACTATCAGGAAAATGATGTGATTCCTTATATACAGTCGTTGGGAATTGTTGTACAGGGCTGGTATCCTCTTGGCGGACGTGGGTATACAGCAGAATTGTTGGGCGATGAAACGATTTCCGCTATCGCTGAGGCTCACGGTGTTTCCTCCGCTCAGGTGATCCTGCGGTGGAATTTGCAGAAAGGCGTCGTGGTGATTCCGGGCTCCAGCGACCCGGAGCACGTCCGGGAAAATCTCGATCTGTTCGGGTTTGAACTGATGGATGGGGAAATGGAACAGATCAATGCTCTGGATCGGAATGAAAAACACGACTGGTATTAAGATCAGTATATCCAGCACAATATGCACAGAGTTTTTGTAACAGCGCTTAATGCTATTTCGGCCCGATCAGTCCTGAACTATAGAATAATAATATTATCATAAAAAGAAAGTGAGGCAATTATTATTATGGAAGAAAAATTAAATCTGACAATGGAATGGGATAAGACTTTCCCAAAGAGCGACAGGGTAAATCACAGGAAGATAACCTTTCACAACCGCTACGGAATCACTCTGGCGGCGGATCTCTACGAGCCAAAGGATATGGAGGCGTCCTCTCGCGGCGGCGAGGCTGCCGGATCTGGACAGCTCCCGGCCATCGCAGTCTGCGGTCCTTTCGGTGCAGTCAAAGAGCAGGCGGCCGGACTGTACGCGCAGACGATGGCGGAACGGGGCTTTCTGACCATCGCTTTTGACCCGTCCTACACTGGCGAGAGCGGCGGCCAGCCCCGTTATATGGCGTCCCCGGACATCAACACCGAAGACTTCATGGCGGCAGTGGACTTCCTCTCTGTACAGGATAATGTAGATCCGGAGCGGATCGGTATCATTGGTATCTGCGGCTGGGGCGGCATGGCATTGAACACGGCGGCGCTGGATACCCGCGTCAAGGCTACGGTCGCTTCGACGATGTACGACATGACCCGCGTGAATGCCAACGGCTATTTTGACAGTGAGGACAGCGAGGAAGCCCGCTATGAGAAGCGCAAGGCTCTCTGCGCGCAGCGCATTGTTGATTACAAAAACGGCAGCTATGCCCTGGGCGGCGGCGTGGTCGATCCGCTTCCAGAGGACGTGCCATTCTTTGTGAAGGATTATTATGATTATTACAAAACGGAGCGCGGCTACCATCCCCGCAGCCTGAACTCCAACGGCGGATGGAATGTGACCGGCTGCCAGTCGTTCCTGAATATGCCGATTTTGCAGTACAGCCAGGAAATCCGCAGCGCCGTCCTTGTCATCCATGGAGAAAAGGCGCATTCCTGCTATTTCAGCAAGGATGCGTTTGCGAAGCTGACCGGCGACAATAAGGAGCTTCTGATTATTCCGGGAGCCGTTCATACGGATCTTTATGACCAGACGGACATCATTCCGTTCGACAAAATGGAATCGTTTTTCAAGATGTATCTGAAATAAGCAAAGATGAAAGGAGACGCATGATGACTGATAAAAAATCGATGGTTTATTTTACCCGCGATCTTTCCGCGGAAGGCCTGCAGCGCATTTATGGGCGGATCGCTTCTGGCATCAGCGGAAAGACTGGAATCAAGCTGCATACCGGAGAAAAGCATGGACCAAACATTATTCCCCGTCCGTGGGTGGAGCAGCTGGTTAAAAGTGAACTTCCGGGAGCTGCGATCGTAGAGACGAACACCTACTATGAAGGAGACCGCTATACAACCGAACAGCACAGAGAAACCATTCAAACGAATGGCTGGACATTCTGTCCGGTGGATATTATGGATGAACATGGTACGGTTATGCTGCCTGTAAAAGGCGGCAAATGGTTCACAGAGATGTCAGTAGGAAAAGGAATTCTGGATTACGACTCCCTGCTTGTGCTGACGCATTTCAAGGGTCATACCAAGGGTGGTTTCGGCGGTTCCAATAAGAATATCGGGATTGGCTGCGCGGATGGCCGGATCGGAAAAGCAATGATTCACACAACACCGGGTTCTTCGGATATGTGGGATATTGGCAAGGAAGAATTCATGGAGCGTATGACGGAATCAACCAAGTCTGTGGTGGATCATTTTGGTGAGCATATCGCTTATATCAACGTTTTGCGGAATATGTCGGTTTCCTGTGACTGCGAGGGAACCGCGGCTATGCCGGTCGTGACGCCCAATATTGGTATCCTGGCGTCGACAGATATTCTGGCGGCTGACCAGGCGTCCATCGATATGGTCTACGCTCTGAAAGAAGAGGATCATCACGACCTGGTGGAGCGCATCGAATCACGTCACGGACTGCGTCAGCTGACTTACATGAAAGAGCTGGGTATGGGCAATGACCAGTATATATTGGTAGATATCGACCATATGGACATGGAAATCTCCGTGGAAGATGCAGTAAAGGATGTCAAACCATTTGTAAAGGAAGAATGAAGTCCAGTATAAATTTGGGAATAGCAAAACTCCCCGCATTTGCGGGGAGTTTTGCGCACGGTCTCAATGCCTTGCGATTTCTGCCACGGGTTTTTTGGCAGGGAATTATCATGTCAATAAGCTTTCAATCCTTTTTATATTCAAGGTGAGTAGCATATACACCGTATTTCCGAAGAAAAGATAGATAGTCCGCTTCATTATTGATAGATTCAGGATTTTCTTTCTTTACAGCCTGAAGATCCTCCAGGCAGGCGGCTAGGTCATATTCTCCGCCATAATTGTACATGGCGGTATCTTCAAGCACCCGGATGGAGTAAGTATGATAGGGCGGGATATCGATGATTGTATCGTCCTCTGCCAGGAAGGTCTGTGCTGAGAATGAGCAATGACAAGCGAGAATAAATCTGCTATTGTTTTTCCAGGGACATCGTGGTAATCTAAAGACATACGATATGGAACAGGGGATTAAGATCGGAATCAGAGAATAAAATCTTACTGATACGGCAAATCAGGAGGTGAATGAAGAATGGGATATTATCTGAACCCGGAGGATGCTCTTGAATTGTATAAGGGTGAGACAGAGAAACCTTATTTTGTAGATAAGACGAAAATGCTTGGAGAAATGATTACGCTTTTGGAGCAGGGGCGAAACTATATTTCAGTTACGAGACCGCGAAGGTTTGGAAAATCAATGGTTGCCGCCATGATGGGAGCTTTTTTCGGCAAAGGAACAGACAGTTCAGAAGTGTTTTCTCACTTAAAGATAGCCAGGAACAGTAATTATGCGAAACATTTGAATCAGCATAATCTGATCTATATTGATTTTAGCCGTGCTGTAGAAGAGTGCGAATCCTATAAACAGTACATTACCACTATAAAAAAACGGTTGGTGCGTGATTTAAAAAGGGCATATCCAGATGTGGAAATTGATGATGAAGATTCCATGGGAGCAGTTTTACGAACTGTTTCACTGGCACATAATAACGAAAAGTTTCTGCTGATTTTTGATGAGTGGGATTATGTTTTTCATAAAGATTATTTTACAGAATCTGACAGAGGAAAATTTACTGCTTTTCTTGGAGGAATGACGAAAGGAATGGCATATGTAGAGATGGCTTATCTGACAGGCGTCCTTCCCATCAAGAAATACTCAGCCAGTGATACGATGAACCATTTTGCAGAATATAATATGGCAAACAGTGATATGTACGATGAGTATTTTGGATTTACCAGTGAAGAGGTGGATGAACTGTATCAACGTTATTTGAGTAATAATGCCACACCAGAATTTTCACGGAAAGATCTGGCAGACTGGTATGATGGGTATCAAAGAGGAAACGGCGTTAGTATCTATAATCCGAATTCTGTTGTGCAGGCTCTCACACGGAATGCGACCAATAATTATTGGGCAAAGGCAGGAGAATATGATGAACTTAGAGAATATGTCCTGAACGACATTGATGGCGTAAGAGATGCAGTGATGCTTCTTGCAGCTGGAGAGCCGGTAAAGGTAGATCTTTCGGAATATGCATCCACGGCAACAGAATTAAGGTATAGGGATGAAATCTTTTCCGTCATGACGGTATATGGATACCTGAATTATTTCGGTGGCTGTATACAGATACCCAATAAAGAACTGGAGCTTGAGTTTGACCGGATTATACGTACAGAGCCAAAATATAGTTATATGCGTGAATTAGAAAAAGAATCTGTTCGAATTTTACAGGCTACCTATGATGGTGATGAGGACACTGTGGGGAAAGTGTTGGCTATTGTTCACACTACAGAATCCCCCTTAAAGGCATATAATGATGAAGCAGAGCTTCCTGGAAGCGTAAAGCTTGCTTATATCGCTGCAAGAAATAAGTACGATATGCAGCGTATTGAAACGCCCCCTCGCTGCGCTCGGCGGCAAGTCGCGCCGTCCATTGAGAGAAATGCTGCGCATTTGGACGGCGCTGAAGATCAGGCCGGAATTGGATATGTAGATTATATTTTTTATCCTCATAACCGCTCGGACGATGGAATCATCATAGAACTGAAAGTAGATGATTCACCTGAAACGGCGCTGAAGCAGATCAAGGATAAAAATTATGCCCTGAAGTTTCGGGGGAAAATCGGGGAACAACCGAAGACAACAGGCAGGATTATTCTGGTTGGTATCGGATACTACCGAAAGGATAAATTACATCGATGCAAAATTGAAGTGCTGTAGAGAAAAGAGAGGGACAAAAGATGCGTGATGAAAAAAACACAAAGACTGCGGAATGCGAGTCCAGTGTAAACCTGAAGGCAGAGGACTACCGGGATCCATGGCTGGCGGCAGGAGTAAATAAAGCGATTGGATTCTTCCCCAGGGAATTTTATTGTCTGGATAATTACAGCGCGTTTAAAATCGAATACAAGGGTTGTGTATACGCCACTGTAGAGGAAGCCTACCAGGCGAGCGCTTTTCTGGAGGTGGCTGATGATGTGGCAGAGCAGATTCGGCACGCCGGGTCGCCTTACGAAGCGAAGCAGATTTCTGTGGCGAATAAGGACAGAAAAAGACCGGACTGGGAGACGAAAAAGCTGGAGGTAATGGAAGCACTTTTGCGTGAAAAAGTAAAGCAGCATCCGTATGTCAGAGAAATGCTGATAAAGACGCAGCAGAACCGGATCGTTGAGGATTCTCCGAAAGACACCTTCTGGGGCTGGGGACCGAATCGCGACGGCGAGAATCATATGGGCAGGCTGTGGATGAAGCTGCGGGAGCAGGTATTAAACGGGGAACTCTGATTCTGCTTTACAGGAAATACTCCCCTTTCTGATATTCCTTTGGTGATACCCCGACTGTTTTTTAAACTGTCTGGAAAATAGTACGGGTTCGTGTGTATATGGTGCACCAGATCTGGTCATGGAGATTCTTTCCCCGTCTACCGAGCGCAAAGATCAGATTGTAAAGACGGAAAAGTACAGGAAAGCGGGGGTGCGGGAATACTGGATGATCGATATTGAACGGAAGAGAGTAGTGGTGTATGATTTTTCTTGCAGCCATAGCCCGGTTATTTATGGTGCAGATCGGGTGATTCCGGTGCAGATTTTTGACGGAAATTGTCTGATAGAATTTGGGGAGATTTTGGCGAAAGTAAAGCGACTGCGTGAAAATAGAAGTTAAATCGGGGTATTTTATTTGCACAGGGCTGCGAGAGGTATTTTCCAACTGACGCCGGACGCAGCCCGCACGGGCGAGTAGGGGACAAGTCTCCCTACTCGATTTTTCGTCTTCGCGGCAGTGATCAGAGTTCTAATTCCTCCGCGCGATGACAGGCGACCTGCCGCCCTTTTACCACACGAAGGGCTGGCCTTTCTTTGCGGCAACGGTCGGTCGCGTACGGACAGCGGGTGTGGAAAAAGCACCCTTCCGGCAGATGGACAGGGCTTGGAACTTCTCCGGTGAGCACCTGACGATGCTCATTGCGAAGGTGCGGATCCGCCTGCGGAATTGCGTCCAGCAGGAAGCTGGTATAAGGATGCATCGGCTTTGCGTAGATCTCCTCCTTGGAAGCGATCTCACAGACACTTCCGAGGAACATGACGCAGACGCGGTCGGCGATAAAATTGATTACAGACAGATCATGACCGATGAAGAGGTATGTCAGGCTGAATTGCTGTTGCAAGTCCTTCAGCAGATTCAGCACTTGGCTCTGTACAGATACATCTAGTGCGGACACCGGTTCGTCGCAGACGATCAGCTCCGGATTCAGGGCAATCGCGCGGGCGATGCCAATGCGCTGCCTCTGTCCGCCGGAAAATTGATGCGGATAGCGATCCAGGAATTCCGTCGGTACGCCCACCGCCTGCATCAGTTCCAGGACACGGGCGGTCGTTTCTTTTTTGTTCGCGCACACATGATAGGTCACCAAAGGCTCTGCGATGATATTGCGCACGGTCATGCGGGGGTCCAGGCTGGCATAGGGATCCTGGAAGATCATCTGCATTTTCCGGCGCAACGGGCGAAATTCTTTTTCAGACATCGCTGTGATATTTTCACCGTGGAACAAAACCCTGCCGCCTGTGGCAGGAAGCATTTTAATAAGCGTCCGTCCAAGCGTACTCTTGCCGCAGCCGCTTTCTCCGACCAGAGCGAGTGTCTCGCCGCGGCGTATTTCCAGGTCTACATTGGAGACGGCGTGGATTTTGGAATCCTTTTTCCCAGTATCAAATTCTTTGGAAAGATTTTCCGCCTGCAAAAGGATTTCTGGTTTTCCGTTTTCAGATTTCGTGTTTTTGATGGCTGCATCGGTCATAAAGCTCCGCCTCCTTTCGAAGTATTTTCTGTACTCAGATTCCCGGACATTTCCGGTATACAATTCAGGCAGCGCGCCAGATGACCTTCCCCGACCTCACACAGTTCCGGTTTTACACTGCGGCAGCGTTCCGATGCGTTCGGGCAGCGGTTGCTGAAGGCGCAGCCCTCCGGCAGATGCAGGAGGTTCGGTACAACACCGGGAATCGTATAGAGACGGTCGGGATTCTTTCCGATTCTGGGAATGGAATCCAGCAGGCCTTTGGTGTAAGGGTGCGCTTTGTGATCAAACAGTTCATAGGTCTCCGCCTGTTCCATGATTTTGCCTGCGTACATGACATAGATGTAGTCGCAGATCTCTGCGACGACGCCCATGTTGTGCGTGATGATCAGCACGCTCATCCCTGTCTCGTCCCGAAGCTGGCGGATCAGGCGCAGGATCTGTGCTTCAATGGTCACATCCAGTGCGGTGGTCGGCTCATCCGCGATCAAAAGCCGCGGGCGGCAGACCATTGCCATCGCGATCATCACACGCTGACGCAGGCCGCCGGAGAGCTGATGCGGATAGCTGTCGTAGCGTTTTTCCGGCTCCGGGATTCCCACGCGCGCAAACATGTCGATTACTTGGCGTTTGGCTTCCTCTTTATCCATGCCGCGGTCGTGAACCAGCAGGGTTTCACGCACCTGCCGCCCGACCTTCAGCACCGGATTCAGGCTCGTCATCGGCTCCTGAAAAATCATGGAAATGTCTTTTCCGCAGATATTTCGCAATTCTTTTTCGGAGAGATGAGCCAAATCCTGGCCGTCAAACCAGATATGTCCGTCCGCAATCCGTCCCGGATATTTCAAAAGCCCCATAATGGATTTGGCGGTCATACTTTTGCCGCAGCCGCTTTCTCCGACCAGACCGATGATTTTCCCTTCCGGTATATCCAGGTCAATCCCGTCTACCGCGGGGACGACTCCCTTTTCTGTGAAAAAGCAGGAGCGCAGCCCGCGGATTTCCAGTACATTCTTTTTTTGTTCCATTCCGTATCTGCCTCCTCTCACTGATCCTTCATATAGGGGTCTAACACATCCCGCAGTCCGTCCCCGAGAAAATTAAACGCAAGTACAACAATCATAATGGCGATACAGGGAGCCAGACAAAGCCAGGGTTGTGTAAAAAGAAACTGTTTTGCCTGGTTTACAATCAATCCCCAGCTGGCGGCCGGCGGCTGTACACCGATTCCCAGGAAGCTTAAGGAGCTTTCCGATAAAATCGCCGAAGGAACATTCAGTGTGAAAAGGACGATCAGCGACGGAATACAGTTCGGCAGAATGTGCCGTATCATAATTGTAAAATGGCCGACGCCGATCGAGCGAGCCGCCTCCACATATTCGCTCTCCTTCAGGCTCAGGGTCTGGCTGCGCACCACCCTGGCTACGCTCGCCCAGTCCACAATGATCAGAGCGATAAACAGGCTTGTAATGGAGGAACCAAGCGTGTACATCACGACCATAGCCATCAGAAGAGAAGGAACTGAGAGCATGACGTCTGCCAGACGCATGATGATATAATCATACCAGCCTCCGAAATATCCGGCAGTCAGTCCCAGAAAAATACCGATCAGCAAAGAGATGATGCTGGGGATAATACCGATCGAAAGAGAGACTCTGGCGCCATACAGAAGGCGTGAAAACACATCCCGCCCCAGTTCATCCGTTCCCAGCCAATGGGCAGCGCTCGGCCCTTGCAGGCGGTTCAGCAGATCCTGTTCCGCCTCTCCATAAGGAGCGATCACCGGTGCAAAAATTGCCATCAGGAGGATGACCAGAATCACAACAGCGGAAAAGGCAGCCAGCTTGTTCTGTTTGCACATGCGGCGGAGCTTGTCTGCAATTCCGTCCTTTTCACCGATCTGACCAAGCAGCTCCTCCTCGGAGGCGGCGGTATTCTGTTCCATATTCTGGGGTGCGTCTGATTCATTCTGTTTTCTGAAAAAATCATGTTCTGCCATAGCTACGCCTCCTTTCTGATACGCGGATCCAGTACCGAATAGAGCAGATCCGCCAGCAAGTTCCCGGCGATTACAATCACCGTCGTAAACAGCACGGTTCCCTGCAGGACAGGCATGTCGCGGTTGGAGATTGCGGTCGTCGCCAGCCGTCCGATTCCGGGGATTGCAAAGACACTTTCTGTAATCACGGCTCCGGAAAGCATGGAGGAAAGCTGCAGCGCCATCATGGTAACAATCGGAAGCATACTGTTTTTCAGTGCGTGACTGACAATGACTGCGTTCTGGCGGAGACCCTTGGCGCGGGCCGTATCTATGTAGTCTGCCTGAAGCTCCTCAAGCAGGTTGGAGCGTGTCATCCGGGCAATCCGGCCTGCGCTGTTCCATCCGAGCGCGATGGCCGGAAGAATCATCGAATAGAGCGAGCCATTTTCTGTCAACGGAAACAGTTTTATTTTAAAAGCCAGAAAATACTGCAAAAACAGTGACGTCATAAAGATCGGAATCGAGACGCCAGCCAGAGAAAAGCCCATAAACAGCCGGTCTGCCAGATGATTCTGGCGAACCGCGGAAATAATACCGGTCACCAGGCCGATGATCCAGGCAAACAGAGCGGCAAGCACCGCGAGCTTGATCGTATAGGGCAGCGCTTCCAGAATCATATCGGTCACTTCACGGTTATATTTATAGCTGACGCCCAGATCACCGTGCAGCGCATTGATAATGTAATTAAAAAACTGCGTGGGAAGCGGGTCGTTCAGGCCCATCACCTCCGTCAGGCGGTCAATGGTGTCCTGATTTACATGCTCTCCCAGCAGCATGGTGACAGGGTCGCCGGGAATGATGCGCAGCATGATGAAGATCAGCAAAACCACGCCGAATAAAACCGGTATTGTCCCTAACAGGCGCTTTAAAAAGCTTTTCATCCGGTAAAGTCTCCTTTCTCTGCTTTTTTATTTTTCCCTCTACAGGAGCGACCTGTAACGGCATCCGGCCAATTAAAATCGCTGCGCGATGGGGGGATTCCGTCCGCAGGACGAGGATGCCTCCACGGCGAGGAACCGGATGCTGCTTTCGTCAGACTGGTATCTTCCGACAAAAGGAAGCCCGCGGCCAGTTTGACCAGCCGCGGGCGAGTTCGCTATGCAGCATTGCATCTCATTGTATGATTCGTAACCGTTCAGGACAGTCAGTGACCTGTTGTTCTGAATCGTTACTGTTTTTATTATTCTTACGCCAGAGTTACACCCACGAAGCTGTAATCGCTGTATCCGGCCCAGTGCGGCGTGTAGGAGGCAACCCGGTCGCTCACGACAAACAGGTGTGTACGGCTGAAGAGCGGTACCCACGCGGCGTCCTCCTGTACAATCTGTGCTTCCAGGGCGGCATATTCCGCCAGACGCTCGTCATCATCCACGATCGCGCGCGCCGCGGCAACACGCTCCATGACCTCGGTATTATAATAGTTTCCGCTGCGGATCAGAGACTTGTCAGCAGATCCGAAGAAGGTGTAGATGAAATTATCCGGATCATTGTAGTCAGCCGTCCAGGTAGCGACAAAGCTGCACATTTCACCGCTCTTTCTCAGTGCCAGCCAGCTCGCCTCATCGTAGGATACGATCTCCGCTGTGATGCCTACGTCAGCCAGATTCTGCTGGATGATCTGCAGTACAAGAAGAACACCGGAAGAGGCAGATTCATCGGAAGAAATCTCCATGGTGAAGCCATCCGCATAGCCCGCTTCCTCCAGAAGAGCCTTTGCCCCCTCCGGATCATATTCGAGCCAGCCCTGGTTCTCCTCGGAGTGGCCAATCAGACCGGTCGGGAAAATGCCGTCCTCAATCGTACCCTCTCCGCTGTAAACGCTCGTCAGGATGCTTTCACGGTCAACTGCCATCTGGATCGCCTTGCGCACATTCACATCGTTGAGCGGCTCTACGTTCTCATTCAGCATAAAGTAAGTAATGGAGAGGCGGTTTGCCGATACAATCTGATCTGCGTAAGCAGTCTTATAAGTCGATTCTACGACGGAAGAATCCAGGTAATCGCAATCCAGTATATCGATCTCGCCGCTCTGGAACATCATACTCATTGTAGAAGCATCCGGAATGATGGAAATCTCTACGTGCGTTACCGACGGCGTCTCGCCCCAGTAATTCGGGTTCAGATCCAGGATGATGCTATTGTCATGATCCCAACTGGTCACCACATACGGGCCGGTACCGATCGTCAGAGCCGGATCGATGCCGTAATCATCACCTGCGGCTTCTACAATTGACTCACTGTAGATACAGCAGGACGGTGTTGCCAGCTGATACAAAAAGCCTGCGAACGGCTCGCTTAAGGTGACGGTAAAGTGTGTGTCATCAACGACTTCAATACCGGTCAGATCCTCCGCCGTACCCTCCATGACTTCGTCAGAACCGGCGATTGCGTTGGCAAAGTCAGTCTGCACGCTCTCAGGAAGCGCAAGCATACGGGTAAAGGTATACTTTACGTCAGCCGACGTCAGTGGCGTGCCGTCTGAGAAAAGAACGCCCTCATGCAGGGTAAACTCATAGGTCAGTCCATCCTCTGATACCGTGTAATCTTCTACAAGGCTGTTTACCAGCTCTGTCGAGCCGTCGTCATTCAGCTGAATCTCGAACAGACGGTCAAAAATATTCAGCGGAATCTGGTAGTTGGAACTGGTTGTGTGGACATCCATTGTCTGCATATCAGAGGTCCACGCGATGTAAAGCGTACCATCTGCGCTTTCTTCCGCAGCGACATTCAGTCCGCTGCCAAACATTACGGACGCAGCCAGAGCGCTGGCTGAACCTTTCAGGAAATCTCGTCTTGATATTTTTTTCATTGATCCTATCCTCCTTAATCGAGCAGTAAAAAAGAGCAAACCAATCCATCTGGTCTGCTCCTTTGCAAATCCTAATTATCATAGCACAGGAAAAAGTGAAAAGCAAGAAAAAATATTCATGAAGCGTGTTTCTTTCTTTTCTTTCTGCGCATCCACGCGAAGCAGATTCCATAGAAGAGAATCCCGTAAAGCGTAGAGATCGGTGTCGTCAGGCCGATGTAGAACAGCGAGGCGCCTGGCAGGGACGCCATGTAAAGTGCTACCGGGATGCGGACACAGAAGGCGGCGGAGATGCCCTGGAGCATGACGGGCATACTGTTTCCGCAGCCATTGAAGTAGCCGCTCGTACTGAACATGACGCAGGTAAGGATGCAATCCAGGGAAAATCCGCGCAGATAGCTGGCACTCTCCGCGATGACCTCCGCATCAGAGGTGAATAGCGAAGACATGGCAGAGCCTCCGAAGAAGCCGGCCAGGAATACGAAGACTCCAATGCACACGCCGGTGCCCATCGCGGTCAGATAGCCGCGCTGGGCTCGTTTTTTCTGACCGGCACCGATGTTCTGTGCCACAAAAGCGGAGACACTTTGCATAACGGAGGATGGAATCAGCATGATAAAGGAAACAAGCTTCTGTGCAACTCCGTATCCGGCAGACGGCATCAGTCCCATGCTGTTTACAATCGAATTGATCACCAGAAAGGAGACCTCACTCAGCGTCTCCTGCAGGGCGATGGGAATACCGACATGCAGGATTTTTCTCAGCTCGACCGGGTAGATGCGGCACTGTTTCAATGAGAATTCGAGCGGCATTTTCTGCCTGCGGATGATACCGAGGGAAATGACGACCGAGACAAACTGGGCAAACACGGTCGCAATCGCCACGCCCGCCACATCCATGCCGAGCAGGCCGGTAAGAAGCAGGTCGGCGGCGATGTTTACTACACAGGCGATACTTACAAAAATAAACGGAAGATTGGCATTCCCGATGCCGCGAAGAATACCGCTGATGACATTGTAAGTGATGATGACCAGGAGGCCGCCGGAGCAGATGCGAAGATATAAGACTGCCTTGTCTGTGGCGCTCTCCGGTACCTGCAGGATCCGGACAATCACTTCCGCCGAGGCTTCCAGCACAACAGTCAGGATGATGCCGATGACAGCGAACAGGATGATGGTGGTACCGACCGTGTCGCCTGCCGCTCTCGGATTTTTTTCTCCTATATGCTGGCCAATCAGTACCGTGGACCCCATCGCCAGACTGGTGATAATAAAAGTCACCATCTGCATAAAGCTGCTTGCGGTACCGACGGCGGAGATGCTGGCGGCGTCGCCGAACTGGCCGACCACAAGCAGGTCTACGGCTCCGTAGGCGGCCTGCAGGATCAATGCCCCCAGAACCGGACCCGCGAAGCGGATCAGAGACCCAAAGATGGGGCCTTCCGTAAATGAGATTTCTTTTTTAGCAGACATAGGTAAGTTCCTCCGGTATGGTATTTGTTGTTCAGAAAAGCTTCTGTAGTGATTGTTTCAATAGTCAACTCCAGAATCGTCAGACTCTGGAGTGTTGTTAAAAGTAGTTTTTTCGTAACTGTAAAGGCACTGAACAGTTACGCTTTTTTCTTTTCATCATACAGGAGAAGTGTCGTAATTTCAAGTTGATTTTTGAAATGGGATTCCAATCATAACGCGTGTTGCTGTCCATACCCCGCCCATGCACTGGCTGTGTGGTCAGGGCTTATCCCGTACGAAGTGTGGGATGCCACCCGGCGAGGGGCGAAAACGTAGAAATTGTGGTGTGTGTTATATGTGTAGAATGTCTAGATGCAATGTGAAAAGATATTATTGCATAACTATAAGATGCGCGGTTGGAAAAGTACAAAAATCCGCGAAAAATATGGTTGGAAAAATACAAGCGCTGTGATAAAGTCAAAATAGACTCTGAGTAAAATGAGGAAGGATAACCCCATGACACAGCAATTATCGGAAGTGAAAAAGAGAGAGCTGGAAACAACGCTTGCTGCATATATCAAATGCATGGAGAAAAATGCAGAATCCATGCGGAATGTTCCCATGCCGGAGCTGAGTGAGCCGCTGTTTTCACTGTTTGAAACGACAGGAAACCGACTGCTTTACGAGAACGTCTACTTTCAGCGCAGGAAATATCTGTCCGTATACGGCTGCATGACGATTCTTAGGGAGGATCCGGACGATGCGGCGAAGCTGGAAGAGGTGATTCGCGGGATCTGTGAGGAGAAATGCTGGGCTTTGCCCGCCCATGTAGACCGTGCAAAGAACCCTGCCTGGCGCAAAACAGTAGATTTGTTCGCGGCAGAAACCGGACAGGCGCTGGCGGAAATCCTGACTCTGGCCGGAGACCGGCTGAATCCGGAGATACGGGAGCAGGCAAGAAAAAATGTATTGGAACGCGTGCTGCTTCCTTTTCTGGAATCGAAAGCGCCCTATAGCTTCTGGGAGAGAGGAGAAAATAACTGGAACGCGGTCTGCGCTGGAAGCATCGGCTGCGCCGGTATTTATCTGCTCTCCGGGGACACGTCTTCTCGCAAAACCTGGAAGCAGGGTATACCGTCCATGAAGGACAATGCTACGCATTTGGGCAGTTCTGGGAAACCGGAGCTTCTGGAGAATCTGATTGAGAGAATTGTGGATTCTCTTCATTATTATATAAACGGGTTCGCGGATGACGGCGCCTGCCTGGAGGGACTGGGATATTTCAGCTACGGGATTTATTATTATGTAGGATTTGCGGAGCTGCTCTGCCGATATACAAAGGGGAAAATAGACCTGCTGAACCAGGAAAAGGTTCGCCGGATAGCCCTCTTTCAGCAGAAATGTTATTTCCCATCCGGTCGCACCCTGAGTTTTTCAGATGCCAACAGTGAGGACAAATATCGTTTGGGGCTGACCTGTCTGCTTGCCTTGCGCTATCCGGACGTGGAGCTTCCGCCGGTCGCCTGTTCGGGCGGATTTGAAGCCGACCACTGCTATCGGTTTCTGGCAAATTACAGGGATGTGATCTGGACGAGAAGGTATCTGGAGGAACATTCGGTGGATTCTTGTCCGACTGACGAGGAACAGGAGAATGCATCATCGATTTGTGAATCTGCCTGTTGCTGGCAGACTGCTGAGTGTGAGACAAGTGAGAAACATATTTTGCAGCCAGACAATATGCGAATGGATTGCGAGGGAGAGAAAACGTATATCCTACAACCGGGCAGTATACGAGATGGAAACAATGGGTATATTGTTTTACCGGACGCGCAGTGGAGCATCGCGAGAGGCGCTTCCGGCGGCGGCATGGCCTGCAAGGGCGGCACGAACGGGGAGCCGCACAATCATAATGATGTCGGCAGTTTTCTGTATCTGCTGGGAAATGAGATGCTCCTTACTGACCTTGGGACAGGAGAATATACCAGAGCGTATTTTTCCGAAAACGGGCGCTATCAGATCCTCTGCAACCGCTCTCTGGGGCATAACGTTCCGGTTGTAAATGGAAAGGAGCAGCAGGCAGGGGTGCAATATCACTGTGATTCTTTCGAGTCGGATGGAAGAGGGCGAACAGTTATTCATTTCGCATCTGCGTATGGAAACTGCGCAGTCAGGGATCTGACCCGTACGCTGGAATACGATGCGGCTTCGGAACGCCTAGTACAGTATTTTTAAATTAATTCGACTTTATTTGCTTCCTGTGGTATAATA
>JAJPWX010000117.1 GCA_021205755.1 Lachnospiraceae bacterium | reverse complement strand
ATAAGAAGAGTTCAAACAAAGGCGTTTTGCATACTTGCATTGCGCCTTTTTTGCGCACTGCCGTATAAAGAGAGTTTTCTGCAAAGCATGCAACCCTTTCGAATGACCGGGCGGATTTCTGCCTGATCGGATAGGAGAACTACTCTTTCCCTATCCGCCGCTGTGCCAGAAGGGTGTGGCGTTTATCCTGTCCGAAAGACAAAGATGCTACACAGCGAGCACAAACGAAAAAACATAACAAGTATTTCAGGAAAGAGAGGGGTTTTTATGCAGGAGATGGATCTTTACCGCCACACTGACACCGTCAATGAGCTGCTGGCGCGGTACGGCGTAAAATTCGGTATTTACAAAAACAACGAATTCAAAGAACAGCTATTTCCGTTTGATGCGATCCCGCGCGTGATCGAAGCAGAGGAATTTACGTATCTGGAAAAGGGCTTAAAGCAGCGTGTCATGGCGCTGAACCTGTTCATCAAAGATATTTACAGTGAGAAAAAAATCATTCGGGACAAGATTGTACCGGAAGAGTTTATTTATGCGTCAAGCGGGTATCTGGCGCAGTGCGAGGGCGTTATGCCGCCGAAGGGTGTCTATGCGCACATTGCGGGAATTGACCTGGTACAGGGCAAGGATAAGGAATGGTACATACTCGAGGATAACCTGCGTGTGCCGTCAGGCGCTTCCTATCCAATGATCGCGCGTGAGCTCTGCCGCAGAAGCAGTCCGCTGACCTTCCAGCAGACACACATTGCAGACAACCGCAATTACGCGGAGCTGCTGCGCCGGACGATGGATTATGTCAATACAGGCGGCCACACCGTTATCTTGACGCCGGGCCGTTACAATTCCGCATATTTTGAGCATTCCTATCTGGCGGAAAAGACGGGGGCGCATCTCGTCACCGGCAGTGAGCTTCTTGTAGAAAATGACCATCTGTATTTCATCGATTATTCCGGGCGCAAGGAGCCGGTCGGCGCAGTATACCGCCGCATCTCGGACGAATACCTGGATCCGATGAATTTCTACGAGGGATCACTGATCGGCATCCCGCACCTGTACGATATTTTCCGCAAGGGCAATGTTGCGCTGCTGAACGCACCAGGCAATGGTGTGGCGGATGACAAGGGCATTTACTACTTCGTGCCGAAGATGATCAAATACTACCTTGGTGAAGAGCCGATCCTGCACAATGCGCCGACCTACCTGCCTTTATATAAGGAAGACATGGATTACGTTCTGGAGCATTTTGACGACCTGGTACTCAAGGATGTTGCGGAAGCCGGCGGCTACGGCGTCCAGTTCGGCAACAAGATGACAAAACAGGAAAAAGAAGACTTCATTGCGCTTCTGAAACGGGAGCCACGGCGCTTTATCGCGCAGGAGGTCATTGATTTCCTTGATATTGATATTTTTGAAAACGGAGAATGCGTACCGCGCAAAGCGGATCTGCGCGCATTCGTACTGATGGCGGATGAACCGCTGGTATGGAAGAGCGGACTGACCCGCTTCTCCCGCAACCCGGATTCATTCATCGTCAACTCATCTCAGGGAGGAGGATTTAAAGACACATGGGTATTATCTCAGTAGAAAACACAGACCGCCTGTTCTGGCTCGGGCGGTACAGCGAGCGCGTCTATACTACCATCAAACTGTTCGCGGAAAGCTTTGACACTATGATTGATATTGATGAAATGGGCAGCCTGGACGGCTTTTGCAAAAAACTGGAAATTCCGAATATCTACACATCCGGAGAGGATTTTGTCGGCCGTTATTGCTTCGATCCGGAGGATCCGAATTCAATCTACTCCAACCTGACCCGCGCCTACGACAACTGTATCGTACTGCGCGAGGAAATTGGCAGCGACACCATTTCCTACATCCAGCTTGCGATGTACGAAATGAACAAGGCAAGACTTTCCCCATCGCCGCTGATTGAGCTGCAGCACGTACTCGATGACATTCTCGCATTCTGGGGCATCGTAGACGACGAAATTGACAGTGAAAACGTCCGCAACATCATCAAGGTCGGCAAGCGCGTAGAGCGTCTTGATCTGTACGCGCGCCTGCATATGTCCCGCGAGGAGCTCAAGCGCGAGGTAGACCGGCTTTCCGGCCGAATCTGGCGCACCTGCCTGAAATACCGGCAGTCTTATCTCGACGAGCTGAGCCGGCTTGTCGACGCCCCGCGGATTGATTACATCACGATTGTGCAGAAGACAGAAGCACTTCTGCAGGAATAAAAACAACAAACTGACTCCGGAGGATTCGCGCATGAAAGATCTGCTCTTTGAGTACGACATGCACCTGGATTTTGCACCGCCGGTCGAAGAACACCGCTTTACCCTGAAATGCATCCCTTTGACAGACGAACGACAATTGATTAATCGACTCGACGTGGAGGTATACCCGAAGGAGTTTTTGTCTACTGATAAAGACTCCTTTGGCAACTACAGCATTTACGGCTACACAAAGGGAAAACATGACCGGTTTTTCGCCCGCGTCCGCGGGCAGGCGCGCACCGGGCTCGCGCCATACCTGACTGCGAAGGAAGAGCATCAGGTCGGACTGTTTAAATATCAGACCGACTATACCAGACCCGGACCCGCGATTTTGAAATTTGCAGAACAATTTGAAAGCGCTGCGGAAAAATACCAGAATTTAGATTTTGCCACCACACTCATGCACGGTCTTTACAAGAATTTTTCCTATGTACAGGGCGTCACAGATGTCCACACCACCGCAGAAGAGGCGATGGCGCTTGGCAAAGGCGTCTGCCAGGATTATTCACACATCCTGCTCTCGCTGTGCCGAATCTGGAAAATTCCCTGCCGCTATGTGGTCGGCATGCTGATCGGCGAAGGCCTGAGCCACGCCTGGGTCGAAGTCTGCAGCGGCGGCCGCTGGTACGCGCTCGACCCGACAAATAACCTGATTGTCGACGACCAGCACATCAAAATCTCCGCCGGCCGAGATTACCACGACTGCATCGTCAGCCAGGGCGTCTTTGTGGGACGCACCACACAGACACAGACGGTCGCGGTGCGGGTGAAGGAAATGAACCCGTAATTATATTATCATAATATCCTGAATAGACCGTTATGTAAGCATAGTTTATAAAGAATATACCATTGACACAAGAAAGGGTATCCTATGATACAGACAATCGCAAAAACCAACATGCCGGTGGATGAGGTGCTGCGCATCCGCAAGAATCACATCCAGCCGGAAAACATCTCTTCCTCAAAGCGCATCAGCATTGTCACCGGTATCCACGGCGATGAACTGGAGGGACAGTATGTCTGCTATGAAATTGCGCGCAGAATCGAAGAACATCCGGAATGCCTGAAAGGGACAGTCGACATCTACCCTGCCCTGAATCCATTCGGCATTGATTCCGTGACAAGGGGCATCCCGGCCTTCGACCTTGACATGAACCGCATTTTTCCGGGAAATACAGACGGAGACATGAACGAATACCTCGCCGCGGAGATCATCCGCGATCTTCAGGGCTCCGATCTCTGTCTCGACATTCATGCGAGCAATATTTACCTGACGGAAATCCCGCAGATTCGCATCAACGAGCTGCACACGGAAACTCTGCTGCCCTGGGCAAAACTTGCCAATGTCGATTTTATCTGGGTACACGGTACGAGCACGGTACTGGAATCCACGCTTGCGTTCAGCCTGAACAGCCGGAATGTTCCGACCCTGGTGGTCGAAATGGGCGTTGGTATGCGCATCACAAAAGAATACGGCGACCAGCTCACAGACGGCATCTTCCATCTGATGAAAGAAATGGGCATCTGGACCGGCCCGGCACCAGAAGTACGCACACCAGTCATCTCCGAAAATCCAGATGACGTTGCCTTCCTGAATGCACCAGTTTCCGGCATTTTTATCAAGACACGTTCTCATGGATCTATGCTGAAAAAAGGCGATGAGATCGGCCAGATCGTAGACCCGCTGCGCGGCACATTGCTCAGCATTGTCGCCGCCCCCGTTGACGGATGGCTTTTCACCGTACGGGAATATCCGGTTGTAGACGAAGGATCTCTGCTCGCACGGATTCTACAAAATGTGTAAAGAGGAGAAGCGTTATGAAACAATCCGTTTTATTTGAAATAAAAGCACTTTACCGTGACAATTTCCGCGTCACTGGCTTCACCTTCGGTGAGGGAGAGGAGTCCATCTGTATCGTCGGAAGCATGCGCGGCAACGAAAACCAGCAGCTCTACGCCTGCTCCCGCCTGATCCGCAAGCTGACCGAGTTAGAAGAACGCGGGCGCATTCTGCCCGGAAAACAGATTCTTGTCATTCCCTGCGTAAACCCATATTCCATGAACATCAAAAAGCGCTTCTGGACGATTGACAACACGGACATCAACCGCATGTTCCCCGGCTACGACCAGGGCGAAACCACACAGCGCATCGCAGCCGGCGTATTCAATGCCATCCAGAACTACAAATTTGGCGTCCAGTTTGCTTCCTTTTATATGCCGGGAGCTTTTGTCCCCCATGTTCGTATGATGAAAACCGGATTCGAAAGCGTCGATCTGGCGCAGCAGTTCGGTCTTCCCTACATCGTCCTGCACGACCCGCGCCCATTCGATACAACAACGCTGAACTACAACTGGCAAATCTGGGAAACAAACGCATTTTCCATCTACACCACCAACACCCAGCGCATCGACCGGGAAAGCGCAAAACAGGCCGAGGAAGCCATCCTAAACTTCATGGAAAAACAGGGCATCATCCGCTACCGCGGCTACAGCGGCTACCACTCCCGCGTCATCGAAAGCCGCGACTTCATCCCCGTCCGCGCGGAGGATTCCGGCTTTTTCGAAGCCCTGGTGCACCCCGGCGAGGAGGTCGACGAGGGACAGCTGCTCGCCCGGATTTACGACCCGTATCTCGGTACCGTCCGCTGCACCCTGCATGCGCCCGCCCACAGCACCATCGCCTTCGTCCATGACGAAGCCATGACCTACCAAAGCACCGCAGTGCTCAAGCTCATTCGGGAAGAAGATTATTAAAAACGCAAAAAATGCTATCTGCTCCGCTGTTTCGCGGAAATGAAAAAGCCCAGTAAAGAAC
>JAJPWX010000043.1 GCA_021205755.1 Lachnospiraceae bacterium | reverse complement strand
AGTCATGCGACTGAACGATGCCGGATAAAAAAGTCGTGATACTGCGGATGTAAATAGAATCACTATAGGAGATGTAGTCTTCACTGGAGAGAATTTTTTTCAGGGCGACCATCATGTTTGTGCTGTTGGCGACCTGGTTTTGTTCTTCCATGACACTGTTTACGACCAGGTCGAGCTGGCTGTAAAGCGCGTCCAGAGAATTTTTGCCTTCCTGAGCGAGGGAAGCGGACTGCTGGCGTACCACCAGTGTGCCAAAAAAAAGGAATGCGCAGATAATGGGGATTAGGAACCAGCAGACGTACTGAACGGTACGCCGGATGAAAAAGCGACGCATCATGTTTTTGTCCCTCCTGTGTCTTTGTCTGTAAGAGAATCGTTATCTGCGCTTCTGCCTGTGGCTGTGTTTGCAGTTGCGCATGTGTTTGTTCTGGTATTCTCACGGCGGTATTCGCTGGGAGACACACCGTAATATGCTTTGAAAGCGCGGGAAAAATTCTTCGGGTTGTCATAACCAACCCGGTGTGCGATCTCATAGCTTTTGAAACGAGTATCAGAGAGCATGGCAGCTGCCTTTTCCATGCGGATTTTCAAAAGCAGGTCTGAAAAGCCAATCCCGCTTTTTTCCTTAAACAGCCGGGAAAGGTAGCTGGGTGAAAGTCCCACGTAGGCAGCCGCTTTTTCCAGTGAGGCATCCTGATAGTTTTCATTCAGGTATTGGATCACCTCATCGGTCAGACGGCTGCTGCCGCCTGGAAGGAGCGCGGATTCGTAGGTTTCAGAGAAACTCTGGATGTTTCCACGTTCCTTATCGAGTTCTTCTCTAATTTTTTCAAAGCATTGCGTCAGGTCTTTGTAGTTAATGGGCTTCAGCAAATAGTCTGTGATGCGGTACTGGAGTGCTTTACGGAAGTACTCGTAATTTTTATGGCTGCTGAAAAGCACAATCCGGATATTAGGCCAGGCTGCAATCCGACGACAGACCTCAAGTCCGTCCATACCGGGCATTCGGATATCACAGAGAACAACATCGACGAGAGAAGCTTTTTCTTCCAGAAACTTCAGTACATCCTGTCCGCTGTAGAACTGCCCGATCACCTGAAAACCGATTTGTTCCCAGGGAAAAAGGTTGGCAATGCCTTCACAGATTTTATCTTCATCGTCGGCGATGATCAGATGATACATAGTGTCCTCCGTTTGAAATGTCCGCTCTGAATCCAAAGTCATGACGGGGATATCAGATATGCAAACTATGTTAGTACATATCTTGAATCTTCAGCTGTTCGTTGTAAAAATTTTAATAATTTTAACATATAAAAAAGAAAATGACAATCTTTTAGGAAACCTTAATAATTTGATTCCGTGTATTTCATGTTATTTCATCAAGTGTCACGGATGCCTGAAAATAAAGGCTTTTCCGGATTTTGACTTTTATCACGTTTCATCCTTTGTCACGGGGAAAAGGGTATAAAAAAGGGTAAAAATGGGGTAAGGATTCTGCGCCTGCTCCACCTGGGAGACAATCGGGAGCAGGCGGGTATACCCAGCCAGGGGAGAGAGTAGATCGCTGCAGCGTGTCGCTTGCTAAGCGACGTGTAGCTGTCCATCCTGTTGACACAATCCGCTGCGGCAGGTATAATGCAGGTGTTTATAATCTTTTCCATCGTTTTACATAAAAATACAGCCTTGCGCTATTGGTCGGAGCGCGGGGCTGTATTTTTCTCTTACACGTCCGTTATATTCTTGCCGTAACGGTCGGCGCAAGCAGGTGTCCGGATTTGCACCGGAATTCATGCGCTTCTGCGCCGCTTCTCCTTACTTGAGCTACAACCTGCCATAATAACAGGCGTCCGGATTTCAACCAGAACCTTGTATTCTTCCCGTACAGCCAATTCCTATAGAGGCCAGCAAGCGCCTTACGTGTAAGGCTATCCTTCCGGAATTGCTATGCATACTGACATGGGGCATGGCTTCCAGCTCGCGGCTGCAGCACGGGTACGCGTTCTCACTCTTAAACTACTGCCTGTTATAGTGGCAAGCGCCCGGATTTGCACCGGGGTCTCCGCAAATACGGCGTCATCCACCTAAACCACGGCTTGCCATTTCCTATTATGCCAGATATTTCTTATCAGTGCAATATTTTTTACTCACAGATTAACAATAAATATCCATAGTATACCATTGTTTTTTCTTATGTATTTTTTTGAGAATAGTTGCGCGCGAATTATCTTGCAATTGAGTACATATAGGTTTCTCTTCGCTTTCAGGCTTATATTCTTGCTTTAGCAATGAATCCATTTCTTCCTTTTTGTCTGGATGGTTTTTATAATACCAGGATATCATTTCTTGTAATTCCTCTGTTGAGATTTTTTCGTAATTAAGAGATACCACAGAATCAAATATTATGTTATTTAGCCGTTCAGAAATTAAGAAACAAATATATTTACAACGACCGTCGGGAATACTATCCAAACCTGGGCAGCTTTTTAAAGTATCATCTAACAGCCCTGCGAAAAATTCTTTGTAAAGCGCAGTCAGATCTGCAAAATCTTTGTGTTCAATGATTTTTGAGATGAGTCGGCCTAAATGTGGCGCATGGTCTAATAGATCGCAAGCCGCATCAGATAGGCCATAGAGTGAATCCATATCTGCATTTTCTCGATTGATATTATTTGAGTATCCGAGTAAGAAATCAAAAGAAACGCCAAAGAGATCACTCACTGCGTCCAAAAAAGCAATATCTGGGGTACGTTCTGCTTTTTCGTAATAGCTAATGGCGCCGCGTGATACTTTTAATTCCTCGGCTAGTTCTGCTTGCGTAAGTCCAGCAGTTTCCCGTAATTCTTTCAGGCGTATAGAGAATCTATTTGTTACGTTTGCCATAATTTAACCTCCAAAGTTTTTGAAATGACTAAATTTGTTGAAATAAAATTTATCAAGTTAATATTTGTTGAATGACTAAAATTGTTGTGTTATAATGCGAATTGTAACAAATATAGACATAAAATGCAATAGGATAAATTTAGAAAGGTGATATTTCAGTGAAAAAAATTCAAAGATTAGAGCCGGATGCGAGAACCGGGAAAATTGAGCAGGCATGTATGCGATATGGCCTTGGCAGAAATACCATGCACAAAGTTGCTGATGAGGCGGGGGCGGTAATCCGGATAGGAAAGTGCTATCTGGTGAATTATGCAAAGGTTGATGCATACATGGATAAATTGTCAGGTGCGGGAGGTGTGGAGGATGAACGCAAAAAAGCTGAATAGTCCTGCTCCGAAGCTGCTGAAACGGCAGCAGGCAGAGGAACGCTATAACATGAGTTGGAACACTCTCGTGAAAGCTGCCCGTGAAGCAGGCGCACTTGTGCATTATGGCCGGTCCGTATTCTTCAATGCGACGATTATGGACGGGTACTTTGACAGCATATCCGGAGCGGAGTGATAGTAGGATCCCTGCAGCTGCAGAAATGACGCGGGGGCAGAGCTACACCCGGCAACAAGCGAGTTGGAGCAGGCGGCGGAGGCTGCCTTGCAGAAAGGAAAATAATATGGATGTAAATACAATGAGGGAAAGAACTTCGGAATTGAGTGCGGTTGAAGTGCGTTTACAGTGGGCGGCAGATTTATCACTGTGCCTTTCTGTAGCCGCAGACAGTGACATTCCGGTTGAATTGGGCGGAGCGCTGCACGTTTTGCACGATTATCTTTCCGGGCTGCATGATAAGCAGGAGGAAAATGTTGACCACTTTCTTCCCTATCTTCGAGGAGCGGGCAGTACAGGAGGCGCGGAGTAGGACATGGAAAAGACATTAAAGCAGTGCGCCCTTGATTACGCTGCTATGGGCTTTGCGGTATTTCCAATTACTCCGCGTAATAAGATACCGCTCAAGGGTTCGAGCGGCTGCAAAGAGGCTACACGGAATATAGAGCAGATTGAAACATGGTGGGATCAAAATCCTAATTATAATATTGGGATAGCCACAGGAAAAGCGTCCGGCGGACTGGTTGTAGTCGATCTGGACATAGATTCCGAGAAAAACAAGGACGGTGTAAAGCGCTTTCAAGAATGGATGGAAGCCAAAAGCATGGAAATACCCAAAACTGTATCCGTGAGAACAGGGAAAGGTGGACTTCACTTTTATTTTAGAGACACATCGAGAAAATATAAAAATGCAACGAACCTGTTTAAAGACGGAACCGGCGTTGATATTCGAGCAGATGGCGGTTATGTGGTGGCCCCTGGTAGTATACACCCAAATGGAAATCGGTATGAGTGGGAAAATATGCCGCTTTTGACTGGAATTCAGCCGCTTCCTGTAGCAATCGGAGATTTGCTTGTCAATCCGCCAAAAGGGAAAACAAAAGCCGCAGAAAATGAAGGTAAAGGCAGTTTTTCGATGCCGCCGGGGAATATTCCGGAAGGAGAGCGGACTGACAAGCTTTTAAAAGCGTTGGCCAGTATGCAGAGCAAGGGATTCTCTGATGAAGCCATTCGAGCGGCAATTTATGCGGAAAATGATCGTTGTACACCTCCGATGACAGACAAGGAGCTTGAAAGCACAGTATTTTCTGCATTAAAGCGATTTGAAAAAGGAACGGCCTCATATGAGCTTGACCGGGAATATAATAGCAGATTAGTAGACCGTTTGCGGGAGATGCGGCCAGAGCAGAATAAAAGATACGGTCGGAACGATGCAGGAAACAGTTATTTGTTTTCTGATCTCTGCCGGGGGAGGTTCTGCTATGTTCCAAAGCGTAAAAAGTGGTATTTCTATGACGGCAAACACTGGGTAGAAGATAGCCAGAATCAGGCAATGGAGTATTGTAAAGCCATTGCTGATGCTCTTATGCAGTATTGCGCACAGTATGTTGAGGACGAGACAGTAAAAAATAGTTATGTCAAGCATATAGAAAAATGGTTGCGATTTCACAATCGAGAAGTGATTTTGAAAGATGCCTCATCTGTTGCGCCGGTTTACATTTCGGAGTTTGACAGTGATTCATTCCTGCTGAATTGTGAGAACGGAACGCTTGACTTGAACAGCGGCAACTTCCGGGAGCACGATAGCGCTGATAAAATCACAAAATTAGCAGCTGTCAAATATGATCCAGGCGCGCGCTGTGAGCGCTGGGAGAGCTTTATCGAGGAAGTTACTTGCGGTGACTCTGCCCTGGCTGCATACATACAAAAAGCTTTGGGCTATGCCCTTACAGGTGATACTAGCTATGAATGCTTTTTCATTCTGTATGGAGCCACGAGCCGCAACGGGAAAAGCACACTGTGTGAGACATTTATGCGCCTAATGGGAGATTATGGCAGGAGTGCCAACGCTGAAACTGTGGCAAAGAGAAAATACAATGATTCCAGATCGCCAACGGAGGATGTGGCGCGGCTTGCCGGTGCGCGTTTTGTGCAAATGGGAGAGCCGGATAAAAGCATGGTATTCAATGCGTCTTTACTGAAAACACTGACAGGCAATGATACAGTAACCACCCGCTTTTTAGGAGAGAACAGCTTTGAATACAGACCACAGTTTAAGATTTTTCTGAATACGAACCATCTGCCATATGTCAGTGATGTGACACTTTTTTCTTCTGACCGTGTAAAGGTGATTCCGTTTAACAGGCATTTCACAGAAGAGGAGCAGGATCACGAACTGAAAAAAGTGCTTGTAAAACCGGAGAGTCTTAGCGGCATACTGAATTGGTGCATGGAAGGGCTGCAAGCATTGAGAACTGAGGGATGGATGATGCCGGAAGCGGTGCGAGAAGCTACACAGGAGTACAGGGATACAAGCGACAAAGTAGGGCAATTTATTTCTGATAAATTGCAGTGTGATCCAACTGGTGAATGTGATGCGCGTACCGTCTATGGATTATATCAGACATGGTGCCTTGACAATGGATTTAAGGCGGAGGGATCCGGAGAATTTAGAAAGTCCCTTAAAACAGCAGGAATGACCATAAAACAAAAACGTCCGAATGGAGCAGGACGGAACGCAAATAAATGCCCAATGATAATTGGCTATATCATCGCGGAGTAGCTGAAAATAGGGGTGTGGTAAAAGTGGTAAAAATTTATGGGTTCTAAAAAAATTCATTCTTTAAGAAAGCTCCCAAAAAAAATCGCCACTTTTACCACACTTGAAAAAAAATGAATTGAGGAGTGAAAAAATGTTTGATTACATGGAAGAGACATACGGCTCAGAGTGTCCGGATGAGATTAAACAGGCTTTGCAGGAAAGGTATCGCCTTGAAATGAAAGTGCAGAATTTGGAGCAGGTGATCAAATACAGCGCACCAGATAACTTTGACGCGTTGATGAGCCAGTTGGAGCAGGCACGGAAAGAATTATGTGAAGCTGCTGCTCGAACAAAAGATTTGCTTACACCTTGGAGATATGAGCAGGCACAGAAAGAATGGGATCAGTTACATCCGGATAAAGCAAGGCAGAATACACGACTTGAACTCCCTTACGCGCGCCCGCGCGAGAGTTAAATAATTTTATCTGCGGAGCAGGAGGTGGAACGGATGACGGTAAAAGAGCTGTCACAGAGAAACCGGCTGGAGCGGGATTTGGAAAAGGACCGGCGGCACCTGGAGGAGTTGGAGTGGGATGCGGCTGCCCCACCGCTACTCAGACAATATGGCAGGATTTCGGATGAGAAAAGCTCTGCTGATCTGGCAAGAGAGATCGTGGAACTGAAAAAGGCTATAGCAGAAAAGCGGCTCCGGTGCATACAGGAAGAAAAGCGCCTGTGGCTGTCCATATCTGAGACTAAGGATGTTTATACCCGCCTGATATTTAAGCTTCGGTTTATCTGGGGGCTGTCCTGGGAAGCTGTGGCCGATGAGATGTACGGCACAGCAGAGGGCATGAGAAAAAGGTGTTACAGACATATTAAGCCGCCGTAGGAAATAGGCGCGGCGGGAAAGCTTTGTTGACGGTTTGCCTGCTCCGCGCTATATTCTCCGGAAAGAGGAGGGATGCCCGTATGGAGCCAGAGACAGTTACAAATGAGCAGTTAGTCCGCCGTGTGCAGTCAGGCGCGGATGTGTCGGAGTATATGCTGCAGCTATGGGAGCAGTGCAAGGGATTTGTCGCGATGCTTGCGAGAAAGTACCAGGGCGCGGCAGAAATGGATGACCTTATGCAGGAAGGTTTTCTTGCACTCTGCGAGGCGGTGGATGCATATGATCCGGAGCGCGGGATGGCATTTATAAGCTTTTTGGCTTTTTACATAAAGCGGCGTATGGCTATGTGCTGCCAGTGTTCGGCCGCCGTCCGGATGCCGCTTGGCACCCGTGACATAATCCGGAGATACCAGCGGTTCGTCTCTGACTTCCGCCGCGAGTATGGGCGGGAAGCGGATGACCGGGAGCTGTGCGCCGCCCTGAGGGTAAGCCGGGAGCAGTTGGAGGATATCAGGGAAACGGCGCGGAGCGCACAGGCGGACAGCCTGGACAGGCCTTTTGATACGGACGATGATCTTTTAGTTGGCGATACTGTACCGGATTCTATGGACATTGAAAGCACGGTCCTTGACGCAGTACAGCAGGAGGAACTTGCGGCGGCGCTTTGGCCTCTGGTTGATTCCCTGGACGCGGAACAGGCTGCAGTGATTCGTGCAAAGTACCGGGACGGGATGTCATGGGCGGAGATCGCAGAGCAGACCGGACTCAGCCAGACACAGGCGGCTGCCCGTGAGAAGAAAGGGCTGTGGGAACTGAAAAGGCCGCGGCGGGCGAAAGTGCTTCGCCCGTTCCTGGATGAGTACATATCAGCCAGTGCTTACAGCGGAAACGGCGTTGGGGCGTTCAACCGTACATGGACTTCCAGTACAGAGCGGGTGGCACTCCGTCTGGCAGAGAAAGAGGACGGTGAGAGAGCTACACACGGAGAGGAGTGAGGGAATGACGGACACGCGGGTGTTTTATTATTTGGTGATCGCGGACATTATTCTTCTGGGATATGTAGTTGTGAATTTGGTCAACAGGTGGAAGAAACGGAAATAAAAAATCCTGCCGCTGATGCAGGAAGCATTTGCGGCAGGACAGGCGGTGATTATTTGTCGTTCTTATCTGTGTTATCGGTCGGAGCAGGCTGTACATTGTAGATGCCCCACCCGTCATCATCGAAGCGGCTCCAGACGTTTTCTTCAATGCTGGGGCGCTTCCGGGGCTGTGGCTCATTATCTTTTATGCTCTGGACATATTGCCGGTATTCTTCGGGTGACATACCGCTGCCCAAACCGCCGTTATACTGCGCTGCGTATTGTTCGCGCTGTTCCGGTGTCAGGCTGCTAAGCGTTTTTTCAAGCTCTTCTACTTCTTGCGCTTGCTTTGAGTATGGTTCCTGGTCACTGTCATCTAAGAGAAAACCGCCGTCTTTTGTTTTTGGCATAATAGCACCTTCTTTCTTTCGATTGAATTTGGAGCAGGCTTATTCGTCCGCGGGGATATCTGCGATCAGTTCCGCAAAGTCGATTGTGAAGTCTTCAAAGACGTTCACCGGAATTTTATCCTGGAATGAATACGCAGTAAAGTCAAAATGTTCTTCCTTGCGGACGTATACCATCACACTTTCTTCCGCCGGGTCAATGATCCAGTATTCACGGACACCAGCATCTGCGTACAGGTTCAGCTTCCGCACATAATCATGACCGGGATTGGATGGAGATACTATCTCAATGATCCAGTCGGGCGCACCAGTACAGCCCTTGTCAGTAAGCTTGGAGCGGTCGCAGATGACGGAAATATCAGGCTCAACAGTGTTCTCTCTGTCCTTCCGTAATTTGACAGCGAATGGAGCAGGATAGACACGGCAAATACCTTTTTTCGAGCGGATGTGGTTATAAATCAGCGCATACAGACCGCCGATAAGTTCCTGGTGGATCCGGCTGGGGGCGGACATATAGTAAATCTTTCCGTCAATCAACTCCGCGCGAATATCTTCCGGGAGATTCCAGTAATCATCTTCGGTGTAAATTTGTTCTTTGGGTAACGGCATAATAGCACCTTCCTTTCTTAGGGTTATGTGGGCTGGGTATCGCGTTCAATACGTTGGTCAATGGCTGTTTTGATATATCCATTGACAGACTCACCAACGGAAGTGGCTGCTGCTTTAATCTCCTCATATTTTTCTTTTGAAACGTCAAGAGGAACGCGTTTAAGCTTTGCCTTTTTATATTCTGTTAAATAATCTTTGCGCTGTTCGGAGAGTGGCATTTTCTCACCTTCTTTCTGCACTTGAAAATCCGGGCAACGTAATACTGGAGTATCTTCTCCACCTTACGATGAGAGTATACCATAAAATCTATGATGTGTACACAACAAAAATAAACAAAATTACGTACACAACTTTGTACAATGTGCCAATTGACTGTTGTGTACACAACTGATATACTATAACCATCAAGAGAACAGAGCAGCCGGGAACCGAAAGAACCCGAAACCGGAAAGCCATATACCTGTGAACCAACGAACACGGCGGCAATAGTCAGGAAGATGCTTCCGGGGCTGCACCACAAAAGATGGAGGCAAGGACATGAAATACAATCTCAGCAGGATCATGAAAGCGGCATGGAAGAACTACAGGAAAGCGGATGGAGAGATCACATTCGGCGAAGCACTTCACAGGGCATGGTTATCTGCAAAGGCTGAGGACGTCAACGAACAGAGAGTTGAAGCCGCGAAGCTTGGAGCGGGTGTTACGGAGGAAGTAAATACATGGGCGGCGTGGAAACAGCTTGGTTATGAAGTCATCCACGGAAGCAAGGCACTCTTCCAGGCGGTTCTTATCTGGGGAAGCAAGGGAGACGGAGCCACATACAAGGCAAGTTTCTTCGGACTGTCTCAGGTTCAGGCGATTGCGACGGCATAAAAGTATCCCCGCCTCGGAGGGCACGATGGCAGAAAGGAAAAGGATTATGGAAAATGTGCAAGAAGTACAGAGCCTGATTGATCTTCATTTCAGCGCATGGCTTGACCGGATGCAGGAGCCACCCGAAAAGCTGGAGGCGGTTACTCCGTATCTGGAGAGCATTTCAAAGGATTTCGACGACAAACTGTTTGAGTACATCGATGAGATACAGAAAGATGCTTACTATGCAGGATTCGCGGAGGGCGTCCAGCTGATGCAGGACTGCCGCGCAGAGCGCCAGAAGATCACAGGGCAGAAGTAAAGAAAATGCCCTTGCCAGAGCGGCAACTCTGACAGGGGCGGGCAACCCGACAACAAGCACAAAAATTGAGGGGTATGCGGGAAGTATAACACGCCTGCTCCCCTCTGTCAAAATCGAAAGGGGCAATTTATATCATGGCAAGTAACACTAATCAGGAGAAAACAGTAAACGCCGTTTCGGCAGATTTCAGCGCTATGGAGTACGATTTGGAGTGCGCGGCGGACCTTTGCCTGTGTCTGTCCGTGGCGGCAGGCTCCGGGAACGTGCCGGAGGAACAGCTTGGCAATGCACTGTATGCGCTGCACAGTCATCTTTCCGGGCTGTGCAGTGGGCTGCAGGCCGTACCCCATGGCGCTGAATCGCTGGCATGAGAGGTACACCGGGGCGGAAAGCCCCATGTTCCCCGGTAGTGGCAAAAGGGCGGCGGTGGACAGAGCTACACAACGTGCGCACTGTGCGGCGCTGATGCCTGGCCGATTTGCCGGTTGGGATTATATAAGCAGAAGAGGAGCAGGATTTTATGAGATTGAATAGCAGAAAGGTTACGCAGATCATGGCAGATAAGGCCATTTCAGAATCCGATGTAGCGCACTGTACCGGGCTTTCCCCGGCTTCTGTGCGGTGGATATTAAACAATGGCTTTGCGTCTTATGACGCAATGGAGAGGATCGCGGACGCGCTGGAAGTAACCATGCAGGATATCGCAGCTCCGGATATATCTGGAAGCGTGGAGAATGTAATTGACTTTATCAAAGACAGTGACCGTGCAACGGTGACATTCTCACAGGGACGTTTTAAGAGCCGCATAGAGCAGCTTGCAAAAAGCCGCCCGGATGAATGCAGAATTGTTGCCAGAAATGAGGACGGCAGCCTGTGCGCGCAGATTCCTGTCAAGTGGGTAAAGATATCGCCCCCGCGGGAAATGCAGCTTACGGACGAGCAGCGGCGGGAGATTGGGAAACGTTTAGCAAAGAGCAAGGAATGATTTCAAACCATTGCTGACGTGATGTGAAAACGGTCAAAATTCGATTGAAACGGTTTTAGGGTAGAACTGTTAAGGGTACGACTTTAAAACCGTTTTTCAAAGAAAAGAGGTTTATTATGGCAGGAAAAAGAAAAGACAGTAATGGCATTGTACTGAATAAAGGCGAGCGCCAGATGTCTGACGGTCGGTACAGATACAGGTATATTGACAACGATGGTGGGCAGCATGATATATATTCCTGGACTCTGCGACCGGAGGATAAGACACCGGATGGAAAAAAGCCAGGAGTTAGCTTAAGAGAGCAGGAAAAGCAAATTCAGAAAGACTTGATCGAGGGTGTGAAATCGTGGCAGGGAAGCATTACATTGAATGCAATGATAGAAGAATATCTCGCAGAACAAAAACCTTACTGGTCCGACGGTACAAAGCATTGCTATAGGCATGCATTTCAGAAGCACATTAAACCATCAAGGCTGGGGAGGAAAAAGGTTTCTAAAATAACAAGTGATGATATTACAAAATTTTACGATGGTTTATTGCATGATAAGGAAGAACCAATTGCAATAGCTACCGTTCGCACACTGGAAAAGATTATAAATCCAGCGTTGAAAAAAGCAGTAAAGAAAAACATTATTCGCTTTAATCCAGCAACCGGATGTCTGGGAGAAATCAAGAAAAAAAATCCAGACATGAAGCAGAAAAAAAGGCACGCACTCGAAAACGAACAGTTACAGAGGCTTCTTGCTTTTACTCAAACAGAATATCCACAGTATTATAATTTCCTTTATGCGCTTGCATGGACTGGCTGCAGGATCAACGAACTGACAGGCTTGCTTTGGGCAGAAGTCGATTTTGACAATGAAGTTATCCATATTCGCAGATCGCTACAATATACATCTGGGGATGATGGAAAACTCAGGTATAAATTAAAAAGCCCGAAGACATCAGCCGGATGCAGAGATATCCCAATGTTAGCAGATATGAAACGCATGCTTCGAAAGATGCATATGGAGTGCAAGATACTGACGATAAGAAAACCAGAAGAAACATCAGTAGACGATTTGGACGCATTTGTGTTCAGAAGTCCACGTGGAAGGCATATAAGCACAAACGTTTTTGATGTGACCTTACATGGAATCGTGAAGAGGTATAACCAGGAACATGAAGAATCAGAACAATTACCCGACATTAGTGCTCATGTCCTGCGGCACACTTTCTGCTGCTGGTTGTGTGAGAACGTACACGGAGAAAACGCCACAGACGATTTGAAATATATACAATCAATCATGGGGCACACGGATGCAGCGACAACTTTGAATATTTACTCTGAATGCAGAAGATCGAATAACAATGCAAAGAACGAAGCTTTGAAAAGAATTTCACAGAATCAGTAATAGGCCGGCAACTCTCAAAACACTATTGAGAGTTGCTTTTTTCTTCTGATCGGGGTAGAAAAAAGGGTAAAAATTTTTACAATGCCTTGCAAAGCCTTTATTTAAGCCGTTTCTAACAATCTTTTAGGAAACCTTAATATTTCCATCGAAAAACCTTTCTTGTATTCGAAGACAAGGAATGCTATACTCGTAACTGACAGTGTAGAGCAGCTGCGCCAGTCAAAAAGTCCCGACGCAGTTGGAATTGATCGAACAGAAAAGGAGAGGTTAGCGTATGAAATTTTCAAAGAAACTGACTGCGGTTTTGCTGAGCGCGTTTTGCCTGGCGGCGGCGGTGCCGTCGGTTCCTGCGATGGCAGACAGCCAGAAGGTAGTGACGCTCGGAGCGGATCTGACAGAAGAACAGCAGACGATGATTCTCAAATATTTCGGCATTTATGGAGAGTCGAATATTGAGACACTGACGATTACAAATGAGGACGAGAGAGAACATCTTGGTTCCTACATTCCGCTGGAGCAGATCGGTACCAAGACTTATAGCTGCGCACTGGTTAGCCCGACGACATCCGGCGGTATTCAGGTAAAGACAGCGAATCTTACCTATGTAACCAGCAATATGATCGCGTCGACCCTTTCTACGGCGGGCGTAGTAAATTGTGAAGTATTGGCAGCGGCTCCGTTTGCGGTATCGGGCACCGGAGCTCTTACCGGCGTGCTGATGGCTTATGAGACTGCTTCTGGTGAAACCCTGGATGAGACAAAGAAAGAGACAGCGACTCAGGAGCTTGTTACGACAACGACGATCTCCGACAGTGTCGGAACTGTTGAGGCAACGCAGATTGTCAATGAAACTAAAATACAGGTGATCCAGGGCGATGTGGTCAGCACCGGCGATATCGAGGTAATTGTTGATACGGTCGCGGAGGAAGAGAATGTAACGCTCTCGGATGAGGATCGCGCCCTGCTGGTGGAGCTGATGGAAAAGATCGCCGAGCAGGATTACAACTACGAAGAGATGAGCGAGACACTGGAGCGTGTCGAAGAGAATCTGGATTCTCTTCTCAATGAAGAAAGCGATTCCGAGGAGGAGAGTACAGAGTCCGGCACGGAATCCACAGAGAGTGCGCAGGATACAGCTTCTGGAACGGAAGACTCGACTGAGAGTTCTACGGAAAGCACGGCAGCGGAATCCGAAGAATCAGCTCTTGCCGAAGACAGTATTCTATTGAATACAGACGAGTCCGCACTGGGAAGCGATGTCGTGTTTGACGCTACCGATGCATCCGCGCTTGCGGAGACGGAGGCAGAGACGGAAGCTGAAACAGAGGCTTCTGATGATTTTGGGTTTGATATTACAGTGTCAGACACCTACGAAGATACGACCAGCAGTGATGGCTCCACGGATACGATAGACGCAGATTACTCTGTTGATGCGGACAGTTCCACTGATGGCGCTGCGGATGATAGCTCCGCACAGACCGACGGCTCCGATATCGTCATTGATTTTGAAACTTCCGATACGGAAGCGGCTGACGAGACAGAGGCAGTCGAGACCGAAAATGAGACTGAAACTGAAATCACAGCCCAGGGAATCATTTCTCTGTCAGAACTGGTACTGGATCCGAATACGGAGGAGGATGCTACCGAGACAGCGACGATTGAGGCAGGTCGGAATTATCTGACGATTTCTACCCAGCGCACAGATCTGGTTGCCGGTACCGGAACCATTTCCGTATATAATGCGGCGGACGGTTCCCTGATTGAGACAGTGGAGATGAGCGACACGACAAAGGTTATTTCTGAGCCGATCACAGACGTGGAGAAGCTTTACGAGCTGGGTGAGTGGACGGAAGGAACCGAGTTCCGCATTTATCTGGACACGCCATTTGCCGCGGATATGTCCTATTACATCATGATTGGCGACGACGCGCTTACGACAGAGGATGGCTCCGCATCCATTCAGACTGCGCTGGATGACACTATCATCAACTGGCATTTTGACACGCTCAGCTATGGCATCGGTCTTGACGAGACGGTGGACGGCGTGACAGCGAACAGTGCGGTGACCGGTACGCTCTATGTAGATGCGGCCACCTCCACATATGCATTACTCGACAGCATCACCGTGGACGGCGTTGAGACCCTCGCAGATGGAACGGCGATTGCATTTACGGAGAGCTCCACCTTTGAACTGAACATCGGACAGAGCGGAGAAGCGGTGATTCACGTATCCTATTATGATTCCGCAGATACGATGAATCTCGTGAATGAAGCTACTTATACGGTGACAGTGAAATGATAAACCAGGCAAGGTAACAGTTTAGAACTGCGTAGCAGGCATGCTGCTGTCTGCTGTTTCCAATTGTTAAATTGAAACAATAATCTGGCGGCCTGACAGGAATAAGGCAATGCTTATCCTGGCAGGCCGATTCTGTATTGAAGTGGCGTCAGTGTTTGTTTCGCTTGATGTATAAGCTGAACTGAAATTCATTGAAAGAATAAGAGAGAGGAAAAATATGGACAAGATTTGCTTAAAGGAGAATGGTCTTTCGGTCACATTTGGTATCAACGAGGAGCAGGTGGTAGAACTGCTGGATTTTTCCGCAGAAGGACAGGAAAGCAAGGCAGTTTCTATGCCTGACGCACCGCATCCGCTGATGGAAGTGCAGATTTCCGGGAAGAGTACCCGTGCGATGCACGGCTATAAACATAATATGGAGGGTGCTTCCCTTGATTTTCATTATGTGTCGCATGAAATCTGTGAGCAGGAAGGCGGGAAGGAGCTTCTCATCCGCCTGGAGACGGCATACCGGCTTGCCGCGGTTTATCATATGCGGTTTTACGATGAGATACCGATGGTACAGGTCTGGACACAGCTGGAAAACAGGGGAAAAGAGAGCATAGGACTGGAATACGTGTCTTCTTTTATTTATCAGGGACTCTGTAAAAACGGACAGAAACCTTATTATGACAAGACGGACATTTATGTGCCGAATAACAGCTGGGCTTCTGAGACGCAGTGGATTCAGCGTGACGCGGCAGATCTGAACCTGGCCGGGATGACGGTGGATGGTTTTGAACTGCCTGGATTTGGAAATAACCGCTTCTGGTATGGAAGCAGCAGCTCCTGGACGACCTGTGAATATCTGCCGATGGGGATTGCCGCAGACCGGGAGACGAATGAGGTGTTTTTCTTTCAGATTGATACTTCCGGCCAGTGGCACGCGGAATATGGTTCCGGGGCAGGCAAGTGCCTGTACCTTGCATTGAGCGGACCGACGGGTGCGGAGCATGGATGGTGGAAAAATCTTCGCCCCGGCGAATCTTTTGCAACGGTTCCGGCTGCTTTTGGCGTCTCATTCGGAGGCGTCAATGAAGCCATTGCGGCGCTTACAAAATACCGGCGCGCAATCCGCAGGCCAAATGCGGATGATGAGAAGCTGAATGTCGTTTTTAACGATTACATGAACTGTCTGATGGGGGATCCGACGGATGAAAAGGAACGCGCAATCATTGACAAAGCGGCGCAGATGGGATGTGAATATTATTGTCTCGACTGCGGCTGGTATGACGACGGTTTATGGTGGAACCGAGTAGGAGAGTGGAAGGAGTCAGCGGAGCGATTCCCGAATGGGCTGAAGTCTGTCTGCGCATACGCGAACAGCAAAGGTATGAAGATGGGGCTCTGGCTGGAGATTGAAGTGATGGGTATTACCTGTCCGCTTGCGGATCAGCTTCCGGACGACTGGTTTATCTGCCGCCATGGAAAACGCCACATGGATAATGGGCGCTACCTGCTTGATTTCCGCAACCCGGACGTTCGCGCGTACTGCCGCGGTGTTGTCGACCGTCTGATCCGCGACTATGGTGTGGAATATTTCAAGGTGGATTATAATGTGACGATGGGCTTTGGAAGCGATCTTCACTCCGACAGCTGCGCGGACGCGATTCTGGAGCATTACCGCTGCCTCTACCGGTGGTATGAAGAGATTTTTCGCGACTATCCGGATCTGGTGATTGAGAATTGCGGCTCCGGAGCCCAGCGGATGGATTATGGCATGCTGCGCCTTTTGAGCCTGCAGTCGACGAGCGACCAGACCGATGCGGTTCTCAACAGCTATATCGCCGCCAACGTGGCGAGTGCCGTCACACCGGAGCAAGCCGGCATGTGGGTATTTCCCTATGAAACAGACGAGGAGCATATCATCTGGAATATGGTAAATGGCCTGCTGCTGCGCCCTTACATCAGCGGAAGAGTGTGGAACATGGAGTCCTCCGGTATGCGGCTGATGCAGGAGGGAATTGCGCTTTACAAGAAAATCCGCGGGCACATCCGCACCGGCGTACCGTTTTTCCCACTTGGCTTTGGGCATATCAACGATGAGGTGCTTGCTTATGGAATCCTGGATCAGGATGTCGCGTACCTCTCCGTATTTGCGCCAAAGACCGATGAGGCCACCATTCCTCTGCCGGATGATTGGAAAGACGCGAAGGTCTCTGTTCTCTATCCGGCAGACGGCCGCTGCGCGTACAGCTGCCGGGATGGAAGCTTATACGTGAAATTCCCGCAGAAGACAGCGGCGAGGCTGTTTCAGATTGTTGTCGATTAACCTGGCGAGAAAATATTTCAACTGCTTACTATTGATATAAACAGTACGCAGTTATCCAAGAGACTGATGGTACAGATAAATTGCACAGGCGATATCTTCCACTGCCATTCCTACAGCATCAAAAACGGTGATTTCATTCCGGCCTTTGCGTCCGGAAAGCTTTCCGAGAAGGACGTCTCCGACGGTTCCGATGAGGTGGTCTTCACCAAAACGGTTTTCGCCAAGCGGAATCAGGAAATCGCCGCTTTCATGCAGGATGGATTCCGTGTTATCGCAGTAAACGCGGGCGTCGGCCATGAGAGCAGAATCCAGTTCTCTTGTGGTCGGCGCGCATGCGCCGATTGCGTTAATATGGGCGCCGTCTTTTACCCAGCCTCGGCAGAGAATGGGAGTCTTTGCAGGGGTTACGGTGCAGATGATGTCAGCGCCATATACAGCTTCTTCGACGGTAGCGCAGGCTTTACTGTTCAGGCTTTTCTCCGTCTGTGCGCAGGCTGCCAGAGCTTCCGCGCTTGACTTATTGACATCCCAGCACCGAAATTCGGTCAAGTCAAAGGTTTTTGCCAGAGCATCCAGATGCGAATATCCCTGTGCGCCGCAGCCGAGAATAGCGAGAATCTTCGAATCCGGGTTCGCCAGGGCGCGTGAAGCGACCGCGCTGACTGCTCCGGTGCGTATTTTGGTTATAGACATCGCGTCAACGGATGCCAGAAGCTCTCCGTGTTCATTTTCAAACAGAAGAATGGCGCCCTGAATTGCCATCCCTCCGAACTGATCGAAGTGGCAGGTCTCACAGGAAGTGTATGCAGCTTCTACGGCGACATTTGCGCAGCGGCTCTGACCGCGGATCAGGATATGTTTGAGCGGGTGCGTCAGCTGCAGCCTCTGACCGGTGAAAAAATTGCTCAGATGCCCTATTTTGAAGAATACCGGGAATTGTTGAAATCTCCCTGGGCGGATCTGAATAATTCCCCCGCAAACGGGACAGGCGGAATCCTTGCCGGATTTTTCCTGGATTCGTTCCGGGAAGGGATTCCTTTTTTACATATCGATTTTGGAGCTATGCCATTTACGAAAAAGACTTCCGACGGACAGCCGGAGGGCGCGACCGGGTTTGGGGTAAAGACGCTTTATTATTATGCGAAGCACCGCTGTATGACAAAGCGGTGAGGCGGGTTGAAACTGATTTTTCTATTGCTTTTTTCTCAAGAAAGGAATATAATGCCCGATGAGAGACAGGGGAGCCTGTGTGGCAGGCTGAGAGGAAGTCACCCAACTTCGACCCTTGACCTGATGCGGATAATGCCGCCGTAGGAAGTCGCAAGTCGCTTTTTCCGGAGATACCCGCATGGGTATCTCTTTTTTGTCCTAAGGTTCAAAACATCAGCCACAGGTGCTGCGTGCCAGTGGCACGCGTTTAGCACCGACCGGAGCGAAGCGGAGAATATGACGCGTAAGCGGCATATAGCCTGCTTAGCAGGCGGTCTGCGGCCTGCTGCTTTGGAAAATCTAATTTCAATTTCGCCTTCGAAATAAGGCGGAGAAATTTTCACGGAAATCCGTGCGGGTAGAGGGGGAGCGCCCTGTGCCTTGTATCACAGCGATGGGAAGCCGTGTTCCGGCGTGAGAGGGAGCCAGTGAGCTCCGACCGAACTTCTCGGAAAGACGCAGGTCTTTTCGAACTGTGGCGATGCGTGAATTTTATGCAGGCGCCACGGAGAAGCGACGCTGTGAGCTGCCCGTTTCTCCGAAGCGAATCATTTACTACTTATTTCAAAGGAGAAGAAGCTATGAAAAAGACAACCAACATTCAGAAACTGGTAACCGCTGCTTTGCTCTGCGCCGTCGCAGTTGTCGGCAGCATGTTTTCCTTCCCCGTACTCGGAAGCAAATGCGCTCCCATTCAGCATATGGTAAATATTATCTGTGCGGTGGTGCTTGGACCTGGCTACGGTGTATGCGTTGCGTTCTGCGCGAGCCTTTTGCGTAATCTGTTTGGCCTTGGAAGCCTGATGGCATTTCCAGGAAGCATGATCGGCGCGCTGCTGTGCGGCCTGACGTACTGGAAAACACGGAAGGTTTTGCCGACATTGTTGGCTGAGGTTTTCGGGACAGCAGTGCTTGGCGGTCTGTGCGCGTATCCGATTGCTGTTTTCCTGATGGGAGTAGATGCAGGCGCAGTTGCGTTTTACGCATATATCATTCCGTTCCTGATTTCTACCGCGGGCGGCGCGATCCTTTCGGCAGTTGTGATCTATTCCATGCAGGGATCAGGCGTGCTTGCGAAAGTGCAGGCGCAGATGAATCAGTAAACAATATTGTATAAAAACTTTTTATGCTTATATCTATACGTTTTGCAATGCCGATTTATTTCCCGGAAATATCTGATTGGAGCGGAGAAGCGAGAACATACTGTGGCTGAAAGAGGACTTGGCAAATGTGGAAGGAATTGTTAGAAAATGTGAGAAGGCGTGCGCCGCGGATTCACTGCATCACCAATTATGTGTCAATGAATGACTGCGCGAATATTCTGCTGGCCTGCGGGGCTTCCCCGATTATGGCGATGGATGAGGCAGAGAGCGCTCAGATCACATCAATTTGCGACGGGCTGACCATTAATATCGGTACCTTGAGCAGAGCGGCAATTCCGGCCATGCTGGCCTCGGGAAAGCAGGCAAATGAACTTGGAATACCGGTTGTCCTTGATCCGGTAGGAACTGGGGCATCCGATTTCCGGACGGAGAGTGCGGTTCGGCTGTTAAAAGGGATTCACTTTACCGCCATTCGCGGAAACGCCTCGGAACTGCGTGCCCTGTCCGCTGCCAGCGAAAATGTTCTGGAAGTGCGTACGCGCTTGAAAGATCAAGGCTGGGGAAAGGGCGGTTCAGAGAATCCTTGCAGACCTGCAGCAACTGTCTGCTCCAGCGGCGTCGATGTCAGTGAGCTTGACCGGGTGACAGAGGAAAATCTGGATATCTGGACTTCTTTTGTAAAGGATTTTTCATGGAAAACCGGGGCAGTGGTGGCGCTGACTGGCACGATTGATATCGTAACGGATGGGGATAAGGCGTTTATTGTCCGTAACGGACACCCGATGATGAGCCGCGTCACAGGGACAGGCTGTCAGCTTTCGGTATTGACCGCTGCGTTTCTGGCAGCAAATCAGACTTCTTTGGCGGGAGCAGGAGAGTGCAGAAATGACTTGAATAAAGATTCTTCAGGGAATCTTTCTGCAGTCGCCGCAGCGGTTTGCGCGATGGGCGTATGCGGGGAGCTTGCGCACAAAAGACTGTCTGAACTGGATGGGAATGCGACATACCGCAATTACATGATTGATGCAGTTTATCATCTAACGCCGGAACAACTCGAGACGGAGGCAAGATATGAGATGCGATAAATCGACGATGCAGCTTTACGCGGTGACTGATCGGACGTGGCTCGGCGGTCACACCTTATACGAGCAGGTGGAAGAAGCCTTGCGGGGCGGTGTAACCTGTATTCAGCTTCGGGAAAAAAATCTGCCGGAAGAGGAGTTCCTTGCTGAAGCGATTGCGATTTGCCGCCTCTGTAAGCAATATGGCGTTCCGTTTATCATTAATGACAATCTGGAGATTGCACAGAAATGTGGTGCGGACGGCGTCCACGTCGGACAGGATGATATGCGTCCGGATGAGGTGCGTAGACGCGTGGGAGACGGGATGATCATCGGCGTGACCGCGCATACTGTCGAGGAAGCAGTAGAAGCTGAAAAACGTGGAGCGGATTATCTCGGAGCCGGAGCAGTATTTCAAACGGGAACAAAATCCAATACGGTCGCCCTTTCTTATGAGACGCTGCGGGATATCTGCGCATCCGTGCAGATCCCAGTCGTCGCGATTGGCGGAATTACGCGGACAAATCTGATGTCCCTGGTGGGAAGCGGTGTCAGCGGTGTAGCAGTCGTCTCGGCGGTATTTGCGGCAGAGGACGTACGGGCAGCATCAGAGGAGCTTTTGGAGTTGTCCGGGAAAATGACAGGGCATTTTTTGTGAAGTGAGGGAAAACGGAATATCTCAGAAAAGTGACAGGAGAGGCAGAATGAAGACAGTATTATCAATTGCAGGAAGTGATTCCAGCGGAGGCGCCGGTATTCAGGCAGATTTAAAGACGATGACCATGCATGGAGTCTATGGCATGACGGCCATAACAGCGCTTACCGCACAGAACACTTTGGGTGTCACTGCGGTTATGGAGGTCACGCCGGAATTTTTGCGGCAGCAGCTTGATGCGGTTTTTCAGGATATTCGTCCGGACGCGGTCAAGATCGGGATGGTTTCCTCACCGGAGCTGGCAGAAGTTATTGCCTCATGTCTGCGCGAATACCAGGCAGAGAATATCGTCGTAGATCCTGTCATGGTAGCGACGAGCGGTGCACAGCTTTCAAAGGATAGCGCGATCGCACGGATCCGGGATGAGATTTTTCCGATTGCAACGGTCATCACTCCGAATATCCCAGAGGCGGAAGCCTTGTCCGGTATGAAAATTCACACAGAATCTGACATGGAACAGGCAGCCAAATACCTGGGGGACACCTATGGAACTGCGGTTCTCTGCAAAGGCGGACACAGCGTCCTGGATGCGAATGATTTGCTGTATGCAGGGCTGTATACCTGGTTTCGCGGAGAGCGCATTGCAAATCCAAATACGCACGGAACCGGCTGTACCCTGTCAAGCGCGATCGCGTCTAATCTGGCCAAGGGGTTATCGTTGGAAGAAGCCATTCGGCAGGCGAAGGAGTATTTGTCCGCGGCGCTGCATGCCATGCTGGATCTCGGAAAAGGATCCGGACCGTTAAATCACATGATGATACAAGGGACAAAAGGACAGGAATGGAACGCTTGCGTTCCTATCCCTGTCCTTGGGGACCGCAACAACATGAGGAAGTAGCCATTTTGGCTAATATTTTAGCCAAAATGAGCGGATTCCGAATGTTGTTAGGATTGCGTGAGTGCGAAGCATGGAGCAATCCGTGGTATCATCATCTACATAAGATGATACAAGGGACAACATAAGCATAAAAAGGAGCGAAACACTACATGGAACGAAATTACACTACACAGATGGATGCCGCCCGCCGCGGCATTGTGACACCGGAAATCGAGACGGTGGCGAAAAAAGAGCAGATGTTCGTTGAAAAGCTGATGGAGCTGGTGGCCTGCGGAAAGGTCGTGATTCCGGCAAATAAGAATCACAAATGTTTGAACCCGGAAGGGGTCGGCTCTATGCTCCGCACAAAAATCAATGTCAATCTGGGCGTCAGCCGTGACTGCAAGGATTATAATATTGAAATGCAAAAAGTCATGTCGGCCGTAGAGATGGGAGCGGAGGCGATCATGGATCTTTCCAGTCATGGAAATACAAGCCCTTTCCGCTGCAAGCTGACGAAGGAATGTCCGGCGATGATCGGCACCGTACCGGTATATGATAGTGTCATTCATTATCAGAGGGATCTGGACACCCTTACCGCACAGGATTTCATCGATGTAGTACGGCTTCACGCGCAGGAGGGTGTAGATTTTGTTACGCTGCATTGCGGTATTACGCGCAAGACGATTGACCAGATCCGCACGCATAAGCGCAAGATGAATATTGTTTCCCGCGGCGGTTCTTTGGTGTTTGCGTGGATGTGTATGACTGGAAATGAGAATCCGTTCTATGAATATTATGATGATATTCTGGAAATCTGCAGGGAATATGATGTGACCATCTCTCTTGGCGATGCCTGCCGTCCCGGATGCCTGGCGGATGCGACGGATGTCTGCCAGATGGAAGAACTGGTTCGCCTGGGCGAACTGACAAAGCGGGCATGGGAGAAAGACGTGCAGGTTATGGTGGAAGGACCAGGCCATGTGCCGATGGATCAGATTGCAGCCAATATGAAGGTACAGCAAACGATCTGCATGGGAGCGCCGTTCTATGTACTTGGGCCTCTGGTGACAGATATTGCGCCTGGATATGACCATATCACGTCCGCGATTGGCGGCGCGATTGCGGCCATGAACGGGGCAGCCTTCCTTTGTTATGTGACGCCAGCGGAGCATCTGGCATTGCCGAACGTGGACGATGTAAAGCAGGGAATTATCGCCAGCAAAATCGCGGCGCATGCGGCGGATATAGCGAAAGGCATTCCAGGTGCGCGTGACATCGATGATAAAATGGCCGACGCCCGCCGTAAGCTGGATTGGGAAGCGCAATGGGAATGCGCGATTGATCCGGAGACGGCAAAAGCGATTCGTGCAGACCGTTCACCGGAGCATGACGATACCTGTTCCATGTGTGGAAAATTCTGTGCAGTGCGCAGCATGAACAAAGCGCTTAATGGGGAACATATTGATATTTTGTAATTTTGTAAGTCTCTAAATCTTCGGCGCAAAGTGAAACGACTATGTCATTGGCCATAGTATTTGAAAATGTCATTCGGTTATATAGGACAGTCGATTCGTTCAAATGTTTTAGAATGTATTATAACGAATCGTGAATCTGCGATATAACTGGAGGGCATTTTTTTTCATCTGAATTGTTCTGGTTTCCAAATCCAGTAAAATCATTTCTTGACAGATTCTGAAAGAAGCAGTATGATAAATCATAGAAGCAATCTATACGACAAACACATGTTTTTTAAATAGATCTCGCATATTTTGATTGTCATTAATGGATATTTCGTGCATGCTCAATCTATTTAAAAAACATGGTGGATATCGATATTTACTCGATCGATTTTAAAAACATGGTGGATATCGAGATATATTTACTCGATCGATTTTAAAAACATGGTGGATATCGAGATATATTTACTCGA
>JAJPWX010000086.1 GCA_021205755.1 Lachnospiraceae bacterium | reverse complement strand
CTATAGCAGAAAATTTCAACCATAAAATCAGGACATTTTGGAATGCATCTTAAATCTTAAATAGATTGGAGCGTAACCGTGGAATCAAACGATCTGCGGGCAACCGCAAATAATCGCTTCCTCTTCACTGAACTGCAAAAACCGCACCCAGCTTCGAATCTCACTTACTTGTTTCTCGATCTGCTTCTGCTTTTTTCTTCCGCTGGATATTTTGCCAGCTTCAAATCGGTTTCCCGGAATCTTCTCGCCAAGCAGTTTTTCTAAAAGTACAACGATCTGCAGGCATTGCACATTTTCAGGAAAATCTCTGTTTCCTGCCTGAACCCCTTTCCCAGAAGCAGTGATTATCTTCTCCATTGATATACCTTCCCAGAAAAATCTTGCAAATCTCTTTTTTGAAAAATGGGCAGCAAAAAACCGTCCTGCCAAAACAAGACGGTTCTTGTAAAACTATTGATTTCATCAAATGACTGTCAAGCTATTTTTCAGCCTGCACCACACGTACTTCTTCTTCCGAACGGCCAAGCAGGTCAGCGATTTCATGCGTCTTATACCCAAGAGCGGTCCACTTATGAATCAGTTCTCTGTCGCGCTGCATGATTCCTTGTCCAATCCCCAGCTTTTCACCCTTCTCAATTGATTTCTGCTCAAACTGCTCCAACACAGAACACATGGTCAGTTCCCTCCTTTCCATGCGGAACCCACTTTGGGGTTTGTGCATCATTTCGTTCACATCCCGCTAGGATTTTAAAACTCAATCAAGCACGTTCTTATAGGGATATTTCCGCTGCAAGCCCCGTCTCTTTACCTCTTCTGTATCTGCTGACGAATAGGAGACAGCTGCAGCAGCAATCTCTTGACGTGCGAGGCCACGTTCCTTACTTTTAGTTGAACGGAATCTTGTATTAACCATTTCCATCACGTTACTCTCAAAAAATCATTCGTACACTACGTACTCTCGACTGCAATATCAAAGCATCAAGCCTTTATATACTTCTGATTGCGGCTCCTTGGTTTATCAGGTATTGTCATTTTCAGTTTTCCTGAATTTACCAAAGGCATTATATATCCCTTGCTAAAATAGCTTCGGTTTGTAAGTCCTAAATATTCCTGCATTTCAGATCGGCTTCTCGGCTCACTACAAAAATCAAGCAACTTCTGTACTTGTGCTTCATAGCGGGCATCATGTGTGGTTTCATGTATTGTCTCATGTGTGGATACATGTTCACCATCCATGTTCCTATCACTATCGTCGATTTTCGCCACCACTTTTTTGATGAACGATAACGTTAAAATCGTCCTGTCAGGACCATATTGCTCCTCTACCTCTGGCTCTTTCCACATGTACATTTCAAAATTTTAATAAAACAACAGTCAAGATTGCTAATCATCCATTTAAAATGCTGTCGGCCTTAATCGCATACGCATATCCAACCGGATTAATCTTGCGCTGCTCTTTCACTGCTTTTACATTGCTGTCAATAAAACTCCTGTTGATATATTCTTTTGCGTCAATCTTTTTTTCAAACGGAGCAGCTTTTATCATACAGGCTGCTAAATACATAATAATCGGCGCACGCTTTGAAGCAACTTCCGCTGAGAAGTTTTCATAAAAAATATGATTGCGGACGTCTCTGATACCACGCAGATAAAACCCATAATCTTCCCTGGCAATCTTTCCTCTGGAAGCAATACAGGCTGCTGTCATATATGTATCCCGCAAGGCATCCTCACTGGAAATATCTAATCCACGGTACGCGATTTCATCCTGCACAAGTTTATAATATGTATCGCGAACTTTTTCAAAGTTGCTCGCAATATTTATCAGAGTAAGGACATCATAAAACTGTTTTGCTATTTCCATGTCATTATTATCATTCAATCGGACACCTGTCGTATGCGGAGCAAATGCTGTAAGTTTATCACCCAGGACACATTCCACACTCGGAATCGAAACGTCCAGCATCTCTCCATCCGTTATAAGCAGTTCATTTTTAATCTGTTTTGATACAAGGCATGTATATTTTGCATCTTCAAAAAGCACGTCCAACAAAATATATATATTCCGCTTGTTGATCGGAGATGAATATATAAATTTGAAATGGCGCTTTTCAATATTGTTCTTACCAACCCGAATCTGCTCTTCGCAGGAAATAAACGGAAATATTTCAGATGCGCGTTTTATGTAGTCCTCGATATCTGTTCCGGGCTTTACCACGATATCTATATCGGTCGACAATCGCATAGGGTGCTCCAGCAAAAGCATGAGGCAGCTGCCTCCTTTGAAAATAAATGGCATCCCTACCCGTGCAATTGCTTCCAATAGCCCAAACGCATACACCGACCGCTCCAACAAGACCGGATCTCTCCGGCTCCTGCTTTGCAGCTCCCTTATGTGTTCCTCGGTGAAATTGTCTTTCGTCAACATCTTCTCACACCGTCCTTAACCATGATTTATCAATATATTCCATTACCTTTTCTTTTGCATTTCTCCTACGTGCATAGCGAAAAAACTGGCTCTCATCCACAAAAAAATCCTGGAATGCCTGTGTAAATATTCCCTCATACTCGCCACGCCCTACACAGGAAAGAAGTAGTTTATCTGAGACAAGGTCAACGAGCATTTTTTCAAGACCCGTATGCCATACTTCGAAGCTCCCCTTTGGCGATTCCGTAATTAGCTTCTCAATAACAACCATATTGTCCGACCAATATTGATGGAAAACATCAACTGTTGGGTTTACTAGGATATGCCCTGCATAATCATCCTTAAGCGCATCAAAAATATAATCGCCAAGGCCAGATTCCACTGACAGGAAAAAAACATTGCGGGCGATCTGGTGATTTACAAATTCGTTCAGCTGTACAAGCTCAAAAATCCGGAACTCGACCAATGGGTATTGTTCCTTCATATGCTGGACAAGATTATATGAAGTCTCCGAATATTCATAATCATACTTTTTGACTTTCTCATTAACAACACAATATGCGTTCCTTCCCACTCGGACAATTTCCTCTCTGTCCAACAACTTCTGTAAATAAAATCGCCCAGCGGATTCTGTAACCTGTTTCCTTTCCTGCCTGAGTGCGCAGAGAAAATCCGAACGTGAAAAATTGTCCTTATTTGGCAAATTATATAAGAATTGCTCCAAGACAGCCACCTCCAATTCCCGCATACTGCAAATCGGCATTTTCAATCATTTTTGCCGATTTGCAGTGCTATTTTATTCTGACATGGATAGTTTGTCAACCGCAAATTTTCACTTCTTTTTATTGCAAAATCGCTTGCAAAAATTGCCTCAGCTCGCGTAAAATTAATTCACATGAAAAATCACTTCTGTCCATCTCCTATTTTCTACTGGTACGAATAGGAATTGTTGTCCCGATTGTAAATTCCAGTCAGACTACTGCCATCCGACAACGTGAATGTAATCGTCGCTGTCCGAGTGTCTGCGTCGATCTCATACGAACTGACTGCCACGGCAGTCACATCACTGTATCCATTCTGATACAGATAATCGTAGAGCGTGTACTGCAGCTCATAGCGGTTTGAAAGATAATTCAGCAGAGTTATCGGAATCTCCGTTACGGAAAGCGTAGTGGCATCGTACTTTCGTCCCGTTTCACTGGAGTTCTGCCCACTCTGAATCTCAATCGCTTCCTGCACCCGCTCATTTGCTTCGCTCTCAGTCTGCGTCTCCAGTTCTTCCACAAGTTCAGATTCTTCCGCAGCATCCATTGTTTCCTCAAGTAATAAAATGTACTGCCCTGGATAATCGGGATACATGATAATGACGATCCTGCTTTCTGAATTATCCAACTTCGCGCTGTACGCAACTGCTCCATCCGAAGAGCAGGAAAGCTCATTTTCAAATATCACCTCTGTCACCCCGGTCAGCCCATTGTCTGTCAAAAACACTGACAGAGCAGTGAGGAAATCCGATTCGCGGTAGCCGGATTTTTCTTTTTGTTCTTCTGTCAGACCGGAAACCTTTATAGATGACAGAACGGTATTTTCCGCTTCTCCGAAAATAGTCTTCTGCCACTCCCTGGTTCCACTTGCGTTTTCCGTTTCAGATGCTATACCATCCTGATTGTCTGTTCCTCCCTGATTTTCCTCAGTCGTTGTGTCATCTGCCCCAGCCGTAGAAATATCTAATCCATCTGTTTCGCTCGTGCCGGTCACCTGAACGGTTTGAGCTGTCACGGCAGTTTCGAACTCTGATTCGGTTGTTACGGTTTCTGTCTCTTGTGGCAAGCTCGTTTCCGCGTTCTTTGAACCATTGTTGAGAAGATACACTACTGCAAGAATCATCAGGAGCAACCATGCCAGCCACTGTCGCCACTGGCATAAATAATTTCCATTCTTCTGGCCAGCACCATTTTCTCCGATTATTGGTTCATTTTTTTCGATCACTGATTCCTCAAATGCAGATAATTCCACCTCTGCATTGTCCTGTTCGTCTTCCTCTACAGCATCTTTTTCCGGCGCAATTTCATCTGAGTCATTCGTTACTTCTTTTTCTGGAAAGGTCTCCGTCAGAATCTCATTTTCGGTTCCTGTCTGTTTGTCATTTACCGATTCCACCTGAACCTCCAGATGTTCTTCGGTCAACTGCCTTCTGCCACCTGCCTTTTTTCTCTTACTCATATTGACCTCCCATCACAGCCCGGAAAAGCTGTACGTGTTCGCAGACTTATTATATGTCCCTGTGATTGTCCCACCTGTACTAAGCATGATCCGGATTGTGGCAGTCTGGTTTTCAGGGGAAATCTCATAAGACGACATAGTTCCGGTAATACTGCCGGTATATCCCTTGCCAAAGATGTCCCGGTCTGGCATAACAAAACTAAGCCTCATCTGCCCGCTCGCATCCTCTGTCCCGGAAACAGACCGAACCACACTGCTGACCGTCTGCATATCATAATCCAGGACATCCACACTCTCCAACGCTTTGCCCTCTGACGGCGTAATCAGCATGGTCACAAGGATATTTTCTTCCACCTGCAGCACGGAATCTGAATCGTTATCTGATACCAGCCAGCCTGCGTCAAATTCAATTGTCCCGGAACTGCTCTTATACAGCAGAATATTATGGGACGGTACATCCGTCTCTGTCTCCGCAGCTTTCTCACTTTCTGTTTCCGTCTCCATGGTCTTTTTTTGCCCGATTTGTCTTGACAGGCCAGACTGCACAATTACAAGAAGCACGACCAGAAGAATGACCGCCGCAGCTGCAATATAGATTGGTTTCTTGCTTTTCTTCTTATACATAATTTTTCCTCCAAACTTTCGCGTCTGCCTGGCAGACGCTTCAATCTACGCTGTAAAGGGAGTACACCCCATAGTAATCCCATTTTTTGTTATAGCTGCAAATAAACAGTTCCGAATTCCCGTCTTCCGTAAATAGTTCAATCTGGCAAGAACACTCCTCCTCATTGTTCCGCACAATCTCAATAACCTCAATTCTCGTAACCTGTACCAGGTCATCATAAATGGAATAGATATACTCCCCGATTGCGGATAGAAACTGCTCTTCCCTGCCACTAAGAAAATCCGTGTAGCTATCAGCAGCCGCATCAGATATCCCGCAGTAAAGTTTCAGAAAATCTTCCCTTTCATAATCGTCCATGGTCGCAAAATTGGCGTCCTCGAACAGGTAGGCCCGGTCATAGAGTTTCTTCGCCCCGTCCGGCTTCTCTTCCAGTTCAAAAATACCATCTTCGCTGATACGGCAGACCGGGATAAGCTCCTGCACAGTTTCCGGTATCTTATAAGGCTTTTCTGTTTTTCTCCTGTAGTCCTGCATCTTCATTCCGCCATCTCCCCATTCCCTTCATATGGCCCCAGCAGATTCTTCCATTCCTTCTTTTTGATGCGGCCCAGTTTTATGGATTTCCCCAGACCGTCCGGCGGCTGCATCTCCTGCTGCAGGTTCCAGCCGACCCCCGCCTCCCTAAATACCAGCGGCTGATACCGATACAATGGCCTCCTGGTTACTGCCCGCCGCCTTTTCAGATATTCAAACGGGGATACCCCGTCTATTTTCACAAAACCCGCAGCCGCAAATGGCAGTGCTGCCGGGAACACCAGGTAGAGTGAAACCGTCTGCGGGAGCCCAAGAACGCCATTGCACAGAAAATAACAGCCCACACCAACTGCCAGCGTAAGCGCACACATCGTAGTCTGCCGCAATGTCATTCCTTTAAAAAAATCATCTTTGTAATCGTCAATATCCTTATTTACAGGTATCTGCATATTTTTCCTCCGTTTCCAGCATCTTCTATAATATAGAAAGCTGCCATTCTCTTGCAAATTTTACTAAAATTGTCCTTGCTTAATTCACTCAATTCGCATATAATAAAAATACAAGAAGACACAACTTCTTGTCTTCGTTAAATGATGACGAGTGACGGTTCTGACTCGTCGGTAAAATAAAAACTGACCGAGCGAAGATGATGTGTGACGGTTCTGACACATCGGTAAAATAAAAATTGACCGGGCGAAGAACAATCCGGCGGGGTTGGATTAATCATCCATCCCCGCTTTTTACGTGAACGCAATCAACCCAGCCCCAGGCACCGCCGCACTACTGTATCTGCCCCCTTCACACAGGCACACGCCGTTATCATTGGCAGGCAATATTCACAGATTCCAAGCACTACGCCGACCACCCCGCTGACGCTCCCGAACGCTGACGTATCCTGAAACAACCCATAGCTGATATCGATTGCCAGGATAATCACCACCGCTTCCAGGCAGTAACCAACATACGTTTTCAGCCACGCAATCCCGGACTGTGAAAACTCCCGCCCACCGGCAAACCCGGCAAACGCCACCGGGGCAAAGGGAATACATAGCAGCATCTTAAAGAGCCGCGACAAAACCGACAAAATCAGCTGAACCGCACAAACGATAATGACAAGTCCGCCGATCACGCCCCCGATCATTGCCACAATCCCATAAGCTAACCAGGTACCGCCGTCCGCATCGGAACTTTCCAGTTCCTCTTTCATTTCATCAAATAACCCGTCCGCATCCTCTGATTCAACTTCCGCTGATAAGGTCGAGACAAGGGCAGTCGCGCACCGCGTAATCCCTGTTGCCAATGTCAGGGAATTTACAATCAGCGACGCCGTAATTACATACCGGACAAAAAAGCGAAACATACTTTCCAGCGTAAAATTCGTCCGGATATCAATGCTTTCATTCAGCCATCCGAGTACAAAAAACAGCACCGCCAGGGCCGCCGCAACCGAAAGCATGGTGCTGTAAATACTCCCGGTCACTGTTCCCCAGGCATTGGAAACACTCATCGGGTCTTTCTGCGCATACTGGAGGGCAATGCTTCCGCTGCCCTTCCAGACATTGTATCCCGCGCTCATCATCCACTCCCCGACATTCATCATAGAACTGCCAAAACTCTCAAAAGCGGAGTTGATCGCATTGCTTATCAGTCCCATGCCAAGTGGCCTCCCCTCTCAAAAATTTGCTAACCGGATAAGGGTATATTCGCTCCTGTCCGCAACACCAGCCTTTTTGCTGCATCTTCATCAGGAAACCGAAACTCCAAGCATACTCATCAGCGTTCCGGCGCCAACCATAATTAGCCCCGCGATAATCCTTTTCAGCGCAGAAGTCTGCTGCGTCCCATCGTGGGACTGGTAACCATTCGCAAACTCAAAAATGCCCCACGCCGTGACGATCACCCCTGCCGCCTGGATAATCGAAAGCACAAATGAATTAAGGCTGTTGATCTGGCTCACCACACTCGTTGCGTGCGCCGTCCTCTGAACCGTCATCGCGGCCAGCGGAGCTACTGCCAAAGCTTTTGACGCTATTCTTTTTAACCCCTGTCCAATTTTCTGAAATACTTTTTTGTTCATCATAATCTAAAATCCCCTCTTTCACTCTTAGACAGCACAGGCTCCCTGCATGGGATCTATGCATCAAAAAAGCCTGAGCAGAAACCCAGACTTTCTTTTCTAATAAGTTGTTTTCATTTTTTTTGAAAAATACAAAGGAGCGCTTGATAAATCAGGCGCTCCCGTGTATAATCTACTCAGAAAGGTTGATCGGACACAGGTTCCGACTGCCCTCTGTATTAGATATTTCTATAAAGAAATAGCATCCTCTACTTGGGCGTTGGGATGCTATTTCTTTTTGTTATGATTGTCTATGTAAGACAGAACCGCGAAAACTACTAACAACAAAGTCAAAACTTCCATTGTGTTCATAGGGCATCACCCTCCTTAAAATTCAGAGGGCATCTAATCAGAAAATGCATCCTGCTTTCTTTTCAATTATACCGGCATAGTTTATCACGTCCCATGCAGGTTTGCAAGAGACGCGATAAACTACTTATAGCTCACCAAGCCACATAAAATCAACTACTCACTGCAATTATTTCTTCATCACTTTATCAGGCCGTTTTTCTTTTTTTCAGGGCAACTGCCACGAGCAGCGCCGCTCCCGCCATCATTGCCAGAAGCGCCGGAAGATAGCGGAATCCATCGCCGGTATTCACAGATGATGATGTAAGCGAGCCCGATAAGCTGCTGGTACTGCTCTTTCCGGTCAGGTCAACCGTCGCCTCTTTAGGCGAATCGTACATCGTGACATACTGGTCTTCCGCCGAATCAACCACTTCAACCGTAATGGTTTCTGCCAGCTCATATCCATCCGGGGCTGTCACTTCCGTCAGCGTGTATGTTCCCGACTGCATCCCGGCAATGGTATGCCCTTCATCCGTTGACATCCACTCATACGTAGTAGTCCCAGCCGGGATTTCAAAAGCCTCATCATCAAACTTCTGCAAAATATTGACAGAAGAAAGATATCCATCCCCACTGTAATCCAGGGTCGAGCTGATCCGGAGCATCTGGCCGTTATAGGCATAGGAATCCCCATAAGACCACACGGAAGCAATCTGTCCGCCTGATTCCGTATAAAAATAGTTCCGTTTGGAAATAGTGCCGCTCGGATACAGCGTCACATTCATGCCACTCCTATCATCCGCGCTGTTCTGATCTTCCGTTGTCACCTGGCCTGAAGCAGATACCGCATTTATGTTTCCAGTCTCAATCGTAAAATACAGATTAGAAGTTGTATCTACGCTGCGGGCAAACTGAACAACAAACTGCACATAACCAGCGGAAAAGCAGCCAACGTTTGCGCCATAAATAATTTCCCCGGATGTATTTCCACAGGTGTTGGTTGGAAAGTCCAGGTCTTCCAGGTCAAAGGAATAACCGGATACCGTAACATGGTAAACATTAGCGCTGTTCGAATCCTGGCTGATTGACCAGCTGCCTCCGTCATAACAGGCATATTCCGTATTCGTTGCGCCCCCGCTGTTCCACGGCTGCACCCACGTTCCGTATGCGGACGTTGCTTTTCCGCCTACCCCCATCTGTCGGCCAAGAGAACCGGTTGTATCAAGTCCGCCAACCAAATTTTCCCGGTAATCCCAGAGGATCGGCGTGTAGTTTTCTTTCCCTGTGACATCCTCCTCATCCAGGGTCTCTGTCACAATCAGGTCAAAAGAGAATTCCCCGGTTGGAAGTTCAATCCCTTTCAGCCCTTTATCAGAAGAAGTATTGTAAAGCTGCAGTGTAACCGCATAGCCTTCCAGGCGGCCATATACAGAGCCTTCTGTATCAGAATCACTGACCGTCCCTGCTGCCGTATCAAAATACCCAAGGTAATCACAGTTACTGGATTTCGTCAGTCTGATATTGTAGCGTGGTGCCGCCGTCACAGTCACGGAATCCCCGGTGATCGTACGGGAAAGGCTCTCCTCATTCCCTTCCATCCAGACCGTGAATGTTGGCTGGAGCACATCACCATTCTGCGCCGCTTTTACATAAATGCCAACGCTCAATGTGCCGGCTCCCGGAATCGCATTACTGTCTCCATTTTTGGACAGGTAACGTTTCCCGGTCAGGATCTGCGCGGTCACCGTTTTGCTGCTGTCCCAGGATGTAGAGCTTGTCCCGTCCGCATATACATACGTGATCACCAGGTCCACGCACCAGTTCAATGTATCCGTGTTAAACTCTGCCTTTGACGGATCGCAGTCCAGGGTGAACTCTACCATCATATACGCCTCATCCACCGTCTGGGACGTATTCATCAGGGCGGTTGTATACTCCAGCGTATAATTCACATAGTCAAAAGTACGCACGATGTGGTTGCTGGCGCTGCTGTCGTTGCCCGCCTCGTCATCCGAATCAAACGGTGCGGTTCCGTCCTTCAGGCTCTTAACCGCCAGACCGGAAACATAACTCTTATTCTCATTCAGGCCGCTGCCGGTGCTTTCCTCTTCCAGGGAAAGGAGCATGATTTCCCCATCCAGTGACTCCTCCGTCTCTGTCTCCATCTCAGATTCCGAAGCGTCCGTACTGCTATCCGTTCCTGATTCCGTTTCCGTCTCAGCCCCGGTTTCATCGGATTCTTGGTTCTTGTCGGTCTCAGCCTGCGTCCCCGTATCTGATGCCTGATCTGTCTGGTCATCCCCCACTGTTTCAGCAGTAACCACCGTATCTGATTCTGACAGCCCCGCCAGGGTATCCGATTCTGTAGATGTGTCGTCTGACTCAGATGCTGTGCCTGATTCTGGGCCTGCTGATGCAGTTTCTTCCAAGCCAGCCTCCGCCGATGCACCCGCCCTGGAATCTGATGCAGCTTCACTGTTGGACACAGAATCATTCTCCGCAGAAACTTCAGTGCTGCCTCCTGCCGTACTTATCTGCGGGTCAGGGTCATAGTCATCTGAATCTTCGGAATCCTCACTGCCACTTCCCTCATCAGAAACAGCGCTTGCGCTGTCTGATTCTGATTCTTTTACAGTAATTACACGGGAAATCTGATAAGTTGGATTGCCACTTACAGGCTCCACATAATAGACCGCCTGATATGCATCAGCACGGCTGGTCGTGAAGGCATAGCCACTCTCACTTTTGGCTTCATAGAGCGTAATCTCCACCTTTTCTTCCTTATAAGAAAGACCGTCAAAATCTTCCTCTGGATTAAAGCTGCTGCCATACCCGACCACAATATCTTCCGCAGTCACAATCTCATCCTCATCCAGCTTCTCCAGGACATCTTCCAGTTCCGGAACTTCCGCCTCCAATACAGGTGTATCATTTGCACTTCCCGTTGCATAAGCTACAAGCGGCGATCCCACCAACGAAAAAGCGCTCACCACGGAAAGAATCCCGGCAAGCGCACGTCTAATCTTCTTTTTTACCAAGTTGCTCATAAAGTCCTCACTTTCTCTCACTCTGCGGTCAACCGCCGCATCTTCTTCCTACAACAAAATGCCTCGTTCCAGCCCTCTTCTGTCGGACACCCCGTTTACATTTTCTATCACTCCTTTCTTTCGGAGCCGGATCTCTATTGAACGAAAAGGGCAAGAAAAAAAGACTGCCACTACAGTCCTCTTCTCAAGCCTTCTTGCGCCCAACTCCGGCTACCTGTTAGATTTGCAGTTGCCTGATACGATTCTGTCATCCCTCAGCCAGCCGCTGTCAGCATATATACTACCACACTTTTCGTTTCATCGGGTTTCAATTTGTTTCAAAAAGTTCCATCCGGTTTCACAAAGTTTCACGGAGTTTCATCTGTTCAGCGGAAGTCAGATGATGTATAATGACCTTACCAAATAGACAACCGGAAGTTGTAAATCAGGAGAATATTATGGATTGGAAAACAGTGAAAAAAATAGATGCCCATGTGCATCTTGTCCCGCCGGAGACACTGGACTGGATTGATGGCGTATGGAAACAGGCAGATCCAACTATTTATCTGGAACTGATGGAAAAATATCATGTAGAGAAAGCTCTTCTCGTTCCGATCAATGAGGGGGCAACTTACTATCGTGACTGCAGCCGTACAAATCAGTGGCTTGGCAGTATGGCGGATCGTTCAGATGGAAAATTTATTGCTTTTGCAGATGTTCTTCCTATAGGTGGCTACTTCTATGATACCGCGCCTTATTCTCTGGAGCAGGCAGTGACAGAGTATGGGCTGAAAGGTCTGAAGCTGCACCCGTCGAATCTGGGTATTCCGATTGACTCGCTGGAGATGGTACCGGTCGTTCGCAAAGCATGTGATTTACATGTACCGATTATGATTCATTCCTATCCGTATGGCGGAACAGATTTCTCGCTGTGCGCACCAGATCGGATACATAATCTTTCGAGAGTTTTCCCGGATGGCACATTTATCATATCTCACCTGGGAGGCTGCCGCTGGCAAGATGCGCTTGAAGGTTCGGAGTATGTGGACATTTCCACTTTTCTACCGGAACTTGTACGGATTTACGGTATTCTGCTGGCAAATCGAATTTTAAGAGAATTTGGTGCGAAAAGGCTGATTTTTGCAACTGATTATCCACAGGTACATGGAGTGGAGTCACAAGACATATATGAAACATATTGTGACATTCTGAATCAAATGGATTTTACTGATGAGGAGATTGAGAGAATCGCATTCCGAAATATTAGCGAGATTTTAAACTTGCCAGAGTGAAAATTTTGACTGTGTTATCAAGAAATAAGCATTCTTCTACAGAAAAGTAAAGACAGAACGATCACGTTAATGGAGCACTGTTCTGGCAAAACAGATTTAACAATAGCTTAAAATTGGCCGGAAGGGAACTAAAGATGATAAGACTGGAAGAAATTTCACCTGAAAACTGGCGATATGACCTGAGAGTAGAAAAATCACAGCAAAGTTACGTGTCCGATGGCATGAGACTGTTGGCCAGAACCTACGCATATCGAAATTATAACAGCGTGGCTTTGGTAATATTCAATGACGATACACCGGTTGGCATGGCGCTATATTATGATATTCAGGAAGCTTATGACTTTAGCCAGCTGTTTATTGACAGAAAGTATCAGCGCATGGGATATGGAGAGGACGCTGCCAGGCAGATTATCGAAAGAATGAGGGCGGAACATCGGTATGAGAAAATACTGCTCTGCTATGTTGAAGGCAATGAGGCGGCACTTTCCTTATATAAGAACAAACTTAAGAACTACTTTTTAATATACGTCAAAAATGGCGGTTAGAAGCTTAAACCGCCATTTTGAAATTTTCAAAAAGGAAGGGAACATTGACCATGGATAATGTAGAACGCAAAAAACAAGGGTTGCCTTATTGTTACGACGATCCGGCTTTATTAGGAGATCAGCACCTTTACCAGAATAAAATGTATGAGTATAATCAAACTTTACCAACTGACACAACCAAAAGACAGAATCTTTTAAAGGAAGTTTTTGCAGAAATAGGTGATGGTTGTACGGTTGAGACACCATTAAATGCAAACTGGGGGTGTAAACATGTTCATCTCGGAAAAGGAGTCTATCTTAATTCTAATGTAACGTTTGTTGATGACGAGCATATCTTTATCGGAGATAATTGCCTGATTGCTCCGAATGTTGTATTCAGTACATCAGGACACCCAATTCTACCCATTTTGAGAGAACATCACTATGTCTATAATCTACCAATTCATGTCGGAAAAAATGTATGGATTGGTTCCGGTGTTCAAATTATGCCTGGAATTACAATAGGCGAAAATTCTGTGGTCGGAGCCGGTAGTGTAGTTACAAGCGATATTCCTGCGAATGTGGTAGCTTATGGTGTCCCTTGTAAAGTAATTCGTGAGATTGGAGACAAAGACAGGGAATTTTATTATAAAAATAGAAAATTGGATGTGTGGGAGTAGTTCATAATTTGGTCTGAGAGAACAATGTGCTGACACATATGCGAAGAAGAGCGCTTCGTATACCATTACTCTTGTCTGAAAATGAGATAATGGGATGGCTGTTTGATTTGGATTCCATGAAAGCGGGCTGAATGAACAACGGGAACAGCGTTAAATATTTTTGCGCTGTTCCCGTTCATCCTATTCTATTTCCTTCTCCACTTACTCCAGACTGCCATCTATCTTGAAATAACCCAAAACTTCTTTTGATTCTTTCAGCTGCTCAATTCCAAGGGACAAACCATATCTGAAATACTCTGCGCCGATCACACCTGCTTCCCTGAGAATCAGGTCGTGAAGTTCCGTCAGCATATCCATTTCCTTCATCCCAATCCGGGGTTCCAGTTCATTCATCACGCTGTCAATTGACTTTTCCATTTCACCAACCTTTGGTGAAGCTGTTACAACCTGTTCCAGCGGATCTACCTGTCCGGTAAAAATAGCCTCTATAACACTCATATTCTTATTTCCTCCTCACGAAGACCGTGAATTACCTCCTGCGATTCCTGCATAAACTGCAATCCGAGAGAAAATCCGCATTTGAAGTATTCCACACCCATAATTTCAGCCTCCGTTGCAAACAGGTCATGGACTTCTTCAATCTCATTATAGGCCGAAGCCTCCAGCGTTTTCTCCATCCCCATCATCTTCTGGCAGATCTCCTCCGATATATTTTTGCATCTGGGAGATTCTGATACCACTTTTTCCGCCGGATAAAGCTTTCCGTTAAAAAACTCTTCCATAAGATCTAACATTTCTCTGCTCATAATTGCCTGCCTCCTCCATATCTGGTTTACGCCTGGTTTTCTGTTTTCTCTTCTACCTGTTTCAAACCATCTTCTACCTTGAAATGATCCAATACACCCTTCGATTCCTTTGTCATTTCGATCCCCAAAGACAGGCCGCATCTGAAATATTCTACGGCAATCACATCAGCTTCCTGAAAGAATAGTTCACGGATTTTCGTCAGCCTGTCCATCTCATCATTCCCTATCCGGTTTTGCAGTTCATTCGTTATACCGTCAATAGACTTTTCCATCTCGCCAACTTTTGGCGGAACTGCTACAACCTGTTCCAGCGGATATACCTGCCCGTTAAAAATCGCTTCCATAACGCCCATATTCTTTTTCCTCCTGTTTTTGCTGCGAATTCATAGTTACTGTGAATATTATGCAGTTTCTCACGGTAGCTGCGTCTACTATTACGCTGCCATTATTGCGCACTTTCCTTACTTTTACAACGATGTGAAACAAAATGGGGAGATAGTAAGAATGGGATGTTATGTCTCGCAAAAAGCGAAAAGAAGATTAACCTTGCGCGGTGATAGCCAGAAAACCCCGCTCTCAGCCTTGCGCATTAAAAAGCCGGTCTGATACCCAGTAGTATCCAACCGGCTTGACGACATAAGAAAATCAATAATATCCCGTATAAAGAACATTTTGCGATTGACTACAAACTCAAAAATTAAAGTTTCGCCGCATACTCTGTCCTTTTAGTCTCAGGCACCCTGAGTGCTGCCATTGCCTGTTCTGCAGTCCATTTCATTGTTACCATAAGACTGCGAATATCTTCCAGCAGAGTTTTCTCAGAGCCCTCCGCTATTCCTTGTTGCATTCCTTGTTGTATTCCTTGTTGCATTCCCTCTTGAATACCCTTTTGCCATACGCCTTCACTCAAATTACACATTGATGAAATCCCCCTTTCTATTGATAAGGTCATCGGAATGTCAAAATCATCTTGTAGGACTGTTCGTTTTTCTTCCTGATTCATTTCTTCTGAAAACAGAACATCGAGAAGTTTTAATACACCGCTATAGTTTTCCCCGTCTGAATTGCCCAGGCAGATCATAACTGCCGTCATCAGATCGTAATGTTCTACAGCCTCTTCCACATTACCGATCAGATTTTTTTCTTCTATCTTGTAGCTGGTGATGCTGTTCTGTCGTTTTTCTGGCGGATTCATACATATCCAGATACTGTAAACCTTCTTGATCTTCTCATAATGTGAATCCGTAAACTCTGTTCCATACTGAGACGAGATCATTCTGCTGCAGTAATAGATTGCTCTCGTAACCAGTGAATACCCTGGATAGAAATCATTCTGTGCTTCAACATTTAAAATCAGCCGAATTTTCTCTCCCGACTTTGGTGCAGTCGCATAAAAACGAATGTCATAATAAATCGTACCTTCATTAACCGTCTTATCTTCTGTATTTGTTCCCGTAATTTTGGGTGACTTTACTTCATCTGGCATCACCGGGACTTCCGCTACTTCCGGAGTTCCCTCGATATACTTGTCTGCAATCTCCTTCACCGCAACATCCCGGAACTCTTCTACACAACTCTTCATAATCCACGCAAGGATGATTTTTTCTGAGAGAATCCGCTTACAGGCTGCATCATATCTGGCCTTCTCATCTGCAATGCGGATGCTTTCAGAAATCGTAGTTTCTGTTTCCATCGAATTTCATTACCTCCATGACGTTATCATAGCACAACTTTAGATATTCTACAAATATTTTTGTGAAGGCGGTGCCGATCAATTGCCAAAGTTGCCAAAAGCTTTCATACCTCAGCTCTGCCACACCTGAGCTCCCTGTACCACCAGGCGCGTAGCACTATTCCCATTACAGGTAGACAGTGTTACCGTTTTATTTCCGACCAGGGCTGTAATGCCCGTATCTATTTCAGAAGTGTCCAGCATCTCATAAAACCATTCCGTATACCCCTCATATCCATCAAACTCCAGTGCATAGGCGTTGCCATCCGCATCGACAGAATGAACCGAAAAGATGCGGTACAAATAATCCCTGTCTGGCGTATAAATCCAAAAGTAAGGGCAGAAAACCAACACCTCTGAATCCCTAAACTGCTTCAGCTTTGCAAACATACTTCCGTCTCTCATGTTATGCCCGTAAATAATCGTATTGAAGTCTTCCAGGTAAGAATCATTCTGGTAATCCATGAAAATACTTCCGGCGTATATGTAACTGCCATCTGGTGAGCGGTGGAGGTAATAATCATTGTCCCCTGCCTGCATCACCGGATAGGAAATCTCCACTGCCGGAATCTGAATCCAGGCAACGCAGTCGTCGTAACTGGCTGACAAAGCATACCAATCTACCACAATGCGTTCCGGCGCGTCTTCCGGAAGAGCCTCTGACCTGGTTTCAGATATGATATTTTTTCCCATATCATCCGTTTCACTGCCTCTCCCATCCTCAGCGGCGGATTCTTTATCTTCACTTTCCTCTCCTGGATTGTCACTTGTAAATGCGGCTTCCATCTCGTCATACGTTTCCCGGCCTTTCTGGTAAGTGAAGTACACCCGCAAGGCCATTGCAATTCCCGCAATTAGCAGGATAAAAGCAGCGATTCCACAAATCAATTCCGTTTTTTTCATAATCAGTCCATCCTTTCCATGTCGGTTCCTCTGTCACTGGCAAACCGGCCATTATACAGCTCCAGAAGATTTCCCATAGCTGTCCTGGTTCTGCGGCTTGCCGTTGCTTTGCTGAAATACTTTTCTTTTGCGTAAGCCACCTGGCCCTCCCCTTTCACGTAAACGTGCAGAATCAATTCCTCCTGTTCCTGCGGAAGGGAGCGGATGCAGAATCTCACATAATTCAGTTTTTCCTGCCCTTCCGTGATCTTTAATATTTGCTGCGCGATCTCCCTCCCCTGCCTGACTTCCGACCGGTAATAAGCATCCATCATGGTCGGCGCGTTAAAGATGCAGGCAAGCACATAAGCCTTGATGTTATTTATCTTTTCCCTTTGCTGCTTCATACAGCTCACTATGTACCGGACATGAAAGTAGCCCACCCGGAGAAGCTTATTCACTACATACGCATATGGATATTCCGCCCTGGCGACAATCACCGTTTCGCACCTTGCGCCAATCGTCTCTGCCATCAGGGAGACGATCATATCAATCAGCTTCCTGTCCTCCAGGTTGGAATCCATCACCAGATACTCATACTCGATATTTGACCTGATGATTTCTGTGTATGCAGTTATCCGATCTGCCTCATCCGGCGGATTTGCGCGTGCGCGCACAGATAGATTGATAAGATTAGTATCATTCCTATCAGTCTTATTAATATCAGTATTATTAGGGTCGGTTTTTTCGACCTGTACAAGTGGACTTTCCCGACCCCGGCAGGTCGATTTTTCCGACCTCTCCAGGTCGGTTTTTCCGACCCCGACAGGTCGATTTTTCCGACCTCGATAAGTCGAGATTTCCGACTTCGGAAAATTCCCCCTCTCCGGCTCAATTGATTGGCTCCTCTCTTCCGGCTGTTCATGATTCATCCCGATGTCTACCAAATTGTCCGCGAATGCATCTTCAAATTGTTCCTGTCTACCCACGACACTTTCTGGTGTTTCACTGCCTAATGTTTCATTGCCTGATGTCTCATTTTCTGGTGTTTCCGCCGTCTCCTGTTCCGGCTGTTCGTTCTGCTTCACGATAAAATTCTTTACATAGATCGCATCCGGTTTCCCAAATCCCTGTTTTACCCGCTCAATCAGCCCAATCCCCTTTTTGCTGTCCAGCTCCGCAAGGATCTTCATTCCCTTGTCCCGGCCACAGTTCAGATATTCCGTGACCTGTTCAAGCGTAAAAACAATGTAGACTCGTTTCTCCCAGTCAACCCAATGATTTTTCAACGAAAGGCACATACGGTCCAGCATAAGCCCATACAGCACTTTTGCCTCACAGGACAGATCGCGGAAATGTTCATCCGTAAACAGCAGTTTCGGGATACGGTAAAAAGAAAACTGCTCCGATTCATGCTCATGGAAATAGCCAAATTCAATTTTATTTCCCATCTCACTTCTCCATTTCTGTAAATGGTTCTCCGCTTTTTTCTGAACCACCATCGCCACTGGCACTAGCCGCAAAACACACGCAGCACCCTGACATTCCGAATAGCAGTGTTTCTTCTTTCAGACACAGTATTCCGGATAGCGAATCTTTACCGCTTCCCAAAAGTATCTTGCGTAACCACAGCAAAACAAATCGCTCACTGTATATTCACAGCACTCCCGCAGCCTGTCTTCCTCGTTACTCAGGTTATCTACACTCGGAGTACCATCGCAGTCAAATACCCCGATGCAAGGATACGGGGCATCAAATTTGCGGCGATGCAAGCATCGGGGTATTTGGCCCTCGCGGCAGTCGCCAAATATCCGCGCAAGCGCGTCTACTTGGCTCGTTGCTTCGCGGGAATAGAGATTGAATGCCATACGCACAACCCTCATACTGCGGATTGTCTGCCATTCCTCGCGCAGACAATCCGGCTTCACCTCCCCGGTTGCAAAATCATAGATACGGTCAACATGGTTTCTCGTATTCTGGTCGATTCCAAGGCAGTAGACCAGCGCTTCATGGCAGCCGTCAATCCATCTGCATTTTTCCATCGCCTGCAGACAAAACAGTTCATGTTCCTCATCCCTGAATAAAATATCGTCTTTCCCCTCACCCATCACCGCATTGCAAGTTGAATATGACATATTCGAAGTCTCCTTTCCGTTTTTCTTCCGTTTCTCGCTGCAATATGCTCTCATCACCGGGAATTATGGCGTCTCTGCTGGTCCTGTTGCTGCAATCGTCTCTGTTTCCACTGTTCCAGCAGCTTAATAATCGTCTCCTCCATCTTCCTCGGCGTGTAGTCTTTTGGGAAATACTTTCTCAAAACATCCGATGTGAACATAATCTTGTCCTGAACCGGTTTCTTCTCCTCCGACATAATAGCGAGCATGGAATCTTCGGTCAGATGACCTTCCTGGCTGAATTGCTTCAGGCGCTGCGCCTGAGAAAGCGACGGCGTTGCCTGCTCATAATCCATCGTTTCAATCAGCATCTCCTGTTCCTCCGGTTTCAGGAATGACAACTCATATGCGGGGTTAAAGGCAATTTTCTTTTCATCCACCATATTTAAGAGCGGGGGAATCAGTTCCGTCAGGCGGATAAAACGGCGTACAGTATCTTTACTGACCCCCGCCTCATCTCCTACTTTCTGCACAGATAACTTCTGCGCAACTTGCGTAGAAGTTAAATCCGATCTTGTTCCCTGATGTTTAATCGCATCCAGCTTCATCTTAAAAGCAAACGCTCTCTCACTCGGAAGTATTGTTTCCCTTTGCAAATTACTGTCTACCATTAGCAAAACAGCCTCATCATCGTCCAAATCACGAACAATCACCGGTATTGTCTCTTTCCCTGCCAGTTCACAGGCTCTATGCCGCCGATGCCCGGAAACGATCTCATAGCCTCCCTCTGGCGAAGGTCTTGCTATAATCGGAACCAGAACGCCGTACTGTTGTACGCTTTCAACGGTCTCTATCATTTTTTCATCATCCAGAACTTTAAACGGATGGTCTTTAAAAGGATGCAGTTCGGATATCGCGATCTCCTGCACACGTTCCCTCTCATCATCTGCCCTGCCTTCATCTGTCTTAAAGAGATCATCAACGGACGCAAGTTTTATGTTTTTCGCGCTGCTTTTCAAGATTCATCACCTCTTTCGTCAATTCCATGTACGCTCCCGCTACTTTCCCTTTTGGATCGTAGGCATAGATACTCACGCCGGCGGCGGTAGCTTCCTTTGCTTTTACTGAAAACGGGATTTCCGTCTGAAACACGTTGATTTGTCTTCCATAGGCGTCCCTGATCAACGCCGCCGTCTCCCTCGCAAAGTTTGTCCGCTTGTCCACCATCGTCAGGAGAATCCCGTCTATTAGCAGTGACGGGTTGATCTGTCGCCTGACCTTTCCTACCGTCTGTAAAAGCTGTTCTAATCCTTTCGCCGGAAGGTATTCTGCCTGCACAGGCACTATAATGCGAGTTGCCGCCGCCAGTGCATTGACAGTAAGCATTCCCAGTGAAGGCTGACAATCAATCAGAATATGCGTATACCGGCTCTTTACAGTATCCAGATACTGCCGAAGCACCGTCTCCCGGCTGATCATATTCACCAATGACACCTCCATACCAGAGAGCTGGATATCGGCAGGCATCAGGTCAACACCTTCCGCATGATGCATGATTCCTTCTCCAGGGCTGATGATCTGATCGGTCAGTATCTTTCCTAAAACGGTCGATACCGTCACTGGAAGTTGATCCGGCTGTGGTATTCCCAGACTGATTGTCGCGCTGGCCTGGGGATCGAAATCCACGATCAGAACTTTTTTCCCCTGATGCGCCAAACCAATACCAAGGTTTACACATGTAGAGGTCTTCGCCACCCCGCCTTTCTGATTCGCGAGGCAGATAACCTGAGCATTCATTCCTTTCCATCCCCCTTTTCGTTGTAGTTCTTATCATTTGTCCTACAGCTTTGCTGTGGGACGTGAGTCTCGCCATTTCTGCAGTCTGCATTCCCGGCAGCTAAGCACATACACATCGTTACGACTCCGCAAAAGCCTCCTAAACAAAAGGCAATAAAATAAGTAAACATAATTTTCTACTCCCACCTGCATGCATAAAAAAGACGCTCATTTCTGAACGTCCTCAACAAGTTTCACTATAATCGCAATATTTTTTTACAGATAAGTAATGGATTCATCGATTTTCGTCACGATAAAACCACCCTACAGCAGCGTTTCAAATTCATCCTTGATGCGCATTGAAAAAAATGTCCCCATCATGTTCAAAGTCAAAGTCTTTCCAAACCGCCTTGGACGGGTAATCAGAGTCACCTGATCCAGACTGTTATACCAGTCTCTCATAAAATATGTATTATCTAAGTAGAACACATTTCTTATGAAAAGCACAAACAGAAAGGTTCCTTCGGGATAGCAGTCACCTTTCTCACAATATTTTCTTCCCGATTCTGGGAAAATCTGACCTTAAAGGAGCCTCGCCATACCGCAATTGACATCCCCCGTGTCCGGGATCAAGAACGATCGTCTGCGCGTTTTGTACCTCCGTCATCTCCTCCGACGTATTATCCGCCCCGGACATTTCATTTTTCAAAAGGCTCGCCGCCTGCCATTTTGCAGCATATCGCGGCAGAATCAGCGCCGCCGCGAATACGACAAGAATCATAAAATACTGAAACAATTTCACACCTTTTCTGACCTTGTTATCCACGCCTGTACACCCAATACACTGTTTTTTACAATATATGTAAAAACATCTAAAAAAAGACAGCGCTTCCCTTTCGTTTCATCTATCCTGCTTTTCAGTCCTTTGTGAAAGAGTTATGAACAGCAACAAGTATTTTTTCATATATAAAGGAATAAAAATTCTCAAATTTAGCGATTTTTTTACTGGTTTCCGTGTTATAATACATTTGTAACAAAAGGGTGTCTACAGACCATATCATACACTTATTACAGCATGACAAGTCTGCAAACAATCAGCATAAAGAAAGGAAGAGATAATATGGATACTTTAAAAGCTGAGAAAAGAGACATGTCGGTAAAAGCAAAGAAGCTTCGTCGGGAGGGCTACGTGACTGGCAACATTTTTGGTCGGGAAATTGAAGGCTCTATCCCCATCCAGATTGACAAGCAGGAAGCGGAGCGTACCTTCCGGGAAAAGAAGAAGGGCAGCCAGCTCTATCTGAACGTTGATGGACAGATGATGGATGTTCTGATTAAAGAAATTCATTACAATTCGATGAAAAATCAATATGAAGAAGTGGATTTTCAGGCGCTCGTGAGCAGTGAAAAAGTCCATTCGGTTGCGGAAGTTGTCCTTTTGAACCACGATAAAATTCAGGCAGGAATCCTTCAGCTTGCGCTCGAGGAAATACCTTATAAGGCGCTGCCATCCGCTCTTGTAGAAAAGGTGGAGATTGATGTTGGTGAAATGCAGCCGGGAGACTCCATCAAAGTGGGCGACCTTGCGATCGCGTCCGACCCGGATATCGAACTGGCTACGAGTCCGGATACCGTAGTGGTTCTCGTTTCAGAGCCGCATATGTCCGCGGTACAGGACGAGGATGCTGCATCGGAAGAAGCATAAAGGAAGTTCATACAGGGATTCTGCATTGCAGGATTCCCGAACCAGCGCACATCTGAGCCGGACAGAGGGGAATTTTCACTCTCTGTCCGGCTCGACTATATTTACACTAAAAATGGCGTCTCTTCTCCATTCATAAAAGCCATTGCGCCGAGAATTGAGTTTTCTGCCATATTTGCCACGGCCTCATCCGTGTAAAAGGCTGTATGCGGACTGACGATGACATTGGAATAGGAGCGCAGGATCGCCAGCTTCGGATTGTGCAGCGGCTCTCCCATGCGGTTGAAATAATACAATCCACTCTCGTGTTCCACCACATCCAGCCCGGCAAAACCGATCTTTCCGCTCTCAATCCCGTCAATCAGCGCATCCGTATCCACCAGAGAGCCCCTTGCGCAGTTGATCAGGATCACATCCTGCTTCATTTTCCCAATCGCCTGCGCATCAATCATATGATAATTGTCTTCTGTAGCGGGCGCGTGAAGGGTGAGAATGTCAGACTCCGCATAGAGTGTGTCCAGATCTACGTACTGTGCGTATTCTTTTACTTCCTCGCTCTCATAGATATCATAAGCGAGCATTTTACAGCCAAAACCGGAGAGATGGCGGATCAGCGTCCGTCCGATACGGCCGGTGCCAATAATTCCCACCGTGCAGTCCTGAATCTCGCGGCCGAGCTTGCCCTTCAGCGTGTAATCCTGCACCTCCGCCCGCTCCATGATGTGTTTCATCCGGCGGCAGCCCATGAGCATCAGCATGATGGTATAATCCGCCACACTGTTCGGTGAGTAGCTCACGTGAACTACGCCGAGGCCGAGGCTTTTCGCGTAATCGACGTCTATGTGGTCGTAGCCGATCGTCCGCGTCGTCAGGCAGCGTACGCCCAACTCGTAAAACCGATCCAGCATCGGCCGGTCAATCATGGTCGTGATAATATCTACCACCTCGTAGCCCTTGCAGTAGTCCAGATTCTCCAGGCACGGCGTCTCCGTCGTGTAAGCGTATTCAATCCCGTATTTTTTGCAATATTTTTCAAAACAGGGCAGTTCATCGAACTCCCGCATGCTGTAAACATATAATCGCATCCAGGTATCCTCCTTTGATTTACGCAAAACAGGCCGCACCAGTTCCTCACCCTTTCTGGCACCAGTCGTTTCAACACCTTATCATTCATAAATGAAACGTAACTATTCAGAACAGCAGGCCGCAGACCGCCTGCGATGCAGGCTATATGCCGCTAACGCGTCATATGTCTGTGGCTTGATGGGCGTCTCCGTTTCACTTCGGTCGGTGCTAAACGATCGTCCACTGGACGATCAGCACCCGCCCATCCCGAAATGAAAATACAGCCTTTAGCAGGTAAACCTGCACAGTCTG